>JANMWS010000049.1:0-10227 GCA_031394125.1 Gemmatimonadales bacterium
TTCATCGACAACGAGTTCCGATTCCAGCTTGCCCGCGAGGACCGGCCTCGTCCCTACTCGGGGCCGATCATTCCGGGACAGACCCGTCCATTCTCCGACACAGGGATGGACTTCTCCAACGGATTCAGGTTTGGCGAGCCGTTCTTCATTCCGGTGAAATCGTACGACACGCGCATTCAGGCGCTCGACAACGTTTCGTGGGTGCAGGGAAATCACCTGTTCAAGACCGGGTTTGAGTACAACAGAACCGCAGAGCATCAGACATTCGTGGGCTTTGCGAATGGCCGGTTCATCTTCAACTCGGTCACGGGTTTCGAGAACTACGTCAAGTTTGGAAACGGCTACGTCGAGTGCAGTAATCCTGCTGGAGTGCTCGTGGTCACGACGACGACCGGCACCTGTCCGGTCGGCACGTCGATTTCAGGCCCCGTGTTGCTGTACCTCCAGCAGGCCGGCGTTAACGGACTCTCAGTCGAGGCCGCGGGAACTCAGGTGATTCCGCAGCAGGACATTGGGGTTTTCATTCAGGACAACTGGAAGGCAACTCCGACACTTACGATCAACTACGGGTTGCGTTGGGAAGGACAGAAGGAACCCGATCCGATCACGCCACCGTCGCAGGTTTTCTTCGGGCCGTTCATCGGAAAGTCGGTGACCAACGCGCAGGGCACCTTCGTATTTCCATCGGACGGCAAGATTCCTTCGGACATGAAGATGTTCCAGCCGCGACTGGGATTGGCGTGGGACGTAAAGGGTGACGGAAAGGATGTTCTGCGCGCGAGCGCCGGACTGTACTACGCGAGAATTCCCGGACTCAACCTCGCCAGCGCGCGCAGCACCAACGGCTCCATCGGTCAGACGATTTTCCGCAACAGCGCTCTCACGGGGATCCTCGGTCCGCCACCCAACTACAACTCGCTGCTTCCGACGCCCACAGGAGCTCCGTTCCGTCCCGACATCTTTGTCTACGACAAGGATTTCAAGAACCCGCGAACGATGAGCGCATCGATTGGGTACGAGAAGGAAGTGCTCGCACAGCTCGCGGCGTCGATTGCCTACACCTATGCGGCGACGGACAATCTCACCCGCTTCATCAACCGCAACGACGCGGTCTTTGGCTCGCCTTGGACCAGCGGCCTCAACGGCACCGCGAACGGCGTCAGCACCCTCACCACAATCGAGAGCTCCGCCAAATCACGCTACAATGGCGTTACGTTCGGCCTTGGCAGGCTGGCCGATCCGGATTTCCAGTTCCAGGCGAACTATACGCTCTCGACCGACAAGTCGGACGACGACAACGAGCGTGATCCGTTCAGCTTCCGCTACGCGCAGGCAAACCGGCTCGATCGAGAGTACAACTACAGCGATCGCGACCAGAGACACAGGCTGAATTTCTGGGCACTGTACCATTTTCCGTTTGATTTTTACGCCAACACCCGGTTCAGCTGGTACTCGGCGCAGCCAACCTCGGAGAAGTGCATGAACAACGCGCCGAGTGGCCAGCGCGCGACGTCTCCAACGGACAGAATCTGCGCGAACGGAACGATTCTGCTGCGCAACACGATTCGCCGTGACAACGCGTATGCGAGCTGGGACATCAGGGTTTCGCGTCCATTCCGAACGGCGCGCAACGGGCAGTTCGAAGCGATGCTCGAGGTATTCAACGTTCTCAATCGCGACAACTTCCGCGACCCCTCGTCGGCTTCGCTGCTCTTCAACTTCGACGGAACCATACGCAACGGGCTCGGCGATCCGCGCCAGGTGCAGCTTGGGGTCAGATACGGCTTTTAACTTCTCGGCGTAGGGATTTCGGAGCGTAATAGGAACGGGGCGAGCATTGCTCGTCCCGTTCCTATTTCGAGAACACGAGCCCGTCGGGATCTAGCCCCCACTAAGTCACTCTCTTCGCTGGAACGGGGTTTCCCGGAAGTGACGCTTGACTAGACAAATGTTTGGCGACGTTGGCGCGCAACCCCTCAGGTACCGGCCGGCCGATCTTGTGTCCGACGCAATGGTCGAAGCCCACAAAACCCGACCCACAGGCACCCTGATTGCTTTACTAGGGCTCGGACTTTATTCGGGAGCAGGAGATGCGGAGCATTCAAAGGGCACTAGGAATTCTCACCATGAGCGGGGCACTGCTCACGGTCGGCGCTTGCGGGAGCTTGGGCAACATACTCGGCAGCGTAATGGGCAACGGCAGCCAGCAGGGCCAGGGCCAGGTAGCACAGATCAACGGAACCGTTCGCGGGGTCGATGCGCGGAACCAGCAGATCAACATCCAGGATAACTCGAACGGTCAGACCTATTGGGTGCAGTACGACAACCGGACACAGGTCGTCTACCGCAACCAGGCCTATCCGGCGACCTCTATCCGTCAGGGCGACAACGTGACGGCCAGGATCCAGGCGGTAGCCAGCAACAGTTACTACACGGATTACGTGCAGATCAACTGACGCTGGGTAGCGATTTCGCCGTTGAGCGGAACGGGACGAGCTTTGCTCGTCCCGTTCTTTTTTGTGGATGCCCGAATGCTTCGCGGTCCAGACGCCGAGTACGGCACTCTGGACTTTTCAAGCGCGCCCTCCTATCCTTTTCGCGTGAGCACTCTCTTTAGCGCCAGCTACTATTACGGCTTCTTCGGCTACAACCGATGGAGGCCCCGGTCGCGCGCGCAGTAAAGTAGAGAAGCAGCGCAAGAAGACTCGGGCCTCCGCCAATCGCGGGGGCTTTCTGTTTTCAGAGCCTCTGCGCGGCGACAAGCCACTCGCAAAACCCTACAGTCGGGAAAGTCATGATGAAATCTGGAACGTCAAACAGGAAGGGTACGGGACCGCGCGCCTCCGGCGAGGAACACTCGCAAGACCTGACGATGCGCGTTGCGTTTCAAGGCGACCGCGGCGCCTACGCCGAGAGCGCGATCGCGCAGATATGGCGGCATCGTGTGGAGCAGATCCCAGTTCCAACATTCACCGGCGCGGTGCGCGCGGTGCAGGAAGGTGGCGCAGACGCATGTGTTATCCCGATTGAGAATTCAATAGTGGGGAGACTCGACGCAGGTTGGCACGCCCTCGCCGGTTATCCCGACATGCGAACTGTCGGCGAGGCGCTTGTTCCAGTGCGCCATTGCCTGCTCGCTCCCCGAGGCGCGACGATCGAGAGTTTGACATCGGCTATCAGCCATCCTGTCGCACTCGCGCAATGCAGCCGCTTCTTCGAGACACATCCGTGGATAAAACAGAGCAAGTATTTCGACACCGGCGGCGCGGCGCGCGAGGTCGCGGAGCGTGGCGAGATTTCGCGCGCGGCAATTGCCAGTCGCGCCGCGGCGGAGCGGTACGGACTAGTCGTCCTGGAGGAAGGCATCCAGGATCAGCGCGACAACTATACGAAGTTCGTCGCCGTCGTCTCCGAGCGATCGGGTCTCTGGCGACGCACGCATGCAATTCGTGGCGCTACGTCGGTCGAAGAAGACAATCCACAGCAGGTTGCGGAGGCGACGCGCGAGCTGCTCCAGCACATCGTGGAGCAGAACTGCCTTGAGGTCGATGAAATCGTCAGCGTGATCTTTACGGTAACACCGGATATTCGCTCAGTATTCCCGGCCCTCGCCGCACGCGAGATGGGTTGGGTCGGCGTGCCGCTCCTTTGCGCGAGTGAGATTCCCGTCGAAGGATCCCTTCCCCGTTGTCTACGTACGCTTGTCCAAGTGGAGCTGCGCGCGCCTCGGCGGCTCGAGACCCACGTCTACCTTAGAAAGGCTGTTGCGCTTAGACCCGACCTCCATGGTGCGGAGTCGGGAGCGCGTGGCTAGCGCTTTAGATAGTCCGCAGCGCCTCGAGAGACTTCTGCTGAGTGACCCTCTGCGCGACCAGGACAGCAAGGACAGTAGAAAGGGTGCCAGCTAGAACCAGCACAACCAGATATATCCACGGAATCGTCAGGGACTGGGGCGCCGGATCGAAGACGCCCGTAAGCACCTTCACGAGCATCTTCGCGATGCCGAGCCCGGTCGCGAAACCGAGCCCCATGCCGGCGACGAGAATAATCAGGCCCTCGGTCCAGAGAAAAGCGCCGAGCTGGCGCCCTTTCGCGCCCATCGCCGCGAGCAGAGCGAAATCGCGGCGGCGCTCTATCAACCCCAGTCCGAGAACCAATCCGCTCGCTCCCGCGATCAACAGGATCGCGAAGGACAGCTCGATCCACGTGAGCCCGTGCAGATCGACAGCCGTGAGACTCGAGCTGATCGACTTGAGAACGGAGCCCAGGTCTGTGACCCGCGCGCCTGGTAGAGTGGCAGCGATCAGCTCGATCGATTTCGCCAGCTGTGCCGGCGGGACGTTGCCGCGAATCAGCACTACCTCGCGCGCGGGCTCCCCGGTCTGCGAGGCGACGTAGCCTTCATTGGCCAGAATGAACGAGTCCTTTGGAGCCGTCGAAAACTCCCGCACCACTCCGATGAAGTGGAACGGCACCGGGTGATACTGATGGTCCTTCGAATTCTGCAAACGAAGATTGACCAGGTCGCCGAGCTTCAGCTGGAAGTCGTTCACTGTCTCCTGCGACAGCAGCACTCCGTCAGGTCGCGCGGCCAGCTTCTGCATGGTCAGACGCGCGTCGTTGTTGGCGAAAAAGGCGTTCGACAGATCCGCGGCGTCGCCAATATTCAACGCGTTGATCCCATAGATGTCCTGAAGATCGTTTCCGACGTACGCGTAGCGGTGAATCATCGCCCTCGCCGCTTGCACTCCCGGGACTTTGCTGATGGTATCGAGCAGCTGGCCGGCTGGATAAGGCGTCGTTCCCGTCACCGTGACATCGGAGCCGTTCGTCAGTGCCGCATCGACGCGTGACTGCACGTTGTACGTCGTGTTGAACACCGCCGTCGACACCGCGAACGAAAAGGCGAGTGTCACCAACACGACACCGCGTGTGATCAATCGCGCCTGACGCGACACAGATGCCGCGACAATTGGCGACAGCGCACCGGCGAGCGGCTTGAACATTCGCGACACGAACGCGCGTCCGCGGGCCAGGCCGTGCCTGAAAATTCTCGTCACCAACAAACCGACGCCGATCCACAGCGCTAGCGGCGCTATAAAGGACCCGTAAGACACCGAAGTCGCGGCCACTCCCTCGGGCGCGAGAACGATCTGATAACCCGCTGCTGCAGTCCTCCAGTACACCAGACCCGCGATAGCCAGCAGGATCAGATCGATCCACGTCCGCTCCCAGAATGGCGCCTCGCCCCGTCCCACCCTCGCTCGGCCCATCCGTACCGAGGATTCGCGGCCTTCGCGCCAGGCGGGAACTATCACCGCCGCGAGCGCAGTGCCAATGCCAATCACGAGCGCGACGACCACCACCGTTGCCGTTTGCCGCGTGGCGAGCGGGATCGTCACCATCTGGCTGACGACCACCAGAGTGATGATCAACGCAAGGATCGCGGCCAGAAAAGACACGACGATCGCTTCCAGTGATTCCAGCCGCAGAATCATCGGCGGCGTCGCGCCACGCACGCGCAACAGCGCCTGCTCCCTCCGCCGGCGATCTCCACCCGTAGCGGTCACCGCGAACGTGAGGATGATCGCCAGGATGGCCCCCGGAAGTCCAAGGAAAAGAAAGAGAACTCTCGCATACAAAGCATCTTCTCTCACGGCATCGAGTCGGGCAGCAAGATTGTCACCGACCATCGTGCTGCCGACGACGCGCGCCTCGAACTTATTCGCGAGCTGCTGCACATAGACGTACGCATCGCGTGGATCGTCCGGGAACGCGTGCGCGAGCCGCACGTGCAGTTGCGTGCGCACGGTGCCCGGTCGCACGACCGCCTGCTGATCGAACCATTTGTGCCAGACATCCATCGGAACGACCAGCACGTTGTCAGGCGGAGCCTGCGGCGCTGCCCCGGGCGGAACACCGATCGCCTGAAAAAGCGCGTCCGCCTGGGGAAGATCGACTATCCCGTCGATGCGCGCGATCACCGCTGGCAACCCCATGCGGATGATGGTGAGGGTATCGCCGATCGACACGTGAAGATTTGCGGCCGTCTGCTGCGCCACCAGAATTCCCTCGGCAGCTCCCAACATTGGCCTCAGCAGCCCCGGAAACTCCTTCCAGTACGTCGGCGTGATGCCAAGCACTTTGCCTTCACCCGTAGTCTGAGTGGTGCTGCCAAGGGTGTTGCCGCCACTCTTCGCCGTGAATCCGCTCACGTCGGCGTACCCAACCGAGTCCATTGCGCGCATGGTCACGGTTTCGTTCAGCTGCTGCACGACAGAGTCCATGTTGGCACCGCGCGTCAGCTCGATCTGCCAGTCGATGGGGACGTCACCCAGCGCGCGACGAGTCATCGTCGCCGCGCTGGCGTTGATGAAGATGCCAAGAATCGAGAGTAGGGCGATCGTGAGACTGACTCCCAACACAGCCGGTAGCATTCGCCCATAACGTCGACGCACGAGACCGGAGAGCCAGATGCCGATCGTCTTCATCGCAGCACCCCGTGATCCATCGCCCACTGCGTCTCCATGCGGCTGGCGACGAACGGATCGTGGGTAGCGATGACCAGCGCGGTGTCGGTTCCCTTGATGCGGCGCAAGAGAAGGCTGAGCAGATGCTTGGCGGTGTGACGATCGAGCTGACCCGTCGGCTCGTCGGCGAGTAGCAGCTCCGGCTGCGTGATGAGGCTGCGCGCGACGGCGGCGCGTTGCGCCTGTCCCCCAGAGATCTCCTCCGGCAGCTTGTCGGCGAGCTCCGCGAGATCGAGAGCCCTGAGTATCAGCGAAGCGTCGTTCCGCGCATCGGTCGGGTTCGAGCCGCTGAGAAGTTGTGGAACCTCGATGTTCTCGAGGACGGTGAGCGGCGCGAGGAGACTCTCGGTCTGAAACACGAACGAGACCTTGCTTGGGCGAAGAGTCTCACGCTCTCCAAGCGCCGGCCAGCGAACCGTACCGCTGGTGGGCTCGTCGAGCCCGGCGAGAAGATGAAGGAGCGTGGACTTGCCGCTGCCGGATGGACCGACGAGCGCAATGCGATCGCCGCGCTGGATCCTGCAGGTCGCGTGTTTCAGCGCTACGACTCTGGTGCCGTCCGTGCCGAACACTCGGCTCGCACCGACCGCTTCGGCGAGTATGTCCGTCACCTCGAGCCCTTCAGGATCTTTCCGTCTTCGATGCGTATGATGCGGTCCGCGTGTGCCGCGATGGCGTCGCTGTGGGTGACGATGAGGATCGCCCCGCCGCTTTGTCGGTGCTCATCGAAAACGTGAAGGATGCGCTGCTCCGTCTCGGCGTCGACTTCACCGGTGGGCTCGTCGGCAATGAGAATGGGAGGCTTGGGGGCGAGCGCTACGGCGAGGCCCGCGCGCGACGCTTCGCCACCCGAGAGGTGCGGCGGATAGGCGTCGGCACGCGAGGCAATTCCAACGAGCTCGAGAACTTCGCTGACGCGCGCGTCGTCGTGCTGGCCGGCGAGGTGCATCTTCAGCCTCACATTCTGCCGCACCGTGAGGTGATCGAACAGATTGCCGCTCTGGAGCAGGATTCCAATCAGGCGAGCGCGGAGGCCGGTACGTGTTTTCTCGTCGCGACGGCTGAGACGCTCGCCGTTGATGTAGACGAAGCCGCCGTCCGGCTCGTCGAGCCCGGCAATGCACGCCATGAGAGTCGATTTCCCGCTGCCGGACGGACCGACGACCGCGACGATCTCGCCCGGGTTCACCTCCATGCTCACCCCGCGCAGAGCTTGCGTCTCATCGTCGCCGACGTGGTAGAAGCGGTATAGCTCACGCGCTTCGATCGCGGGAGGGACGGCGGACGATAGCGCCGAGCTGGCCGATGGAGATGTCACAGCCAACGGAAGCTGTTGGCCATCCAGTTCCACTGGTCGACATTGTCCGCACCCAGCGGCGCCCACATCGTGAGCATCGCTTCCTTTCCGTTTCTGAAGAAGATGTACGTCACGTTCTCCAGGCGAACCTGCTTGTTGGTGACTGCATTCGGATCGGAGTTCGATGTGTACCTGATGAGTACCGCTTTTCCAGCGGGCAGATTGACCTCCGAGACTTTGCTGACTGTGACCGCGTGAACGTAGGTCTGAATCTTCTTTACTTCATTCCCCTGCACACCGGCAACGGTTGGCGGCGCTGAGGCGGGTGCGACGTGGACACTCACCCCATCGTAATTGTGGACGAAGCTGACATCGGAGCCGTCTGGCGACACAGCCTGGCGCGACCAGCCTTCCGGCACTTCCAGCTGATAACCGCCGGTGGTGTTCGTGAATTTGACGAAAGCCTGACTATCAGGAATATCCCCGGGAGGATTTACCTCTGGTGCGACAGCCGTTTCTGTTGAGCTGATCGCGGTTTCGGTGCTCGACGAAGCAGTGGTTGACGTCGAATCGGATTTTGCGGTTGTGCCCGAGTCTTTTGCGGTGCAGGCGACGCCAAACGTGACTAGGAGTATGGGAACGAGTGATCGCATATGCGCCTTGTGGGGTTAAGCGCCCACATTGTCGCATTTTTAGTGCGACGGGCGCGGCTGCGGGAAGAAACTCACGTTCACATTACACCAACATTACTGCGCCGTTGTAGCGACGCTTGACCCTACACTTCCATCAGGCGTGCGGAGCCCAGGCCTTCTGACCGGGAGTATACGGAATGCATGGATCGTATCGACCTGGTGTCTCAGCGTAGCGCTGCGCCTGGGTGCAGCCGATCTCCGACGTAAAGTAGCCGAGCAGAGCCAGCTCTTTCATCATTCGGAAATAGTGATTCGCGGGTTTGGCGGTGATCGCGGACGCTGCGCTTAGGTCGCCGACTGGCGTCGACTTTTCCGAGAGAAACGCCTCGGCCTTTTTGATCGACTCGGCTTTTCGACGCTCGCCTTCGTCGTACTGCTCGCGATCAACGACATTTAGAAGCGTGAGCCGCTGTTGGGGCGTCGCTTTCACGAATGAAACTCCGTAAGCCTTGTCGCTGGCCTTGTCGAGCTTGTGCATTCCCTGGCGAAACACCTTTCGGTCTTCCGGGCTGTAGCTGTCGGTGACGATTAGAGCCATGAACGCGCCCGTCTTCGCCGCCTTTGCTCCCGGCGTGCTGGTCTGAGGCAGAATCGTCTCGGCGATTTCGTCGAGGTACGCGATCTCGTCGGCGGTGAATGGCGCGTCAGTATTTTCTTCTCGGCAGCCGGTGAGTAGCGCAGTTCCGCCGACCAGCGCGACTCCGCCGAGTATCGCGGTAACGCGCAGGATCGCCTCTCGGCGAGTAATCATCTCCGGCGCGAGGTCGGACGCGTTCTCAGGTTCGGTCATCGACGACTCTCCGGTTAGATGTTGCGGCGATTGAGCTCGCCGACGGCGTAATCCGCGGCGCGCGCGGTGAGCGCCATGTACGTCAGCGATGGATTCACACACGCGGACGACACCATCGCGGAGCCGTCGGTGACGAAGACGTTGGGCGCGTCCCACACCTGATTGTGTGAGTTGAGAACCGACGTTTTCGCATCGCGCCCCATGCGCGCCGTGCCCATCTCGTGGATTCCCATGCCCGGGAAATATCCGGCGTCGTAGATCTCGACCTTCTTCACTCCGGTCTGGTCGAGCATTTCCGCCATGTCGGCGATCATGTCCTTTCGCATCATCCGCTCGTTCTCACCCGTAGCGCAATCGATCTTCACAACCGGCAGTCCCCACTTGTCTTTCTTGGTTTGATCGAGCGAAACCGTGTTGGCGTGATTGGGAAGCATTTCTCCGAACGCTGTGCCGCCAACCGACCATTGGCCCGGCTCCGTCATCGCGTCCTTGAATTGCGCGCCGACGCCCATCTCGGCGACACCCCTCGACCACCCCTCGCGACCGGCGCTTCCCTGATAACCAAATCCGCGCAGGTAGGGTCGCTTGTCGCCGAAAAGATTTCGATAGCGCGGGATGTAGAAGCCGTCCGGCCGCCGGCCGTTGTAATACTTGTCGCCCATTCCCTCGAGTTTTCCCTGTGCTCCAGCGCGGAAATGGTGATCCATGAGATTGTGACCGAGCTCGCCCGAGCTGCTGCCAAGTCCGCCTGGCCAGACGTCAGTGGCCGATCGCATCAGCAGCCACGCGGAGTTGATCGTGGAGGCGCAGAGGAAGATCACGCGCGCTTTGTAGTCGGTAGTCTGATTGGTGATTGCATCGAGCACGCGAACGCCGGTCGCGCGCTTGGTGTTCTTGTCGTAAATCACTTCACTCGCG
>JANMWS010000109.1:0-16958 GCA_031394125.1 Gemmatimonadales bacterium
AGAGAGAAGAGCAAGCTCGGTACTGCGCAGCAGCAACTGAGCACGAACGACCTCAACCAGACCAAGACCCTGAACGTTATCAACAACATTCAAGGCAAGGTTTCCGGTGTGAACATCACCGGGTCGGGGACACAGGGCGGCTCGAACCGCATTGTGTTGCGGGGGGCGAATTCGATCAACGGCAACAACTCGCCGCTGTTCGTCATCGATGGAGTCGCGCTGTCCAACCGCGCGCGGGCCGGCGACCCGGCTGGCGGCTACGATTTCGGCAGCGCCGTAGCGGACATCAATCCCGACGACATCGCGACGATGTCTATCCTCAAGGGACCAAACGCCGCCGCGCTATACGGATCACGGGCAGCGAACGGCGTCATCGTCCTGACGACGAAGAAGGGCGCGTCCACCGGCAACAAGATGCGTACTGACATCAACACGGGCTACACCTGGGAGACGCCTTCGATTCTTCCGACCTATCAGAACCTCTACGGTCAGGGAGCGGGCGGGTCGTTCAAGTACGTGGATGGCCAGAACAGCGGCGATTGCGACGGCTGCGACCAGAGCTATGGTCCCCGTCTCGACGGCCGTCTCATCGATCAGTTCACCGGTCTCCAGCAGCCGTGGGTTGCCCATCCGGACAATGTCAAGAGTTTCTTCAACACCGGCCACACAAAGTCCACGACAATAGCAGTCTCCGGCGGCACCGAGCGGGCGAACGCTCGACTCTCGTTCGGTTCTGACAACGTCGAAGGCTACGTTCCGAACAACACGTTCCGCAAAACCAACGGTCTGCTGAACGCGGCTCTCAGGATCAACGATCGCTGGAATACCGACGCAAGCCTTCAGTACCTCCGGAACGTCGGCGCGAACCGTCCCGGCGTTGGCTACAACAACGGCATCATGGAGCAGTTCGTATGGTTCGGCCGTCAGGTTGACATGGAAGCGCTCCGCGCTTACCGGAGCCACCTTGCGACCGAGAACAACGGTCCTTCCACCCGCGAGTACAACTGGAACTACAACTACCACAACAATCCGTTCTGGCTCCAGTTCGACAACCCGCTCAACGATGCACGCGACCGATTCGTCGGCAGCGCGGCGGCCACGTACAAAATCGCTGATGGGGTCAACGCATCTTTGCGCACAGGCTCCGACATCTACCGCTTCAACATCGACCAAGACTGGGCGCAGGGCCAAATAACTGGCAGCCCGGTCGATCAGAAGTACTTCGGGGCTTTCCGGCTGATCAACGACTACAGCAACGAGAATACGACGAGCCTGCACCTCACCGCAGATCGTCAGCTCGGCTCTCGCCTCGCGATAAATGCCCTCGGCGGCAGCTCCATCCGTCGTGAGCAGTTCAACACCACCAGCATTCAGACCGGCGGCATTACCGTTCCGGGCATTTACAACGTCGCGAACGCGGCAATCACGCCGACTCTGGGCCAGACCAATCAGCGCCGGCAGGTGAACAGCGTGTACGGTTCGACCGCCTTCACTCTCAACAACTGGTGGACGGTGGAAGGGACAGCACGTAATGACTGGTCATCGACCCTGCCCAAAGGCAAAAATTCCTATTTCTACCCGTCGCTGAACACGTCTGTCGTTTTGACGGATGCATTGCCGGGCATCAAGGGCAGGGTGCTTTCATACGCGAAGATTCGTGCCTCCACCGCGAAGGTGGGGAACGATGCCGATCCGTATCAGCTCCGGACGACGTACTCAGGCCTTTCAAACAAGTACAACGGACTTGCTCAGTACACACTCAGCGACGCGCTTGCCAATGCCGACCTGAAGCCCGAGATCACCCACTCTGACGAATTCGGAGCGGAGCTCTCCTTCCTGGACGGACGCGTGACCTTCGACGGCAGCGTATACTCGAAGTTCACCAGAAACCAGATCTTCAACGCGCCGATCTCGCCAGCGTCAGGATTCAACTCGAAGGCGGTCAACGCCGGAAAGATCACTAACAAAGGCGTCGATGCACTGCTCGGAATTACACCGATCCAGCTGGACAACGGTTTCAGCTGGAACACCACGCTCAACTACGGACGCAACAAGAGCGTGGTGACAGAGCTCGCCCCGGGCGTAAGCACCATTCTTCTCGGATCGCTGTGGAACGGAAGAATCGAAGCCCGTCTTGGCGAGCCCTACGGCGCCATTTACGGAAAAGGCTTCGTGAAGGATTCGGTCGGCAATCTTTTGTTGTCTGGCGGCCTGCCGCAGCCGACGGCATCTCCGACCGTCCATTTCGGCAACATTCAGCCCAAGTGGACAGGTGGCTGGGGCAACACTATCACGTACAAGGGCATGACGCTGTATGGTCTGCTCGACATCCGACGTGGCGGAAATATCTACAGCGTGACGAACATGTTCAGTGACAACACGGGCGTGTTGGCACGGACACTCCTGGGACGTGAAGTTGATTGGGACAAGCCGGGGATCGTCGTGCAGGGAATTGACGAGGCTACCGGCCTACCCAACACCATCAACGTCACCTCGGAAATGTATTTCCAGTCGATCTATCCCGCGATCGACCCGTACGTGTACGATGCGAGCTACGTAAAACTTCGTGAGCTCCGCTTCGGTGTCGACCTGCCGAGTGGCTTCGTGAACCGGTTCAATGCGAGCTCGGTGAACCTGGCGGTGACAGGCCGCAACCTGAAGACCTGGACGAAGGTTCCGAACATCGATCCCGAGTTCTCGTACACCACCGGCAACTATCAGGGAATCGAGTTCGCCGCACTCCCGAACGCACGGGTGTGGGGACTCAGCCTCCGCATCACGCCGTAACCCCTTACCGAGACAAAGGAACAATGATCAATAGCAAAATCCTAAGAGTCGGCACCGGGCTCGCTTTCGCTTTTGTGGCGGCGGCGTGCAACTCGGACAAGCTGACCGATTTGAACAAGAATCCAAACGCCCCGGAAGATGCGCCTCCGGGCCCTCTATTCACCAACGCGGCACGGCTCTCCGTGGCTCGGTGGCTGGGTAGCGGTTACGATCTGCGTCAGACCGAGTGGGTCGCGCAGCATCTGGCCGAAGTGCAGTACAACGATGAGGATCGGTACCTCCGCCTTCACTCTGGCGATACCGAGGGATCCTTTAACGGAGCCTACTCGGGAGAATTGAAGGACTTCACGCAGATCATCGCGAAGGGAACGGCGGCTGCCAATCCCGGCACGTACGCACCGGCCCGGGCGCTGCAGACGTGGGGGTTCGCTTATCTGACGGACACCTGGGGCGATGTGCCCTATTTCAAAGCGCTTCAGGCTGATGCGCCGGACGCTACTCCGGTGAGCTATTCGCCGGCGTACGATAAGCAGAAGGACATCTATGATGACTTCTTCAAGGTGCTGGCAAAGGCGGCAACCGATTTAACCGGTGCCAGCAACAGTCTGGGCAACACCGATCCAATCTATGGCGGCAGCCCGGCGAAGTGGCAGAAGTTCAGCAACTCGCTGCGCCTGCGTCTAGCGTTGCGTCTGATCAACGTCGATCCGGCCACCGCGACAGCGCAAATGCAGGCCGCGTTCAACGCCCCCGGCGGTCTGATTCTGACGAACGCCGACAACGCGTTGATCAAGTGGCCGGGCGACGGAGTCTACAACAATCCGTGGTCTGACAGCTTCAAGAGCCGCGATGACCATCGCATGTCCAACAGACTCGTCGACATTCTGGCGGCGAACAACGATCCGCGACTTCCCATTTTCGCACAACCGACCATCGCGGATCCAACCAAGTACGTCGGGCAGCCGAACTCGCTGACGCCAGCTCACGCTGCGGCCGGGAACTACAGCATCAACGCATCTCGTCCGGGCGCGATCTTCTACCCCGGGAAGACTGCGTACGGCACGTTCGGAGGAGCGGGGGGGACGACGCCTTCATATCTGATGACCGCGGCCGAAGTCAACTTCGCGTTGGCGGAAGCAGCAGAGCGTGGGCTGATTACGGGCCTGCCGGGCGCCGCCGCGCAATACTACAACGCCGGCATTACGCAGTCACTTGCGCAGTGGGGTGTCAGCGCGGCGAATACCGCCACGTTCCTCACACGGCCGGGCGTCGTTTATACACCCGGCACTGCGGGCCTGATTCAGATTGCGAAGCAGAAATGGGTTGCGCTTTACAGTGATGGAGGACAGGCGTGGGCCGAGTGGCGCCGCACCTGCCAGCCCGCCACTGTCGTTCCGGGAATCGATGCGTCGCGACCCAACGTTCCCCGTCGGTTCGAGTATGGTGTTCTCGAGTACACGGTGAACAAGGCATCAGTGGACGCGGCGGTCACACAGATGGGCGGGGCCGACGTCTACGAGACTCGTATGTATTGGGACAAGAACCCGAGCGTTGCCCCGACGTATCCGGGTGCGAGCTGCGGCGTTCAGAACGGAACCTGATTGCTAGCGTAATAGATTTTCGGAAAGGGAAAAGAAAAGCCCCTCGAGAAATCGAGGGGCTTTTCTTTGCCTCCGAGCCGCGGCGAATTCGCTATCGCGACCGTCGCCTAGGGTATGGCTCGAGTATCACTGGCTCCGCGTCCACAACAGGATTACGCCGCACATCCTGCTGCCGCGATCCTGATACTGCGGAGGCAGCCCGGCCCAGGACGGATATACCTCCATCCCCGCGATGTCAGCGGGACGGGCCACCTCATCAACCTCCGCTCCGAGAACCCGCATACCGTCGAGCCAGACGATGGGCTTGCACCCGCGCAACAACACCCGATTGCCGGTCAGCTCTGAACCCGCGAGAGTCGCTCCCGGTACAGTTCTGAGAACCTCACTGACATACCCGCGGCCGAGCCGCTCGATATCCTTGCGCTCAAAGAACTTTCCGAAATTGTTCGTTGCCCTGTGTTCGTAAAACTCTCTGAGGTGTCCGTTGCTTCCTTCGACTATCACGACGTCGATGTCGCTGCCGATCTCCTCGAGCTGCACTTCGACCGGAGGCGCCAGGCCGGTGGAACTCATATCGACATCGACTGATGTCGCTTTATAACCCATTCGTCGCACGGTCAGCGCGAGGCGACCGGGCCGCACATCGGGAAAAGAGAACCGGCCATCCGCGCCCGATCGAAGAATTTGCGACTGCTCTCCCTGGCGCATCAGCGCGAGCTGAGCGCTTGGGATTGGAGTTTTACCTTCATCGACGACGACGCCAACGACTTCATATTTCGCCGGAGCCGGCGCTTGAGCGCCCAGGACTTGGAGAGAAAAGATCGGGAGGAGGACTAGACTTCCCGCTACTACAATCGTGTCAGGTGTGCGCATTGTCCGTTCCTCAGGAGGTGTTTCCTCCCCTCACGCTGTATTCGGTGCGTGGAGATGTCAAGCCGAGCCCGGCTGGGGAGTAAATCCTCCGGGCGAAGAGCGTCATAGGCCGGGCCACTCGTGGAAGGCCGAATACGGGTAGAACCGGGTCGGGGAAATCGGATCGTGGCTTGCGAATTGCGCCGCCAGAGGTGATAACATCATTTAGATGGTCCCCAATGGCTGATTCAGCTCACCCCCCGATCCTCGTAGTCGACGACAACCCGGATAACGCGCACATCATCCGCGATTATCTCGAGGCGCGTGGTTACCCGATCACCGTCGCCTACAACGGCGACGACGCACTGAAGGCGTTCGAGGAGGTAAAACCCTCACTCGTTCTTCTCGACGTGATGATGCCCGGACGTGACGGCTGGCAGGTCTGCCGGGCTATCAAGCAACACCCGACCCTTGGCCGCAAGGTACGAGTGGTGATGGTCACGGCGCTTGACGACTGGGTCAATAAAAGACAGGCTCTTCAGACCGGAGCGGACGATTTCGTGGAGAAGCCATTCGAGCTGGCGAAGCTCGCCGCAACCGTGGAGCGGAACATTAAACTTTTAGCTCCGAACGCCTCGACCGCCGGCCCCGTAACCACTCCTTCCCGCTGAGCGTGGACTATCATCAGCTGTTGCGCGATTCGCTCACGCGCCTGCCGACGGTGGCTGCGACAATCGACAGCATCAGAAAGGCAGTCCAGGATCGCGGCGAGCTGGTCGTCCTCTACTTCAACTTCGACCACTATTCAAAGGTCGAGGAAATCTACGGTTGGGAGAAGCTGGACAGCGTGCTGGAGACTACCGGCGAAGCCATGCGTGAGTTCCTCAGCACGAGCCCGCTCGCTTCGTCGAAGCTGATGGTCTCGTTCCCGAATGACGACGATTTCATCTTCTTCCACGTGCCGAAGGATGACGCGCCCGCCGCCACCGATGCGGAGATCACCGATCTGACCGCTGGACTCAAGGAGGCAGTGTCGTCGGAGATCGAGCGCGTACACGGCGAGGACATCGCGGCGCTGTTCGATATCTTCGTCGGGCGCGCTCTTGTCGTCTACAATCCCAAGCTTCGTCTGGAGAGACAGATCTATCGAGGGATGCGCGAGGCAGCGAACGCTTCGAAGAGTCTGGAGCACCGCGAGGAGGCGAAAAAAGTCGCCGATCTGCGCGAAACCCTGCGCAATCGCGGACTCTACATCGAGTACCATCCCATAGTCATCACTGACAATCAGAAAGTCTTTGGCTACGAAGCGCTCGCCCGCGGAACCATGCGCAGCATGCGCAGCCCGGAAGTGATGTTTGAGATCGCGGCGCAGTCCGATCTCATCTGGGATCTGAGCCGGCTTTGTCGCGATCGCGCCATTGAAGGAATGGGGAAGCTGCTCAAGGATGGCGAGCTCCTCTTCATGAACGTCGACCCGGCGGATTTCGCCGATCCATCATTCGACGTGAAAGCGCTGAACGTGAAGGACCCGACGCGGGTGGTGATCGAGATCACCGAGCGCACCGCCATCAAGGATTACCCGAAATTCCGCGGACGCCTGAAGGAGTTCCGCGATGAGGGCTATCGCTTCGCGGTCGACGATGCGGGGAGCGGGTACGCGGGTCTCGGCTCGATCGCCAACCTCGAGCCCGACTTTATCAAGCTCGATATGTCTCTCATCAACTGCATCGATCAGAATTTCATCAAGCAGAATCTGGTGGAGACGATGGTTCGCTTCGCCAACGAGCACGGCGCGATGGTGATCGCCGAAGGCGTGGAGCGAAAGGAAGAGTACGACATGGTAAAATCACTAGGCGTCCATCTCGTGCAGGGGTTCTTCGTTCACAAGCCGAGCGCGAACGCGGTTGGTTATCGGACGCCGATCCACCCGGCACCGGTTCTCACCGACCCAGTAAAGCGCTGACCAGCGCAAAGGAGCGCTCGGCGGCGCCGGTGCCCTCCTGAACCATCGAGCGCGCTGTTTCTCCCGCGGAATCGCGGGCCGGCAAAGATCCCAGCCAATCGCTCAACCTCAGTGACAGGTCGGCCACTCCGGTAACGGCCGCACCGCCTCCCGCTTCGATCAACTTTCGGGCGTCGCGGCTCTTGTCGTGACGGGGACCGAATAGAACGGGCGCGCCGAAGGCTGCTGGCTCGAGCACCGAGTGCAGTCCTGCGGAGTGAAATCCTCCGCCGACATATGCGACGTCTGCAAGCGCGTAGAGGTCACCGAGAATCCCAAAGCGATCGACGAGCACGACATCCGCGTCCGAGGCGTCAGGCGCGTCGATGCGCGCAAGGCGGAAGTTGCTTCGGCGAGCCCAGGTCTCTACGGAAGCGATGTGTGGCCTGGTCAATTCGTGCGGCGCGATCACCACTCGCGCATCGGGAATTTTGTCGCGAACCTTTGTCCATGCGCTGAAGAGATGCTCTTCGTCCGCCGGCCACGTCGAGCCGGCGACAAGCGTGGGACGAGACGACCGCATCGATTGCACGAGAGCGGAAGGCGCCCGGTCAGCGCGCGCCCAGACCTGGTCATATCTGGTATCTCCCGTCACTTCGATTCGCTCGGCAAGTACACCCATTTGGCGGAAATGCTCGGCGTCGTCCTCATCGATTGCGCCAACGCGCTCGATGGCGAGATACGCGTCTGCCAGCAGCGCGCGCGCGAAGAGCCCGCGGCGCCCGGAAGATTCGGCGAGGGTCGCACTGATGACCCCAACTGGGACTCGCGCTGCCTCTGCCCGTTCGGTGAGGGCAGGCCAGATGTCCAGCTTGCTGAAGATGAGCGCGCTGGGCCGGAGCGCAGCGATGATCGCGTCGGCATCAGCGAATGTGTCAAACGGCAGATAGTCCGCGAAGTCTACTCGCATGGACCTCGACAACTGCTCCGCGCTCGGAGAATAGAACGTGTACGCAATCTGGACATCGGGCCTGCGTGCGCGCACGAGCTCGATGACAGGTTGGGCCTGAAGAGCCTCACCCACCGAGGGTGCATGAAGCCAGACAAGCGGCCGGGAAGCATCGCGGAATGTCGACGACCACAGTTCGTACCGCTCGACTATTCCGCGTCGAGCGCTTAATCCGCGTCGAAACTTGGATTCACCGCCGGGAACTACGCGAACCAGTGCGTGCGCGAGGCTTCCCGCGAGAGCATAGGGAACTCGCAGCAGCGAATTCACGGTCTCCTAATCGTGATTAAGGCGATAGCTTCTTGCCCTTCACCAGCGCGGAATCGATCGCGCGGCGGAGCTCCGCGATCGGCTGCGCACCGACGAGCATCTTGTCGCCGATCATGAAGCTCGGCGTCGAGCTCGCTCCCGCATTCTGCGCGCGATCGTGATCGGCCTGGATCCACGACCTCATCTTTCCGGATTGAACGCACTGGCGCCAGCGCGCGGCATCGACACCCTGCGCGCGCGCAAGGGAATCAAAGAAGCTCGCCGGCGTCGGCAACGCTTCCCACTTGGACTGAGTATTGAAGAGCGCGTCGTGCATCTCCCAGAATTTGCCTTGCGCTCCGGCGCACATCGCCGACTCCGCGGCGGGCCAGGCGTACTGGTGCTGCGCAAGGGGGAAGTTGATGTATGCTAGCCGCACCTTGCCTGTGCGCACGAACTCGTCGCGAAGAACCGGGTATGTTTCATCGTGCCACTGCTTGCAGAAGGGACATTGAAAGTCGCTGACTTCGATCACCCAGACCTTCGCACCTGGATTGCCCTGAATGCGGGCGAGGTCGGCTTTGACGCCATCCGAATCCTTTGCCGCGGCGGCGGCTGAAACAAGCGCGGTGTCTTTGAGCGTAGTTGCGCTAGTCTCGGCTCCCTGTTTGCTGCTGTTGGCTGGAGCGCAGGCGAGCGAAAGCGCCAGAATGGCGAAGGCGCCGAGGCGGTTGACGTGGAAGGGAATCATCCGCTAAATAGACCTCCTCTCGAACCATGAAATCAAGGGAGAGTACATCCTGAACGTATTGCTATTGGGTTTTCCGTCTACGGCAAAGCTGTTTGCCGTGCTGCGGACTGCAACGCTCTTCCTTCTCCCACAGGGCATCCAGATCCCGCGACCAGCGGGGCTGGTAAACGATTTCGCGCACGTCCTTCGGCCCGACGCGGTGCAGCGCATGGAGCGCATCGCCGAAGATGTGCGAGCGAAGTCGCCGGGCGAGATGACGATTGTCACGCTCCCCGACATCGGTACACGCGATGTCCAGGAAGTTGCGCTCCAGATCGGCCGCCAATGGAAGGTGGGCAAACCCGGGAAACCGGGCGATCCGACGAGGAACGCCGGCGCGGTGATCCTGCTCGTGCCGAAGGAAACGAGCAAGGATGGACGAGGTCATTGCTTCATCGCGCTTGGGCGTGGCGCTGAAGGATTCATAACCGATGCGACCTCCGGTGAGACCTGTCGAGAGGCGACGCCCGCGTTTATGGCGCAGGACTATAGTAGCGGACTGGAGTTGATGACCCTCCGAACGGCGCAGAGGTTTGCGAACGAATTCCACTTTTCGCTCGACACCACGCTCGCACCGCCGCCGCTGTTGCAGAGTCCCGACAACTACCCCACGCGCCGTGGAGGTGGAATTCCGCCGTTCGCGATCTTCATCATCTTCCTCGTCGTGCTCTTTCTTCTCAGCAACGCGCGTCGGCGCGGGGGCAAGGGAAGAGGATGCGGTGGCGGGGGGTGCTTGCCGATCATCATTCCGACCGGAGGGTTTGGAGGCGGACGCGGCGGGTGGAGCGGCGGCGGGGGAGGATTCGGCGGATTCGGTGGTGGTGGCGGCGGCGGCGGATTCGGCGGATTCGGTGGTGGTGGGGGCTTTGGAGGCGGCGGCGGTGGCTCCAGCTGGTAAGGAACAGGCGGGTAAATGAAAAACGAAACAGGCGCGATCACGCCTGCGTTAAGTAGGACGGGAGTATCATGAAACTGGATGAATTGGTCAGGCAGCTTCAGATGGCGTATGCTGACGCTTTGCGCTCCGTGGTCCTGTTCGGATCGGCGGTCGCCGGCGAGCACCGCCCGAACAAGTCCGACTACAACGTGCTGGTGATCGTCGACGGGCTTCCGTTGGACCGGCTGCGCGCGGTTGCCGCAGTGTCCAAGGCGTGGGCGGAGGACGGGAATCCGCCTCCGATGACCTTCACCACGAGAGAATGGAAGTCCTCGGCGGACATCTTTCCAATGGAGTACGCCGATATCCTGGAGCGCCACCGAGTTCTCTATGGTACTCTGCCAGTCGACGGAGTGAGCGTCAAGCCGGCTGACCTGAGGCTCCAGGTCGAGCATCAGACGATGGGAAAGTTGTTGCAGTTACGGCAGGCGATCATGGGCGCTGGTGGCGACTCGGCGCTTCAGCTCGATGTTTTGGAAAAGAGCCTGAGCACGCTGATGGTGATTTTTCGCGGAATCGTCAGGCTGCACGGTCAGGTGCCATCGCAGGATTACGAGGCGCTCACGCTGAGCATAGCTGAGCGCGCCGGCTTTTCTCCAGAGGCTTTTGTAAGGGTGATTCGTCACACGCGCGGGACGGAGAAGCTGCCGAGGGACAAAGCGTCGTCGATCCTCGAGCAGTATCTGGCGGCGATGGAGAGGCTGGTGGCTTATCTGGACGAATTTCGAGGGTAGATTACGGTGTCGTTTCGGCCGCACTCTGTGTAGCCAATCATTAACTGAGGACTGAAGAAAATGAATCGTCGAATGGTACTCGCCATCGCACCTCTGCTCCTCGCGGTGGGCGGTTGCGGATACAATCAGATACAGCAGTATGACGAGAACGCGCAGCAGGCCAAGCAGCAGATCTCTGTGCAGCTGCAGCGCCGGGCCGATCTTGTCCCGAATCTGGTGAACACAGTGAAGGGGTACGCCCAGCACGAGGAGGCCGTGTTCACCCAGGTTGCTCAGGCGAGGGCTGGACTGGCTGGCGCGATTCAAACCGGTGATCCGGGACAGATGGCGACGGCCAACAACCAACTGACCGGCGCGCTCGGAAGACTGCTGGTGGTTGCGGAGGCGTACCCGCAGCTCAAGGCGGATCAGGGTTTCTTGCGGTTGCAGGACGAGCTGACAGGAACGGAGAACCGCATCGCCACATCGCGGAACGACTACAATCAGGCTGTTCAGAGCTATAACACGTATATCAGGACCTTCCCGCAGGCTCTCACCGCGAAGGTGACCGGCGCCAAGCCGCGAACCTACTTCGAGGCGGCAGCCGGAACGGAGGCGCCACCAATCGTCGATTTTGGCACGAGCAAGGTCGCTCCGACGACGGCACCAACCAAGCCCAAGGCCCCATGATTTCTGAATGGGCCTCCCCGTGGCCACCGGACAGCATAGCTCCCGCTTGATACCTCAGCGGGCGCCCGATAAATCGCGACATCCACAAACATAGACGAGCATATGGTCGACTGAACGCGACCTATTTCAACAAGGAACGGCCTGGCGACATCTTTCTGAAGGCCTTGCCGATTCCGCAGACCGAAGCAGATGCACGCAACGGTGCTATCGCCTGCAGCTAGGGGCAGCGTCACAAATGAGTAGAAAACCGGCTCCGCTTATTGCGGAGCCGGTTTTTCATTAGCGGCGTCATCGCGATAACCACCCGACGATAGAAGAGACACCGAGTTGTTGTGTGGCTGTTGAAGCCCCTCGAGGAGAAATCCGAGGGGTTTTTTCTCTTGCCATAATTAATGCACAATCATACGTTTTGCCGCTCACCCTAATTCATGGCGCCCAATATTCCTTTTCTCACACTCGGCGAGGAGTTTGAGTATGGATCGACCGTCGTATTTCCCCGAAAGCCTGCGCAATTCTGGGAGCCGCAGGACAAGAACATTCGTTAAACTTACCGCGGCGCTGCTGGTGCTCGCTCCGATGTCGCTTACGCCCGGTACGGCACGGGCACAGAGTGGAACGATCTCCGGAGTTGTGCTGGACCGCGGCCAAACTCCTCTTCCGAATGCGCAGGTGACCGTGCAGGGCACTCGCCTCGGCAGCCAGACAGACGCCAACGGGCGGTTCCGAATCGCCGGCGTCAACGGGACAAGCGCGGTGCTCGAGATCAGGCGGCTGGGCTATAAGATGGCGACGACGACGGCGTCGGTCGGCACCGAGACCCAAGTCAGCATGGAACCGGCAAGCACCAACCTCGATGCGGTCGTTGTAACCGGTCAGCCTGGCAGCACCGCCAAGCGGACGCTCGGCGTAGACATCACGCAAATCGACGCTTCCAACATCACCGCCAAGGCGCCGATCAACAACTTTCAGAATCTGATCAACGGTAGAGCGCCCGGTGTCACAATCCTTCAGAACTCAGGAGTCATCGGGTCGGGCGCAACGGTGAGGATTCGCGGCGTCTCGAGTTTTGCGCTGTCAAATACGCCGCTGATTTACGTCGATGGAATACGTGTCGACAACGCGCAGGGAACGGGCCCCACGAACCAATCCTTCGGGGCGAGCACTACAACCCGGTGGAATGATTTCAGCCCGGACGATATCGAGAGCATTGAAATCGTGAAGGGCCCCGCGGCGGCCACGTTGTATGGCACGGAGGCAGCGAACGGCGTGATTCAGATCATCACGAAGAAGGGCGCGCAGGGAAAACCGTCGTGGGATCTGACGGTGCGAGGCGGAAGCAACGCGTTCGCGAATCAGGATAGCCGCCTATGGACGAACTATGGTCCCGACCCCGTCACGGGACAGATCGTTTCGCTCAACATCGCCAAGCGCGAGTCAGACGCCGGGAATCCCATCTTCAAGACGGGACGCATGCAGTCATATGATATCGGAGTCGGCGGGGGCTCGCCGACTTTCCGCTATCGCGTGAGCGGCAACTACAAGAAGGATGGCGGAGTGACGCCGACGAATCTTCTCAAGAATTACGGCGGTCGTGCGAACTTCACGCTGAACCCCACGGATCGGATTCAGGTAGAGAGCAACCTTGCATATATCACGGGGCACACCGACTTGGCAGCAGAAGCTGGCTATGGCGGGACGACCTGGACGACGTATTACGCCACTCCGACCAACCTTTACACCAGCGCCGGCGTCCCGCTCCCAAACAACGGGTTCTACAGCGCTCTGCCGGAAGCATACTACAAGCAGTACCAGATGTTCCAGGACATCAATCGATTCACTGGCAGCGTGCAGGTCATGCACAGTCCGGCGACCTGGTTCAGTCACCACCTTACGCTGGGAACTGATCAGGGCATGGAGGATAACGAGGAGCTCTCGGCGGTACACCTCGATCCAAATTTCTCATACTTCTTCGGAACCGACGCTGACTCTGGATACAAGTCGGTCTTCACGCGAGCCAATTCATTTTCGAGCCTGACGTACGGCGGCACCATCAAATCCACATTCAGCGCTCTCTCGGCATCGACCTCGTACGGAGTGGATTTCTTCCGACGTAACACGAGGTACATCAGCGCGTACGGTGAAGATTTTCCGGGACCGGGCCTCACGGCAATCGCGTCGACGACATCTGCGCGAACGGGATCAGAGACGTCGGTCGAGAACAACACCGTTGGCGTATATGGCCAGGAACAGCTTGGATTCCGCGACAGAATGTTCCTGACTGGCGGACTCCGCGCTGACAACAACAGCTCCTTCGGGGCCAACTTCAAGCGAGTCTATTACCCCAAGGTGAGCGCATCGTGGGTCGTAAGCGAGGAGCCTTTCTACCGTCTGCCTTATGTCAACACACTGAAGCTTCGCTCCGCTTACGGACAGACCGGACAGGCTCCCCTGCCGTACTCCGCAGTGCCGTTCTTCACCGCTACCACCGGACCGAATGGGGCTGCGGCGGTAACGCCGTCGTCGCGCGGCAACCCCGACCTCGGACCAGAACGCGGCTATGAGACCGAGGTTGGCTTCGACGCCGGCTTCGTTAACGACCGAGCCGGAATCGAGTTCACACACTTCAGCGGTGGCACTCGGAACGCCATTCTGGATCGACCCGTCGCTCCTTCAACCGGTTATCCGGGGACACAGCTGGTCAACGCCGGCAAGATCGCGAAGCGTGGAAACGAGATCATGCTCCGCGCTACGCCAATCGCGAACGCTCGTACCAGCTGGGATGTGACGTTCAGCAGGAGCACGAATCGCACTAAAATCATCGATCTGGGTGGGGCCACGTTCATCAGTCCGTCGGCGAACATTAGACACACGGTTGGCTATCCGGTGGGTGCTTGGTGGGGCAAGAGGGTTGTCGACGCTACAATCGATCCGGTGACAGGCAAGTCGACGGCGGTGTTTTGCGATCCGGGCTCCACAGGCGGCGCCCCGGTGCTTTGTGCCAACGCTCCGCTCGTGTTTCTCGGCAACACCACGCCGACATCGGAGGGTGCGTTCACCTCAACACTCAGCTTCTTCTCGAACTTTAGCCTCTACACGCTCGTCGACTTCAAGGGTGGTTACAAGAAGCTCGATGGAAACCGCCGGGTCCGCTGCCACATATTCATCGAATGCCGGGAGAACTATTTCCCGAAGGAATTCTCTCCGGCGATAGTTGGCGCGATCACCAGCCGAAACTACGTGAGCGATCTCATCAACGACGCGAGTTACACGAAACTTCGGGAGATCTCGTTGAGCTACAACCTTCCGACTTCCTTCGCTACCAGGCTTGGTGCAGCGAGAGCCTCCGTCAGCGTTGCTGGACGCAATTTGCACACGTGGACCAACTACAAAGGCCTGGAGCCGGAGGCGTCGTTCCAGGGCGGCTCGCGTGGGTTTGGACAATGGGAGCAGGATGTAACTCCCCAGCTCCGATCCTTCGTTGGAACCCTGCGCCTCAATTTCTAATGCCAACCCACACTCACGAACGACCCAACGGAATGATTCGGAGACCATATATGAAGTTGACTCGCATTGTGAGGCGGATGACGGGAGCCACGATGACCGCCGGTCAGTGGCTCACCGTCGTCGTGCTCTCTACACCAATGATCGGATGCAACCTCCTCGATAAGGGACTCGAGGCTACGTCGCCTGACAAAATCGTGACGTCCGTTCTCGAGACACCAGCGAACGCCGACCTTCTGGTCACCAGCGCGAGAGGAAATTTCGAGTGCGCACTCAAGATGTACATCGTCGATGCAGCGATGGCGAGCGGTGAATTCATGGATGCGACGGCCACGGCAGCCAACTGGCCATTCGATAGCCGCAACACCGATCCTACAAGTGATACGCGCTACGCGACCAATGGCTGCGACGCGTATGGCATATACACGCCGATTCAGGTAGCTCGTGGGACGGCGGACCGAGCTCTCGAGCTCTTGCAAGGCTGGACGGATGCACAGGTTGCGAAAAGGCAGGATCTCATCGCGAAAGCAGCCGCTTACGCGGGCTATTCCAGAATCTTGTTGGGCGAAGGCTTCTGCTCGGCGGCCATCAATCTGAGCAAGGAGATGACCTCGACGGAGATATTCGCTTCCGCTGAAGCGATGTTCAACACGGCCATAACTGCGGCTCAGGCGGCGGGGGATCAACAGATTCTAAACATGGCTTACGTTGGGCGCGCGCGCGCTCGTCTCGATCAGGGGAACAGGGCAGGTGCCACTGCCGATGCGGCGCTCGTACCGGCGGGCTTCGTGATGAACGCTACGTCCGAGAACTCTCCGACCATTCGACAGAACCGTGTCCAGACATATAACCAGTCAGGGGTCGTGTCAGTCGCGCCGAGTTATCGGAATCTCACCGTGACTAACTCGAGTGGCGGGACAGTGCCGGACACTCGAGTTACTGTTACCAACGCGGGGAAAAACGGCACCGACAATAGAACCCCGCTTTACATACAGACCAAGTACGCCAACAGCTCCAGCCCGAGTCCCATTGCGAGCTACAAGGAGGCACAACTGATAGTGGCCGAGGTTGCGCAGGGACAGACGGCGGTGAACATCATCAACGCGCTTCGTACCGCAGCCGGTCTACCAACTTTCTCGAGTACGGATCCGGTGGTGATCGCCGCGGAAGTCACGGAAGCACGCCGCCGCGAGCTCTTTCTCGAGGGTCAGCACCTGTTCGACGTGCGGCGTCTGAACCTGCCACTCGACCCAGCGGCGGGGACACCGTACTCGACCGTCTACCTGAAGGGCGGCAATTACGGAACGGAGCGTTGCTTCCCTGTACCTGATGTCGAACGCTTGAACAATCCGAACTTCTAGCGCGGAAACTGTCCAATGAAAAAGGTCGCCCGCGAGGGCGACCTTTTTCATTCGGGTGGAGATTCTTTTTTTGGAAACAGAGACGGTCCCTTTTCCACCTTCCATCCTGTGGGATCGAGGCGCCCCAATCCTTTGAACCTCATGTCGCCAAGCGATCCAGGCGCGCTGAGCGCTTTCCACAGCTCCTCCGACTTCCCCGGAATGAACGGCCAAAGATAAACCGCTTGTCGCGCCAGTTGCCTCACAAGAGTTGCAAGAGTGCTCTCGAGCTGCGACCGGCTGGCCGGATCCTTTGCGAGCTTCCACGGCGCCTGCCGATCGACGTACTCGTTCCCCCTCGCCACCGTAAGCCAAACCGCCTTCAGCGCTTCGTGGAGCTGAAACCCCTTCGGGCCGATTGACGCGTGATAGGCCTCGAGATCCGCCTCATCCGCCTTGTCGATCTCGTTGCGCTCGCCCTTGGGGACGACTCCCCCGCAATAGCGCTCGACCATCGAGATCGTACGACTGGCGAGATTTCCGAAAG
>JANMWS010000110.1:0-8619 GCA_031394125.1 Gemmatimonadales bacterium
GAGCAGCGCCTGGACTTTGTCATCAACAACGCGTGCCAGACCGTCCGCCGCCCCGACGATTTCTACGAGCACATGAGGGAAACAGAAACGGCGGCGTTGAGCTCAATGCCCGCGCACGTCCAGCGTCTGATCGGCAAGTACGAAGCTCCGCACGCAAACGACATGACCCGGCGGAAGTCGGAAGTCGCGCTGCTCGCACGCGGGCTGCAGGAGGAGAGCGAATTCTTCCCGCGGGGCCTGCTCGACCAGGACCTACAGCAGATAGATCTTCGCGGACGCAATTCCTGGCGCTTGCTGATGGCCGAAGTGCCCTCCGTGGAGCTGCTCGAGGTTCACCTCGTAAATGCGATCGCTCCGTTCATCATTAACGCGCGGCTCAAGCCGTTGATGACGCGAACCCCCGAGCGCGACAAGCACATCGTCAACGTCTCTGCCGTCGAAGGACAATTCTATCGGTCGCACAAGACCATTCGGCATCCACACACGAACATGGCGAAGGCCGCGCTCAATATGATGACCCGAACTTCGGCGGCCGACTACATCGCTGACGGCATCCACATGAACAGCGTCGATACGGGCTGGGTCACGGACGAGGATCCGGAGGAGATTGCCGCTCGGAAAACCGCCGAGCATCGCTTCCATCCTCCGCTGGACATCGTGGATGGCGCGGCGAGAATCGTAGACCCGATTATTTCGGGGTTCAACACCGGCGTTCACATGTGGGGCAAATTCCTCAAGGACTATCGCTCGACTGATTGGTAGAATCGCACGGGCACGCGTTGTCCATTCGGGGCGAATGATTTGCCGAGGTCGGGCTACGCCGACTGAAGGAGTCGAATTTTCACCGACTCTTAATCTGACGCTCATGCTGCGATAACTCGCTCGATGTATGTTCGGCACCTACAAGCACAGGAGCGTAACCGATGCCTCGCCGTTTGTCGCTGGCTCTGCTCGCCGTTTTCGTGATCTTCGCGGTTGTCGTGTCCACTCGCTATAGATCACCCAGAAACCAGGCGGGGCGGAGAGTCGCACCCACGGCCGGGCCACGTGATAGTCTCGCCAGTGGGGACAGCGCCGCAGAGGCCGACGCTCGGCAGAGTGCCGACACGATGTGCTTCGCTTCGCGACTTTTCCTGCCGTGTGACCCGCGTTGAGCGCGGACAAAGGGGCACGCAATGAGCGAGACAGGTCGCTTGCGATGGTTTTGGGCCGTTTTATTCCTTGGCGCCCTGTATTTTGTGGCCGGGATCGTTTTCGCGGCGCTCGCCAAATCGGCTGTGTCCAATGATGCGCGAGTTGCGTGGCGACTGACCGCATGGGCGATCAGCGCCGTCGGGTTCGCGGCACACATACGATACGAGCACGTCCAGCTACATAGCCCGCCTCGGACAACAGCCCTGCACGTAGCGCTGGCAGTTGGACTCGGCGCCTTTACACTCGCGGTCTCAGCAAGTCTTCATGCGCGGGCAACGCAGCACCACTTCCCCGTGATCGCCCTGGCGATATGGCCGGTTTTTACGGCGCTGCCCGCATTCGTCGTCGCGTTTGTCGCGGCCGTTTTGCTCAGCAGAGCGCGGCTCAAGGCCCGGTCGCCTGAAGCCGGGCCCCGAGATGCCAAACGCTAGTAGGCCAGTTTCGCGAGAAGCCTGTCCAGCGCGGCGTAGCTCTCGTTCAGCCCGCCTTCCATCCCCGACTGCAACATTCCGTCGCGATCCTCGGCGGTCATGAAGAGCGATGTGTTGACGAGTCGCGTGCGGCCGTCACCAAGATCCTCGAGTGTCGCCGTTTCTAGGGCCACGTGGCCCGGCATCCCGTCCCACTCGAACGTCTGAACGACCCGCTCCGGCGGTGTGACTTCGCTGAAACGGCCTTCGAATCCGTGGACGCCATCGGGCGCGTGCTCGACGAATCGCCAGTGACCACCCCGCTCCACCTCCATCCGCTCGACCACAAGCTTGTTGCCGCGACCCCACCACTGCGCGACGAGCTTGGGATCGGTCATCGCTTGCCACACGCGCTCGCGTGGCGCGTTGAAGATTCGCTCGATGCGGATCTCGCGATCGCCGCGCGTGGTTATCGTCGCTTTTGCCATTGGTTCCTGCTCCGCAGTGGTAGTCATTTTTTCTCCCTTGTGCGCTCGAGGAACTCCCCGAGCCGGTTGAGCCGGCCTTCCAGCTTCCGCCGGTATGAGGCGATCCATGCGGTCTCGTCGTCGAGTCGGCGCGGGCCAAGCCGACACTGCCGTACCCTCCCGATTTTCTCGGTAGTTACCAGGCCCGCAGCTTCGAGTACTCTGACGTGCTTCTTGATGCCGGTCAGGGTGATGGCGAAACGCTCGGCCAATTCGCTGATCGCGGCATCCGATTTTCCGAGGCGCTCGAGAATTCCGCGCCGGGTCGGGTCGGCCAAGGCGCTGAAGGCGGCGTCGAGCTTGCGTGGATACTGAACCATGTGGTTCAGTATATCGCGGCGAGAATTTCTTGTCAAGGACTGAGCTCTAGCTCCGAGCCGCCAGCAACGGCGGACTGGCTTCGATCGGAGGTCTGAGTCTGAGAGCGACACTTACGGGCATACGGCACCTGTGACCACGAGAATACCAAAGCAGGGAGCTCTAAGCTTTTTAGCGGTCGTAGCTGGGAGCTCTTCCGTCGGCGTAGAGAACTCTTGAACTGGGTTTAACGGACAGCTTCGAGATCTCGAGGAAGGCGCGCGACTCAGAATCCGCGAAACCGTAACGCCAGTATGAAAGCTCCCAGCCACGACCGCTAAGCAGCTTAGGGCTCCCTGCTCAGTATTAGGGGTGCCCGGTTGCGACTGACCCGCGAAGTGTCGCTCTCAGACTCAGACCACCGATCGAAGCCAGCTTGCCTTTGCCGACAGCTCGTCAAGAACTGCCTGGTCCGCCTAGGTCGGGCCGCCAACTCCGCGAACTGCGTGCCTCCGATTCGGCTCTTTCTTCAGAGTCTCGCGGTACTCCACCCGCGCCTCGGCGCCTCGTTTGAGCTCCATCAGCATATCGCCGAGCAGCTCACGAGCCGGCGCGAGTGGCCCCGGTGTCACGGCGCTTTTCTCCGTCGCGTCCTCACGCGTCACAGCTTCTCGCATGACCGTCAGGGCACTGCTCTCCCGCCTCTCGGCAAGATCGAGCCACGCCCGGGCCTCGAGATTCTGGATGGCGACCTGCTCAGCCCAGTACGCTTCACCCTTCGCGCTCAATCGCTGCTGAATCGATGCGAGTGAATCGATTGAGATCCTGGATTTTGCCAGATCGCCCGTGTGCGACGCGCCGAGAGCGCGCGCGAGGTACGTCATCGCCTCCGTATATGGATATGCACTCGCTTTGGGCTCCAGCGCGGCGGCTTCCCGCCACGCCCTCCGCTCCAGCGCCCAGCGCGCCGGAATCGCCGCGAGCGCGAACACGCCCGCGGAACCGGGAGCGGCGCCGGTAACCGCGTTCGCGTCGAAACGCGCGGCGAGCGCGGGCAGTCCGTCGACAATCGCCTTCGCTTCGGAGTCTTTTCCCATCTGCAGATACGCGTACATCGCGTAGTCGGAGGCGTGCAGCGCTTCCGCGATGGAGCCGGTACTCAGCGCAACCTTCATCGACCGATTGTTGGTGTTGGCCGATTCCTCCCACATGCCGACTCGCGTGAAAGTGTGCGAGGGCATGTGGAGCGCGTGCGCGGCGGACGGAGCGATGCTCGCATAGCGCTGCGCGGCTGCCCGAGCCTTGTCAGCGAGCGCTGGATTGTCGTAGGTGTGGATGATGTAGTGGGCCAGCCCGGGATGATCCGGCAGCTTCACCCAGAGTGGCTCGAGAATGCTGCCCGCCTTCAGCTGATTCGAATATGTCTTGTCCGTCGGAGGAGCTGAGGCGGCGAGTGCGATCGCGTAGAAGATCAGGGCTTCTGTGTCCGCCGGCTGCCGCATCACGAGCTCGCCCATCGCGCGCTCGTACTCTACGATGCGCGTGCGCTGGTCCTTGTGCTCGAAATCGTCGTACAGCATTCCGACGGCGTGTATGTAGCCTCGCTCACGATCCGACGCCCGAGGAGAAAGTCTGTTCGCGGCGTCAACGGCCAGCCTTCCTTGCTGCAGCTGCGCGACAGATCGGTTTCCAGCCGCCATCGGGTTGCTCCATCGACTCAGCGCGATCCCCCACTGCGCCATCGCGCACGTGGTGTCGGCGGCGAGCACTTCGTTGAAGGTCCGGATCGACGCGCCGAACTCGAAGGAGTGCAGCAGCGCAACCGCGCGATCGAACCGCGGCGTGACTTGGGGGTTGCACGACGTCGCTAAGTGAACTGTGCCGAACTCCCCAGTCGGTGCGCCCTGGGGATGTGCGTGCTCCTGCGCCGACGCGGCTTCCGCGAGTACGGTGAGAAGAACCGCGGTCGCAGCGACAGATACGCGTGTCATGTGTGCCCCTTGCGTCCGGACTCGCCTACTCGCGCTCCGACGGTTCGCTTACCCATGGCCTCAATTTACTTTCCGGGTTTCGACCCAGATACCCTGGTGCATCTTACACCGAAAGATATAGCGTTGCAGCACGCGAAAATGCTCACCTTCCACGATTATCACGGACCTCCCATGCACCGCCTCTTTTGGTCGTCGGTAGTATCGCTTCTGTTTGCCTCGACGCTTCCCGCGCAGACTAAAACCATAGCTGAGCGCCTCGGCCATCCCGCCGACTCGAAACTGCTCATTCTTCACGCGGACGATCTCGCCGCCGCCCATTCCATCGACGTCGCAAGCTTTGCCGGGCTCGAGAACGGCGCCGTCACGTCGGCAAGCATCATGGTGCCGAGTCCCTGGATCGCCGAAGTCGCCGCCTACGCAAAGGCCCACCCGAATGCAGATCTCGGTCTGCACCTCACGCTCACCAGCGAGTGGGAAACGTACCGATGGGGCAGCGTCGAGTCGGCGGACAAGGTCTCGAGCCTGCTCGACGCGGCCGGTACCTTCCCGAACGACGAGAAACTGGTTGCGGCGAATGCGAAGCCCATCGAGGTCGAGCGCGAGATCCGCGCGCAAATCAACCGCGCATTGTCGCTCGGCATCCATCCAACGCACCTCGATAGCCACATGGGCTCTCTTTTCACGACGCCGGAGCTGATCGCCACGTACGTCAAGATTGCCCACGAGTATCACCTCCCTTTTCTCGCTATCAAGGGCAGCGCGCTAGCCGCGCCGCAGGCGGGCATCACTTCGCGGGACGTCCTGCTCGATGCGGTGATCATCGCTGGGGGGGAGGTTCCGCGCGATCAGTGGAAGACGTTCTATCTGAATGCGATTGCCAACCTCAAGCCTGGTCTCACCGAGATCATCGTTCACCTCGGCCACGACGACAGCGAGTTGCAAGCGGTGATGGTGAACCACGAGCCGTACGGCTCCGCCTGGCGCCAACGAGACTACGATGTCATGACGAGCCCCGAGTTCAAGAAGGCCCTACAGGACAACCATGTGATTCTCGTCACGTGGAAAGAGCTGCAGAAGCTGGTGCAATAACTCAAGGAGAGTCGATGGTTAAAAGGATTGCCTATTGGAGCAGCACTGCGATTGCAGCCGCATCGCTGCTGATGGCCGTGACTTATCTCAGTGGCAGTGAGCAAGTGGTGTCCGGATTCGCCAAGGCGGGGTATCCGCAGCACCTTCGCATAGTTCTGGGAATTGCGAAGCCGCTTGCGGCAATTGTCCTGTTGATACCCGGGTTTGCGCTGCTGAAGGAATGGGCGTACGCCGGCGCCACGTTCGCGTGGGTAATGGCGTTCATCTCGGCCTACCTATCGGGAGAAAAGGCGACGGTATGGCTCCCGCCTGTACTCCTGGTTCTTGGAGCGGTGTCCTATCTGACCAGGCCTCCCAGTCGCCGAGTGAATGGCAGCCCCTCGATCGTTTAGCTAGATGCGGACCGACAACCCGGCAACCGTCGACTAGTGAGCGCGCCGATCACTCCGCTCGGGCAGCCCGAGCTTCCCCGCCGCTTCAGCCTTCTGCCGGCGACCGCGCTGAACATGACCAACATGATCGGCGTGGGACCGTTCATCACGATCCCGCTGCTGATGTCGGCGATGGGCGGCCCTCAGGCATTGCTCGGATGGATCGTCGCACTCGTCATCGTGATATGCGACGGGATGGTATGGAGCGAATTGGGCGCGGCGATGCCGGGTTCGGGTGGATCGTTCCATTATCTGCGCGAAGCGTTCGGGCGCGCGCGATTGGGGCGGTTGATGGCGTTCCTTTTCGTCTGGCAGTTCGTGCTCAGCGGTCCGCTGGAGATCGCGTCCGGTTACATCGGCTTCGCCGCCTACGCGGGCTACATCTGGAAGGGGCTCACGCGCACCGGCACGATCGTGCTCGTGACGGTGGTGGGGCTGATCAACATCGCGCTGCTATATCGCCGCATTGACTCGCTCGCCAAGATCACGATCTCGCTCTGGGTCGGTACGCTGGTCACGGTGCTGGCGGTGATCGTGACTGGCGCAATGCATTTTGATTCACGCGTCGCCTTCGACTTTCCGCCGGGCGCGTTCAACTTCTCGCTGGGCTTTTTCCTCGGCCTGGGCGCTGCGGCGCGCATCGGGATCTACGACTACCTGGGGTATTACGACATCTGCTATATCGGAGACGAAGTGCACGACCCGGGGCGTGTCATCCCCCGCTCGATCCTGATCAGCACTGCTGCGGTGGCCGCCATCTATCTGGGCATCAATCTCTCGATTATCGGCACAGTACCGTGGCGGGAGTTCGTGCCGGCGGCCGCGCATCCGGAGTCGAGCTTCGTCGTGTCGATCTTCATGCAGAAGATCTACGGCTCGCAAGTGGCGACGATCTTTACGCTGCTCGTCCTCTGGACCGCGTTCGGGTCGGCGTTCGCGCTACTGCTCGGCTACTCGCGCATCCCGTTCGCCGCGGCGCAGAGCGGATATTTCTTTCGCGTTTTCGGCCGGCTGCACCCGACGAAGGATTTCCCCTACGTCTCGCTGCTCGTACTGGGCGCGATCTCGATCGTGGCGGGTTTGTTCTCGCTCGGCACGGTCATCGACGCGCTCATCGTCACCCGCATCGTGGTGCAGTTCATGGGACAAGTGGTCGGCCTCATGCTGTTGCGCCGCCATGCGCCAAACATGCCGCGTCCTTACCGCATGTGGCTTTATCCGCTGCCGGCGCTGGTGGCGGTGCTGGGCTGGATTTTCGTCTTCGCCACCACGCAGTTACTGGTGATTCTTTTCGGAGTGGGCGTGCTGGCGCTGGGGTGCGTGACATTTCTGGTCTGGTCGTGGAAGACCAACGGGTGGCCGTTCGGTCTCGAGGAGGCAGCGTAGTGAAGCGGAAGTCGCGGTCGAACGGGGCTGCGTTGCCGCGAAAGAAGACTGTGGCGGAGCGGCGTTTCGCCGAGCGGGCGGAGGAACTCACGGAGCTGGGGCTTCAGGAGCGGTTCGAGCGCATTTATTCCACGAATCTCTGGTCGGACCCGGAGTCGCGCTCCGGAGTTGGATCCGGGCTCGACTCAACGCGGGTGTTGCGCGCCGAGCTGCCGAAGGCGCTTCGCAGACTGGAGACGCGCGTGCTGCTCGACGTCCCGTGCGGCGACTTCACCTGGATAAAGCACGTAGACCTTAACGGCATCGAGTACATCGGCGGCGATATCGTTCCGTCGATCGTCGAAGAGAATCAGCGCTTGCACGCGAGTGAGTCCCGACGCTTCGCGCTCGTTGATCTTACGCGAGATGAACTTCCATACGCGGACGTGCTTCTCTGCCGTGACTGTCTGGTGCACCTGTCTTACGCGAACATCCGAGCTGTGCTGGCGAACATCGCGCGGTCGAAGATTCGCAACGTGCTGATGACTTCGTTCCCCGGACGAGGCGACAATCGTGACGTGCAGGATGGAGACTGGCGTACGCTGGATTTCCAGTCACCGCCGTTTTCGTTTCCGGAACCGTGCCTGACGATTGTCGAAGAGTGCGAGGAGGAGGACGGATCGTACGCGGACAAATCGCTCCTCGCCTGGCGGGTGGCGGAGCTTCCTGAAAGAAGTCGCGACCTTCTTCCGCTCGCTTTGCCTCTCGGGTCGTTTCGCGCATTGTTATCGCGCGATTAGCATGCAGGATAACTCTTTGATCGGACCGGACTTTCGCATTTTAACGGGATGAGACGCAAGAGGTTAGCTCGCCGCCGCGACTTCACCGGTCCATCTTATCTCGCGTGCGGCTTGCAGCTTTGACATTTCTCCGCAGCATAAACACGCAGTACAATTACTAGTTAGGCAGATGCACGACCATCGGAGGGGTATTGACGTCGGACTCACGTAGACTGGGTATTGTGGTCGCTGTCGTGGCGGGGATTTCGGCGGTGTTACAGCTTTCCGAGCGGGACTGGCTCCGAGGCGCCACCGGCCTCACAGTGGCCGCCGCCTTCGCAATCATCGCTATGGGCTTGCCGGAGCGATCTACCGCCGGGAAATGGCTCACCTACGCATTGATCGTCGCCATTTTCATTCTCTCGGGCATCCGGCTGGCAGTGACCTGAACCCGGCGCTGCCTGACGAACGTTAGGCAGATGCAACCCACGTCGTTGAATTAACGGATGTGGCGGTTTTGGCTTCGACTTGCCGCG
>JANMWS010000073.1:0-35738 GCA_031394125.1 Gemmatimonadales bacterium
GGTGCCAACTGCAGCGCCGGGTAGCGAGGGCAAGCGCAGATAACCGCTGAATGCATCTAAGTGGGAAGCTGCCCCCAAGATGAATCTTCCCTGGAGCCTCGAGCTCCCTGAAGGGCCGGGAGAGACCATCCCGTCAAGAGGTCGCACGTGGACGCCGGGCAACCGGTTTCAAGCGAAGCGATCCTCATCGCCCGTGAGGCTTGATCTTCTTATATGGTTCCAGTTTCCTCTTTATGACTGGAACCGACTAGCAGTAAACCAAGCGATCTAACGGTTGATTCGAACATCACACGATCACTACTACAATCCAAAGTCATTTTGATAATCGCTGGCGACTAGAGCGTAGGGGCCACACCCGTTCCCATTCCGAACACGGTCGTTAAGCCCTACAGCGCCGATGGTACTCCGTCCGAGAGGACGCGGGAGAGTAGGCCGTCGCCGGCACCTCATTGAAAAAGGCCGTCAGTCTTGGACTGACGGCCTTTTTTTTTGGTGTGATTCCCAGCGCCCGGCGTTCGAGCAACCACCGCCTGACCGCTGGTCCGAGGAATATCGTATCTTGTGCGCAGGCGGCGCTATTGGGGTGTAGGTCAACTGGCAGACCGCCGGACTGTTAATCCGGAAGTTGCAGGTTCGAGTCCTGCCGCCCCAGCTCTTTCGATCTTTGACAACCGATTTCGCTGCCTACTTGAGCGGCACCTGTTTGAAAATGCCGCCCAGGCAACGGGGCGGCATTTTCTTTCCGAGGGGCAACCTGAAACTGCAACTCTGTGCGACTGACAACTCGCGCCAGGTCAGTCGCCCTTTGTCCCCCTAACCGGACTAGTTTCCCTTAATGCCAAGAGCCGGGATCGTCACCGTCGCAGGAAAACCGAACGTCGGGAAATCGACGCTGCTCAATCGCATCGTCGGGCAGAAGCTCAGCATCACCAGCCCTAAACCCCAATCGACGCGGGACCGCATCGTCGGGATCTACACGAGCGACGACTCGCAGCTCGTGATCCTCGATACTCCCGGTCTGCTCAATCCAAAGTACCCGCTCCAGGAAGCGATGCGATCGACGGCCGTGCGCGCGCTCGACGAGGCGGATGTCATTATCTATCTCGCTGACGCCACGGAAGGCCTGCCCCCTCCGCTCACCGAAGCTGCCGGCCTCTCGACGCCTCCGACCGCGCCTGTCGTCGTCGCTCTCAACAAATCTGACACGCTCAACCCGGCGCGGCGCGATGAGCTTTTTTCGGTTGAGAACGTCGTGCTCGTCTCCGCGCTCACCGGTGACGGGGTACCGGATCTGATGGCCCGCGTCGCGGAGCACCTCCCGGAAAGTCCGTTTCTCTATCCGGAAGAAGACATCAGCACGCAGCCGGTTCGATTCTTCGTCGCCGAGCTGGTGAGGGAAACCGTGCTCGAGCAGCTGCACGACGAAGTGCCGTACAGCGTCGCCGTCCAGGTGGAGGAATATCGCGAGGGTCGCTCCCCTCTCTACATCCGGGCAGTAATTTATGTGGAGCGGGATAGTCAGAAGGCGATCATCATCGGAGCCAAGGGTGCACGGATACGCACCATCGGCGAAGCCGCCCGCAAAAAGATCGAGACGTTTGTCGGAGAAAAGGTTTATCTCGATCTGTGGGTGAAAGTGCTCGCGAACTGGCGGAAGAATCCGGGCAGTCTGTCGAGATTCGGCTATCAACTGGCAACAGGAAAAAAGTAAATGAGCTTGTCGGAGCGTCTGCTCGAAATCCTCGTGTGTCCCAAATGCAAGTCGGAGCTCGAGTATCGGGAAGCGGAACAGATTCTGGTCTGCCACAAGTGCCGGCTTCGCTACGCCGTGCGCGATGATATCCCAATCATGCTGATCGATGAGGCGACTCCTTTCTAGCTTGGCGGTCGCATGCCTCCTCGCCGTAGGCGCGGGGGCGCAGACGACCATGACCGGCAGCGAAGGCGCCCTGTTTCTCCTCCTCCCGATTGGCGCTCAGGCGGTTGGGATGGGGCAGGCGATGGCGGCTGCGAAGCCCGGTAGCGAGGGCATCTGGTGGAATCCTGCGTCGGTGGCCGGTCAGGAAAAACGTGAGCTTGCCATCCACCACTCAAAGACGGTTGCCGGAGTTGGCGATGCTTTTTCATTCGTCCTGCCATCTCGATCGTATGGGACGGCCGCGCTCTCCATCAGCGTGCTGGACCTTGGAGAGCAACAGGTCACCGATGATCTCGGGCAGGTAATCGGCGTCATTCTTCCGCGCGATGTGGTGCTCGCCACAACCTACGCGGCGCCACTCACGAAGAGATTCGACGCCGGATTCACCTACAAGATCATTCAGCTGCGCGTGGATTGCTCGGGCCAGTGCGCGACAGTAGGAGCAGCCGTGGAAAGCTCGCGGGCCGTTGATCTCGGAGCACAGTACCGCGTGTCGGCCGCTGGCCCTCTCAGCTTTGGAGTCGCGCTCAGGAATCTTGGGGGGCGACTCAATTCCAAACAGACAAATCAGCGCGACCCGCTACCGACTCAGCTCGAGCTCGGAACGATGTACCGCCTCAAATTCCTCGATCGGTACGTAAAGGACACCGAGCTTCGGGCGTCGTCGAGCTACGTCGACACACGAAACTTCGGGGGAAGGGCGATACGCTTCGGCACCGATGTTCTGTACGAGGGGAAGGTTCACCTGAGGGCGGGTTATGTGGGCCACGATCGCCGCGCAGACGCATCCGCTTCACTAGGATTCGGCCTGGAAAGCGGGTCGTTTGCATTCGACATCGCCCGTACCTTCGGCGGGATCCCGGCGGACAATGGGCAGTCGCCGGTGTGGATCTCCCTCAGGTACCTGTTTTGAGTCACACCTTCTGAAAATACTCTACGCGCTTCTGATCTTCGTTCCCATTGCGCTAGTGGCGCGGCTGTTGGAGGCCCCGCCAATCGTCGTCTTCGTACTTGCCGCGCTCGCAATTGTCCCGCTTTCCGGCGTGATGGGGGCCGCCACCGAGGCCGTCGCCGAACATACCAGTCCGGCGATCGGAGGCGTCCTGAGCGCGACGATGGGTAACCTCGCCGAGCTTATCATCGCTTCGGTCGCTCTCCAGGCCGGACTGATTGACCTGGTGAAAGCTTCAATCACCGGGTCCATTCTCGGTAACCTGCTCCTCGTACTCGGTATCGCGCTGTTCGCCGGGGGACTCAAGTTCAAAGTCCAGAAATTCAATCGCAATCTCGCCGGTCACAGCACAACCGTGTTGCTCATCGCGGTGTTCGGGCTCGCGGTGCCGGCGCTGTTCCACAGCCTGCACCCCGATCCCACGCGGGTGGCCACCGTCCGGATGTCCCACTACATCGCCTTCCTCCTTATCGCCGGCTATGTGGCCTGGCTGGTGTTCTCGCTGGGGACGCATTCGTCGAGTTTTGGCTCGGATTCGCGCGATCCAGCCGTGACTGTAGCCCCAAAATGGTCGTCAAAGAAGGCAATGGCTGTGCTGGTCGCATCAGCCATTGCGATTGGCGTGATGGCGGAAGTGCTGGTGTCGGCAACTGAGGCTGCGGTGAAGGTGCTGGGTCTGTCCGAATTCTTTGTCGGATTGATCCTCATTCCCATCATCGGCAATGCTGCCGAAAACAGCTCAGCAATCGTAATGGCGGTGCGGAACCGGATGGATCTCGCGCTCAACATCGCTATCGGCTCCAGCATACAAGTGGCGCTGCTTATCGCGCCGCTCTTGGTTCTTCTTGGGATGGCGTTTCACCAACCGATGGATCTCGCGTTCACGACAATGGAAGTCGCGAGTATCGCTTTGGCAGTTGGTGTCGCGTCATCGGTCATCAGAGATGCGGAATCGAACTGGCTCGAGGGAGCCTTTTTGCTTCTGGCGTATGCGGTACTTGCAGTGGCGTTCTTTTTCTTCTGATAGAGCTGAATCACCACCTGAAACCAACAATTTGCAGCAGCCGAACGCGATACGCTTTTCCCCCGATGGCGCTTCTCTCCCGGCGCACGTAAGCGCCTGGATTGCCGAACAGGAGGCATCCGTCGTCACCCTCAGCTCGGGTGACGAGCTGATGTCAATCGGCCTGCGCGCGCGTCCGCGATTCGTCGTGTTCGACGCGCGGAACGAAACCGAGTCCGTGCTCGCCGCGCTCCACAGAGTGAAAAAGGACTCTTACACAGGCGTGGTTCCGTGCGCAGTGCTTTGCGGCAAGAAGAACGAATTGCTCTCCGCGGCTTTCGACGCGGGCGCCGACGAAGTGATACGCGACGGAATGCCCGGCCCTGAGGCGGTGCGTCGTCTGGATGCGATGTTGATTCGCTCCGAGCGCGACCTCATCGTACATCCGTCCACTCGTCTTGCCGGAACGTCGGCGATCGAGTCGGAGATAGGCCGCCGCCTCGCGCTCGGGGACTACTTCGCGGTGTGCTACGCCGATCTCGATCACTTCAAGGAATTCAACGATCGCTACAGCTACAACGAGGGCGATCGCGTGATCCGCATTCTGGCCAAGCTCCTTCACGACGTTGCGAAGGGAACGTGCGGTGAAGACGGCTTCATCGGGCACATCGGCGGGGACGATTTCATTTTCATAATTCCGTACAACGCGATCCCGGCCGTCTGCGGCGAGATCGTCGCGACGTTCGACCTCCTTGCGCCCTACCAGTACTCCGAGCAGGATCGGAGAGCTGGTTACTTTTTCGGTAAGGACAGGAGGGGGCACCTCGATCGCGTGCCCCTCATGACTCTCTCGATCGGCGTGGTCACTAACCTTCGCCGGACATTGACCTCGGCCCGCCAGGCTAGCCAACTTGCGACAGAGATGAAAACGTACGCCAAGAGCCTTCCTGGCTCGGTTTATACTGTTGACAGACGCAGCGACGATCGCGTAACCCCGCAAGAGCCGCTGCCCGCCATACGCGACGCGCGAATGATTGGAGAGAATGAATGAACGTAAGTTGCCCGGATTGCCGTTCAATTTTCCGAGTGGACCCTGCCAAGGTTCCACCCACGGGCGTCCGCGCCCGCTGCTCGGTCTGCAGCGGTGTGATCTCCATCCCGGCGCCCACGGGACAGAATACGCCTCCCTCTGGAAACGAAAGAGCGGGAGGCTCGCCCAGAGAGCAGGGAGGCACGCGCGCAACTCCCGGCGCTCACTCGGGTTGGGATCCTGCACCCTTCGCCCCTTCATCCCAGCGAGCCGCGCCGCCACCGCCAGCCGCGCCGCGCAGCGTGGAAACGCCCGCCAGCCCGCGCCCGAGGCCCGAGGCGGTCGATCGTGGTACGGCTTCGGCGACCGCGACTCCTCCCTCTCCCGCGTCCGTGCTACCTGAGTTTACTCCGCCGCCCCCACTTCCTCCGTTCAGGCCAGCGGGAGCGCCGCCTTTTTCAGCGCCGAGCGCATCGCCATTTCCTGCTCCGGCAGCGCCTCCTTTCGTTCCTTCCGCCGCCCGTTCCGCAACCCCTCCGCGACCTGCGACTACCCCTTCACGGGCGCCAGCCGTCCCTTCGTCCGGCCTTCCGCCTGTGGGCTCTGACGGCGGCGCACGCCGTCCGCTCAATCCCTTTCTCTCCAAAGATCCCAATCAACGCGCCAAGAGGCTCGCGCGCGCCCTCGTCTCGGACATCATCACCTACCACCCCGCCAAACACGCCGAAGGGCTTCGCGACGGAACGCTGAAGCAACTCTTCAGGGAAGAGATCAAGAAGAGCTTCGAAGAGTATATTGCGCAGGTAGGACAACAGCTCGCCGAGAGCACGACGTACTTCCAGGAAGCACTCAACGAAGTGCTGGGCGCGGGCAAGAAAATCTTTTAGGGATTCAAGGGGTAGTGAAAAAATGGCGGAAAGTGAACGCAGCCGCGGTCTGAAGCAGAGCGGGGACCGGCTGGCGGAGTTGCGGAGGTATCTTTGACATCGACGGCAAGCGCGCTCGACTGAGCGTACTCGACGCCGAGATGGCCGACCCCGCCTTCTGGACCACTCAGGAAAAGGCGCAGGCAACTCTTCAGGAAGTGAAGACGCTGCGCATCTGGATGGACCCCTACGACAAGTTGAGTGGCCGCCTGACCAGCGCGCTGGAGCTCGACGAGATGATTCAGGAAGGGTCCGAACCGGAGCTCGAGCGCGAGCTGGACAAGGAGGCGGCGCAGCTACGCGAGGATCTCGATTCCTTCGAAGTGAAGTCTCTGCTGCGCGGACCCGACGACTTCCGCGATGCTCAGCTGGAGATTAGCGCCGGCGCTGGCGGCACCGAGGCGCAGGATTGGGCGCAGATGCTCATGCGAATGTACGTGCGCTGGGCCGAGCGTCGCGGGTTTGACGTCGTCATGCTGGACGAAAGCGAAGGGGAAGAAGCCGGGATCAAGGGAGCGGTGCTGGAGATCCGAGGCCTCTACGCGTACGGATTTCTGCGTCCGGAGACCGGCGTGCATCGCCTGGTCAGGATCTCCCCGTTCGATGCCAACGCCCGGCGACATACGAGCTTTGCGTCGGTCTTCGTCTACCCGGTCGTAAACGAGGAGATCAACATCGAGATTCGCGACGAGGATCTGCGCATCGATGTTTATCGCGCTTCGGGAGCAGGCGGCCAGCATGTGAACAAAACCAGCTCGGCGGTCCGCATTACCCACCTTCCCACCGGCACAGTCGTTGGCTCACAGGCGGAGCGGTCTCAGTTCAAGAACAAGGCGACAGCAATGAAGATGCTGAAAAACAAGCTCTATCAGGCCGAGGTCGAGAAGCGCGACGCGCACAAGGCGGAGCTGGATGCGACGAAGTCCGATGTCAGCTTCGGCAGCCAGATCAGAAGCTACGTTTTCCAACCGTACACGATGGTGAACGATCACAGAACAGAGCTCAAGATTCCGGACGTTCAGAAAGTGATGGATGGGGGCATCGATCCTTTCATATCGGCATACCTGAAGCAGGGCGGCGGCTCGAAGACGGCGGCGGCGTGAGCGACGAGCTCAACTTCGTCCTCCAGGCGCGACGGGAGAAGCTGGAGGCTCTGGAGGCTGCCGGTGTAGCGCCGTATGCGTACTCATTCGACAGACAGCAGTCGGCCGCCCAGGCGCAGACACTGCTCGGACAAGAAGATGTTGGCCCGCCGGTTAGTCTCGCCGGTCGAATTGTCGCATGGAGATCCCACGGCAAGACGACCTTTGCGCACCTCGCCGATTCGACGGGAAAGATCCAGCTGTATTTCAAGAAGGACCAGCTCGGGGACGAGAATTACGCGCAGCTCGCTCATTTCGACCTGGGCGATATCATCGGTGTGCACGGCCCGCTCTTTCGCACCCGCACCGGTGAAGTCACGGTCCGCGTCGACCGGGTCGAGCTGCTGGCGAAGTCGCTTCGTCCGCTGCCATTCGGAAAAGAAGAAGAGGTCAACGGCCAGGTGGTTCGGCACTCCGGGTTTGCGGATCCGGAACAGCGGTACCGGCAACGTTACGCTGACCTGGCGGTTCATCCGGAGGTGCGCGCGCTCTTCGTTGCCAGGTCGCGCATGATCACTTCGATCAGGGTTTTTCTCGATCAGCGCGATTTTCTCGAGGTCGAGACTCCCATTCTCCAGCCTCTATACGGCGGCGCCGCGGCGCGTCCGTTCACGACGGTGCACAACGCGCTGGATATGCCGCTGTACCTCCGCATCGCGGATGAGCTCTATCTGAAGCGCCTGGTGGTCGGCGGACTCGACCGGGTTTACGAGATCGGGCACGATTTCCGTAACGAGGGAATCGATCGGACGCACAACCCCGAGTTTACGATGCTTGAGTTCTATCAGGCCTACGCGGACTACACCGGCATGATGGATCTGGTGGAGCTGCTTCTGGAGAAGATTGCCGAGGCAGTGCGCTCTGTGCCGGACCTTGCTGCGAGGGTCCCGCAATTCCGCAGACCGTTCAGGCGGATCGAGTGGGTTCCGTCACTCAACGCGGCCGCGGGCGTGGACGTTATGTCGCTGGACGACGCTGCGCTTCGGTCGCTGGCACAGCGTGTCGGTGTCGAAAAGCCTGAGTCTCTGAGCCGACCGAAAGTGATGGACGAGATGTTCCAGGCGCTGGTGGAGTCGAAGCTTCAGGAGCCGACGTTTGTCGTCGACTACCCGGTGGAGTTGTCACCGCTGGCAAAACCGAAGCGTGGGAACCCGAGCCTCACCGAACGCTTCGAGCTCTTTGCGAACGGCAAGGAGATGGCGAACGCGTTCAGTGAGTTGAATGATCCACTCGACCAGCGCCGGCGCTTTGAGGCCCAGGCAAAACTCAAGGCCGCGGGCGATGAGGAGGCTTCTGGGGTAGATGAAGATTATCTGCGTGCCATGGAGTACGGCATGCCGCCTATGGGTGGCGTAGGAATAGGCATAGACAGGCTTTTCATGTATCTGTCGGGTGCAACAAACATTCGCGACGTGATCCTTTTTCCGACGATGAGACCAGAGTGACCAGGTTAGAGCTACAGATCGCATGGAGATATCTGCGCAGTCGGCGCGGCTCGAAGCTGTTGTCACTCATCAGCATCATCGCGATCGGCGGCGTGCTGGTGGGAGTGAGCGCGCTCATCGTCATCATCGGCGTGATGAACGGGTTGCAGCACGATCTCCGCGAGAAGATCCTCGTTGGGAGTCCCGACATCCGTGTGCTCAGTTACGGGGAAGATCTGAAGATCACCGACTGGCCCAAGGTGTTGGAGAAGGTCCGCAAGCAGCCCGGAGTCGTCACAGCGGCGCCGTTCGTACTGACCGAAGCACTGATGACGGCGGGACACGACTACGCTGGCGGTGTGTACGTCGTCGGGCTTTTGCCTCAGGCTCGAGGAGTTCCGGACGTCACCACAATTCGATCCCACGCGATATCCGGAGATTTCCGGTTTGCCAGCACCGATGGTCAGCAGCGCGGGGTGGTTCTGGGAAGGCTTCTCGCGTCGCGGTTCAACAAATGGCCGGGCGACAGCATCAACCTGCTTTCAGCCGGTGGCGGCAAGATGAACCCCATAACCGGCGGCTTCGTACCGCGTGTGGAGAGGTTTGAGGTAACGGGAATCGTCTCGACCGGTATGTACGAGTACGACAACGCCTACGCGTTTATCGCGCTTGACAAGGCGCAGAATCTCGCGGGGCTCGGCGATGGTGTCACTGGAATCGAAGTGAAGACGAAGGATCGTTGGCAGGCGGCGTCAGTCGCGTCCCGCGTGGTTGGCGCGCTTGGCTGGCCCTATCGAAGCGTGGATTGGGAGGAGCAGAATCATTCGCTTTTCCAGGCGCTCAAACTCGAGAAGCTCGGAATGGGTGTGATCCTCCTGCTCATCGTCCTCGTCGCCGCATTCAATATCGTGAGCACGCTTACGATGGTCGTCGCCGACAAGACGAAAGAGATAGGAATCCTCAAGGCGATGGGAATGCCGGCGCGATCGATCCGGCGGATTTTCTTCGCGCAGGGTCTGGTGATCGGAATCGTCGGCACCGTGTTCGGGCTCCTGCTCGGATTTGGAGCCGCGCTCGCGCTCGACAGGTATCAATTCATCAAGCTCGATCCGCAGGTCTACTTCATCGACCACCTGCCAGTGTCGACGCAGCCAATGGACGTGATGTGGATCGTCCTCGCCAGCATTGCTATCGCGGCGATCGCTACGGTGTATCCATCGGTGCAGGCATCAAGGCTCTTTCCGATCGAAGCGATCCGCCACGAATGATGACCACTGTAAGTGAGGCGGCCGACGCCCGCACAACCTGTTTCGCGGTGGAAGGAACCCGGCACGAATGACGATGACCGTACTTGAGGCGCACGACGTCTGCAAGACGTACGTCGGCGGCGATGGGAACTCTCTTCACGTTCTCAACGGAGTGAATCTCTCTGTTCAGCGCGGGGAGATGATCGCCATCGTCGGCGCCAGCGGCGCCGGCAAGAGCACGCTGATGCACGTCCTCGGAGCACTCGACAAGCCAACTCGCGGGTATGTTGTAATCGGAGGTGAGCCGATTCACGGGCGCGACGAGATGGAGCTTGGGGAGCTGAGGAACCGCACTGTCGGGTTCGTGTTCCAGTTTCATCACCTGCTTCGTGAGTTTTCGGCTCTGGAGAATGTGATGATGCCACTGAGAATCGGCGGGCGGTCGGAGGAGTCTGCGAGAGGCCGCGCGGCAGAGCTGCTCGCTCGCGTCGGGCTCAGCGCCAGAATGTCGCATCGCCCCGGAGAGCTATCAGGTGGCGAGCAGCAGCGCACCGCGGTGGCGCGCGCCCTGGCGATGGATCCGCAGATCGTTCTCGCCGATGAGCCGTCGGGAAATCTGGATCGCGCGAACGCCGAGAAATTGCACGAGCTGTTGAGCGAGGTCGTCAATGACCTCGAGATCGGGATGGTCGTCGTTACTCATAACCGCTCTCTCGCCGCGCGTGCGAGCAAAGTCCTGCTCCTCGAGGGCGGTCAGTTGAGTCGTACTGCGGTCGATGAGGTAGTTGTATAAGATGGTTTGCGATCTGTGCAAAAATGGCGAAGCGGTGATCCAGCTCACAGAGATCGAGGGGAGCGGGGTCAGACAGCTGCATCTGTGTGAGAAATGCGCTGCCGAGCGTGGCGTCGAGACGACCATCGGCGCATCGAAGCCTCAGATTAACAATTTTCTCCAGACAATCCATGAGCAAATGCCCGGGGCCAAAGGCGAGCCGGCGCATTGCTCCTTCTGCTCCTCCACTCTGGCGGACTTTCGAGCGACCGGCCGGCTTGGTTGCGCGCACTGCTATGAGACGTTTGAGTCCAGTCTACGCGACCTGCTGCGCAGGGTTCACGGAAATTCGCGACACATAGGGCGTCGCTACGTCGCGCCTTTGCCGTCGGAGCTGCCTCACGTGTCGAACGCTACCGAGCTGCGCGATCGACTCAAGCGCGCCATAGATGCGGAGCAATTCGAGCTTGCCGCAGACCTGCGCGACAAGCTGCGGGGGATAGAGTAGTGCTCGACCTCACTCTGCTTCCCGACGGTGGCGCCAGCTGGCTCGACGCATCGGGCGAGCACGCTGACATCGTGATCTCTACGCGCATTCGCCTGGCGCGAAACCTGGAAGGCTATGCTTTTACGCCCCGAGCACGTGATGGTGAGCGGCTGAGGATACTGACTCAGGTAAGGGAAGCATTCGTGGGACTCCAATCGATAGAGGATGGCGTTCTGCTTCGGGTGGACGAACTACCCCCGGAGGACAGACTCCTTCTGCACGAGCGTCACGTGGTGAGTAAGGAGCTCGCGGGTCTCAACGAGCAGCCGGTCCGCACTGGTGCTGCTGTGTACCTCTCTCGCGGCGTCGGCATCATGGTAAACGAGGAGGACCATCTTCGTCTCCAGGCGCTGCACTCGGGGTTTCACGTTGCTGATGCGTTCGGTGTGCTCGAGCGCCTCGACGCTGAGCTGGGGAACAAGGTTCCCTATGCCTTTCACAGCGAATTCGGCTACCTGACCGCCTGTCCAACCAACGTCGGGACCGGGCTTAGGGCGTCGGTGCTGATCCACCTGCCGGGCCTGGTGTTGACCAAGGAGATCGGGAAAGTGCTCGCCGGCTTGCAGCAGGTCGGGCTTACTTATCGCGGCATGTATGGCGAAGGGAGCGAAGTTGTCGGGAATTTCTTCCAGATTTCGAACCAGACGACACTTGGGAGATCAGAGGGTGAGTTACTTGATTACCTCGTGCGCGTCGTTACTCATGTAATCGAACGAGAAGAAGAAGCGCGACGGGTACTGTTGCGCGATGCGGGTTATATTATTGAAGACAAGCTCTGGCGTGCCTTTGGCACGCTGCGATATGCACGCAGCTTGAGCTTCGATGAAGCGATGAACTACTTGAGCGGCGTGCGACTGGCTGTCGGTTTGAAACTGATAAGCGGTCTCAGTGTATATACTCTCAACAAGCTCCTGATATTTAGTCAGTTGGCTCACCTCGGCAATTCTGAGGGGAGAGCGCTGACGGAAAGCGAAGCGAATGTCGCACGCGCTCGATACGTGAGGGAGACGCTAGCTCGAGAGGCGGAGTAATGGGTAGCGGGTAATCACGCGCGCTGCAGTGATCCACACTGTCACGCACGCGAAGGAACTAGCTCCCGCACTGAGGATTGCAGAGATGAACGGTTACAACTTCACAGAGCGGGTCCGAAAGGTTCTCGCCATGGCTCGTGAGGAGGCTGCACGTCTCCATCACGAATACGTCGGTACCGAGCACATACTGCTCGGCCTCATCCGTGAAGGTGAGGGAGTCGCTGCCGCCGTCCTTCAAAATCTCAGCGTCGACCTCGACGAGATTCAGCAGAAGATCGAGGAGACCGTGAAGAAGGGTAAGGCCGCAGCCGCGACCGGACCCGATCTGCCATACACGTCACGCGCCAAGAAAGTATTGGAGCTGGCGATGGGCGAAGCCCGTGATCTCAGCCATGGTTATGTGGGCACAGAGCACCTGCTGCTCGGCCTCCTCCGTGAAGAGAAGGGCATCGCTGCGCAGGTTCTGACCGATGCCGGCGTGAATCTCGACGCCGCAAAAGCGGAAACGCTCAGACTGCTGGGCACCGAGATGCCACAGGGCGGAACGCCCGCGGCGGCACAGGGAACCCCAGGCACGACTCAGACCCAGACCGGAAAGGGCGAGAAGAAGTCCAAGACGCCAGCTCTGGATCACTTCTGCAGAGATCTCACGCAGCTCGCCGCCGACAACCAGCTCGATCCGACGATCGGCCGGGCCAAGGAAATCGAGCGCGTGATGGAGATCCTGACGCGCCGCAAGAAGAACAATCCTGTGCTCATCGGTGAGCCGGGTGTGGGCAAGACAGCAATCGTCGAAGGACTCGCGCAGCTCATCGCCAACGGCGAGTGCCCGGATTCTCTTCGCGAGAATCGCGTGCTTTCGCTCGACATGGCGGCCGTCATTGCCGGCACCAAGTATCGCGGTCAGTTCGAAGAGCGCCTCAAGGCGGTCATGAACGAGATTGCGCAGAACAAGAACATCATCCTGTTCATCGACGAGCTGCATACGCTCGTGGGAGCCGGTGCTGCCGAAGGCGCAATCGACGCCAGCAACATGCTGAAGCCGGCACTTGCTCGTGGAGAGCTGCAGTGCGTCGGTGCGTCGACTCTGAACGAGTATCGCAAGTACATCGAGAAGGATGGAGCACTCGAGCGACGGTTCCAGACTGTCATCGTCGAGCCGCCCTCGGTCGACGAGACTGTCGAGATCCTGAAGGGTCTTCGCAAGAAATACGAGGAGCACCACAAGGTTACGATTCCCGATGCAACGCTCGAGTCGGCCGCGAAGCTGTCGGACCGCTACATCACCGACAGATTCCTTCCCGACAAGGCGATCGATGTGATCGACGAGGCAGGCGCGCGCGCGCGTCTGGCGACTCAATCGCCTCCGCCCGCCGTTGCCGAGCTCAAAGGCCAGCTCGATGCGGTGAACGTGGACAAAGAGTCTGCGGTGCGCGATCAGAACTTCGAGCGAGCGGCATCGCTGCGCGATCGTGAGCGCGAGCTGCAGGGCGAGATCCGCCGCAAGCAGGAAGAGTGGGAGAAGCATCGTCAGTCGCACCGGCCCGTGCTGGGTGAGGACGAAGTGTCCTTCATCGTGAGCCGATGGACTGGAATACCCGTAATGCGCCTTCAGGAGGCCGAGACTGCCAGACTGTTGCGCATGGAAGAAGAGCTCCACGTGTCGGTCGTAGCGCAGGAAGAGGCGATCAAGGCTCTGGCGCGCTCGATTCGCCGCAGCCGGGCCGGACTCAAGGATCCGAACCGTCCAATCGGCTCGTTCATCTTCTCCGGCCCCACCGGCGTCGGCAAGACAGAAGTCGCACGGCAGCTGGCAAAGTTCCTGTTCGCTGATCCAGCGGCTCTGATTCGTGTCGACATGAGCGAGTACATGGAGAAGTTCTCGGTGTCCCGCCTAATCGGCGCGCCTCCGGGATACGTCGGTTACGAGGATTCGGGCACGCTCACCAAAGCCGTGCGCCGCAAGCCATATAGCGTAGTTCTTCTCGACGAGATCGAGAAGGCGCACCCGGATGTGTTCAACATCCTGCTGCAGGTCCTGGATGAAGGGCACCTCACGGACAACTATGGCCGCGTCATCGACTTCAAGAACACCGTGGTCATCATGACGTCGAATATCGGCGCGCGCGACATCACCAAGGGTCGCGGCCTGGGCTTCCATGCGCCGGACCAGAAGTCGAGCTTCGAGCGGATGGCGGAGAAAGTGAAGGAAGAGATGCAGCACGTCTTCAACCCGGAATTCCTGAACCGGCTCGACGACGTGATCGTCTTCCACCCGCTCTCCCAGGAGAATATCGCCGAGATCGTCGGGATTCTCCTGAAGGACGTGCAGAAGCGTCTCGGTGACGAGGAGCTGACGCTCAAGCTGACCGATGCCGCATCGGCGTTGCTGGTGAAGCACGGATACGATGAGAGGTTCGGAGCGCGCCCGCTGAAGCGCGCGATCCAGAAGTTCATCGAGGATCCGCTGTCCGAGAAGATCCTTCTCGCCGAGTTCTCGAAGGGTGACGAGATCGAAGTTGATCTCGCACCGGACGGAGAGAAGCTGGAGTTCCGCGTTCTCAGCGGTACCCCGAAAGCGTAGCACAAAAGCTTCCGTAGGGCGCGGGGCCGGAGGAGAGAAGCAACTCTCTTCCGGCCCCGTTGTCTAATGAGGATACGCGCCTCCCAGGCGGGACCTCTAGAAAACCCAATAGTGTATATTGTGTGATGCGAAAATTTGCTTCATATGTGCTGGCGCTCGTCGCAGCGAGCGCGGCTCCCCTGTATGCCCAGGAGACCGCGCCCGGCGCCTGTTCGACCCCCGAATCAATTCTTGTGAGCGGAAATGCGCGGGTGGATTCCGCTGCGGTTCGCTCAACCGCCGGCCTATCCGCCGGCTCGCAGCTCAACGTCCACGACATCCAGACCGGCATCAAGGCTCTGTATGCCACGGGTCAGTTCGACGATGTCCAGATCCTCTGTCACGTCGCCCCCACGACGAACAAGGCCAATCTCGTAATTCAGGTTCGCGAGCGGCCAGTGCTCACGAGCTACCGGGTGATCGGCGCCGACAGGGTGTCCCCGAAAGACGTCAAGGAAAAGCTCGCGTTTCCCACCGGCGGTCCGGTTGATCCAGGCAAGATTGCCAAGGGGATCGCCAGCGCTGACTCGCTGTACGAGAGCAACGGCTACTATCTCGCGCGCATCAGGCCCGAGTCGACGATTGTGGATGGCAAGCTTTCGATCGACTTCCACATTGATGAGGGTCGCCGCCTCGCTGTCTCGGGGATCCGGATCAACGGAAACAAGAACATCTCGGATGCCGACATTGTCGCGTCGATGGACACGAAGCCAGAGGGTTTTCTCTGGACGCGCAACGGAGAGTTCGATGACACCAAGTACGCGAGTGACCTCAGCGAGCACATACCGCAGCTGTACTCGAGTCGCGGCTTCATCGATTTCAGAATCCTCAAGGACACGCTGATCGTCGACCGCGCCAACGGCAAAGGATTGATCGACATCACCGTCAGTGAAGGTCCCCGTTACACGGTCGGCAACTTCGAGGTGCTGGGCAACCGCCGTTTCTCCACTGAGCAGATCGGCGTGTTCTACCCGTTCGGGAAGACCCAGCAGGCGACGATCAGCCAGCGCACAGTCGGATTGCTGCGGCGCAGCTACGTCAATCCGCCCAACACGTTCGATGCTGCGAAGTGGGAAGATGCGCAGCAGAAGCTCTCCGAGGCCTACAACGACGAAGGGTACATCTACGCCCAGGTCCGGCCCGTTATGGAGCGGGTGCCAAGCACTGACTCCGTGCGAAAGGTGAATCTTCGCTGGGAGATCGATGAGCGCTCACCGGCCATCGTGAATCGCATCGAGATCGTCGGCAACGACTATACGCACGAGTCCTGCATTCGTGAGCAGATAGTGCTGGCTCCTGGTCAGGTCTTCAACCGAAACTATCTGATTCGCAGCTACCAGAACATCGGCAATCTCAACTTCTTCGAGACGCCGATGCCCGCGCCGGATACGAAGCCGAGCGGTGATCAGGGCGACGTCGACATCGTGTTCACCGTGAAAGAGAAGCGGACGGGAAACGTGAACTTCGGCGCTTCGATGGGGCAGGGAACTGGTCTCGGCGGATTCATCGGGCTCGACCAGCCAAATCTCCTCGGGCGCTGCAAGAGGGCGCAGGTACAGTGGCAGTTCGGCCGCTACATCAACGACTTCAACGCAACGTACAGCGATCCGAACATTCGCCAGTCGCGCATCTCGGGAAGCTTTACCGCCTACCACAGTCGTTCGCGCTTCCAGCTCGCCGAGCTGGGCGGCGCGATCCGCACCGGCGGCCAGGTTCAGCTTGGCTTCCCAGTGCCGAACTCGCTGTACACGCGCCTGTTCGTCTCTTACGGTGGCGAGAAGGTGAAGTACGAAAGCTCGGGACTCCTCGGAACAATTGCTAACGCGTGCAAGAGCTGTTTCCGCTCCACACTCGGCTTCACCGCGACTCACGATACCCGGACCGGCCTTCCATTCCCAGCCGACGGTGGTCTTCAGTCTTTCAACGCCCAGTTCAACGGTGGGCCGCTCGGCGGTACAGCCGCGTTCCAACGCTACACCACGGAGCTCCGTTCCTACGCACCCGTCGGCCACGTCGGGGGAAGCCTCCTGGGTGGCGAGCCGATGATGTTCATCGTCGGGTTGTCGGCCAAAGCGGGCGCAGTATTCGGCGATACGGGACCGTTCTTTTATTCTCAGGCGTTCACTCTTGGCGGAACTCAGTACGGCGAGCAGCTTCGCGGCTACGACGAATTCTCGATAACGCCCGGTGGGTATGATCCCAACGCGAACCAGAATCAGGCCAGCCGCTCATCGTTTGGAAACGCCTACTTCACGGGGACCGCGGAGTTCGGACTCAGGCTAAATCAGTCTTTGTACTTGAACACTTTCTTCGAAGGCGGCAATGTTTGGAACAAGCCGCGCGAGTTTGACCCGACGCGTCTGTTCAGGAGCGCGGGCTTCGGCGTGAGCACCTTGAGTCCGCTCGGACCTTTGGGAGTGGACATCGGGTATGGTTTCGACAAGACTGATACCGCGGGGCGGCCGGCACCTGGCTGGAAGCTCCATTTCAAACTCGGACAATTCTTCTAACACTGGAGTCATAATGCGAGTGCTTCTTCGTGCGAGCGTTTTCGCACTGGCCACGTCGCTGATCGTCACCGCAGGAGCGGGCGCGCAGGCAGCGCAGACCACCGCCGTGCAGGTTCCGGTCAAAATTGGCTATATCAATTCCGCTCTTCTTCTGCAGCAGGCTCCTGGCCGGGCGGAGGCGGAAGCGCAGTTCGACAGGGAAGTCGGCGCCTACAGGCAACAGCTTTCCCGAATGAACGATTCACTCACCGCGCTCATGGCCGCGTTCGACCGTGATGCCGCCAAGCTGGATACCACCACGCGTGCCGTGCGAGGAAAGGCGATTCGCGACCGCGAGGCCCAGTACCAGGACCGCGCTCGTGGCCTCGACTCGACCATGCAGGCACGGCAGGCGCAGCTCGTCAAGCCAATCATGGAGCGCGTTCAGGGCGTCATCGAAGCCATCCGCTCCGAAGACGGGTACTCGATGATTCTCGACGTCGGCGCGCAAGCCAGCGTCGTGGTGGCCGCAGACAAGAGACTTGATCTCACCGATCGCGTCCTTTCGCGGCTCAAGTCGCAGGGTCCGGCGCCCGCACCTCCGGCTAGCGGAGCCGTTCCACAGCCTGCGGGAGTGACTCGGCCGAAGAAGTGAGTCGAGCGACCGCCTCCGGAAATTCAATCAGCGGTGATGGTGCAAGCACCATCACCGCTGAGGCTATTGCGGCACTTGTCTCCGGCGAGCTGATCGGCGACGGAGCAGTCTCGGTAAGTGGTGTCGCTCCGCTGGACCGCGCGGACGCCAGTCATCTGAGTATTCTGTCGAGCGCGAAGTACGCGACAGAGCTCGCGAGCAGCCGGGCTGGTATCGTTCTGGTCGATCCCGAGTTTCGCGATGTCCCGGCTGGGCACGGCACCAGGATCATCGTGAAGCAGCCTTTGGAGAAACTGCTGTCGCTGCTGCCCAGGCTGTATCCGGAAGCACCGGCTTCGCCTGGTGTCGCGGCAACGGCGCGCATTGGAAAGGGTGCGACTTTGGGGGAGCGGGTCTCGATTGGGGAGTACGCGGTCATCGGCGCAGGGTCAAATATCGGCGCCGATGTCGCAATCGGGACCCACTCTGTAGTGGGAGACAAGGCATCGGTCGGTGACGGGTCGCGACTCTGGCCGGGTGTAACGATTTACCCGAGCGCCACACTCGGTCGTCGCGTAATGGTCCACTCCGGAACACGCATTGGATGCGACGGGTTCGGGTACATTTTCCGCGACGGGGCGCACCACAAGATTCCTCACGTGGGACGGTGCATCATTGGCGATGATGTCGAGATCGGCGCAAATACCACGATCGACCGCGGCAGCATCGACGATACAGTTATCGGCAACGGCACCAAGATCGATAATCTCGTCCACATCGCGCACAACGTGCGAATCGGCGAGAGGTGCCTGATCATGGCGCAGGTTGGCGTCGCCGGCTCGGTGACGATTGGCGATGGGGCCGTCCTCGCGGGGCAGGCAGGGATCAGCGGGCATCTCAGCATCGGAGCGGGTGCGCGACTTGCGGCGCAGGCCGGAGTGTTCGGCGACATCCCCGCGGGAGAAACCTGGTCCGGCTATCCAGCGCGTCCTCATCGCGATTCGCTTCGCGCCTCGGCTGCCGTGTTTAAATTGGCGGGAATGATCCGCCGTCTGGAAAAGCTCCTGGAAGACTCGGAAACCAAGTGAGCCGTAAGACCCTAGCGCGGCCCGCCGTCCTCGAGGGGATCGGATTGCACCTTGGCGTGCCGTGCAAAATCACCTTTCAGCCCGCGCCCGCAAAGCAAGGAATCGTTTTTCGTCGGACCGACTGCGCCGGCTCGCCGCGCATTCGAGCGCACGTGAGCGAAGTGAGCGCGAGCGAGCGGCGCACTCAGCTGGGCAGGGGTGAGCACGCGGTGCACACAGTCGAGCATGTTCTTGCCGCGGTGTCAGGAATGGGCATCGACGACGTGACAATCGACATGAATGCTCCGGAGCCGCCGATTCTCGATGGAAGCGCGGCACCCTTTGTGGAGGCGCTTTCCGCGGCGGGGTTAGCGGAGCTTGCGGGTGAGCCGGACTTTCTGGATCTCACCGAACCCGTCAGAATCATAGATGGTGCTTCGGTTTACGAGGCGTACCCCGCTGCCCAGCTGGAGCTTGATGTAACGATCGAGTTTCCGCATCCGTTGATCGGCAAGCAATCACTCCGCTTTGTGCTCAGCCAGGAATCGTTCGCCAGCGAGCTAGCGAGGGCGAGGACCTTTGGGTTCACTCATGAAGTGGACACGCTGCGCGAGAAGGGACTCATAAAAGGCGCCTCGCTCTATAATGCGGTTGTGCTCGATGACAGCGATATTCTGAGTGGCGACCTTCGCTGGAGCGACGAGTTCGTTCGTCACAAGGCGATGGACTGCGTTGGTGACCTGGCGCTGGCGGGAGCCCGGGTGCGAGCGCGGATCGTGGCGGTCAAGCCGAGCCATCGTGGAACGGTGACATTGGTACGGGAGCTGGTCAAAGCTGCAAGAAAGGAGAAGGCGATGTATACGATTGAAGATATCATGAAAGTTCTGCCGCACCGCTACCCGTTCCTGCTGGTGGACCGGATACTCGAGATCGAGGAAAAGAAGCGGATCGTCGGGCTCAAGAACGTCACGATCAACGAGCCATTCTTTCAGGGGCATTTTCCAGGGCATCCGATAATGCCTGGCGTTCTGATCATCGAGGCAATGGCACAGGTGGGCGGGATGCTCCTGCTTGGCTCGGTACCCGATCCCGACACGAAGGTGGTTTACTTCATGTCGCTGGACAACGTGAAATTCAGGCGGCCGGTAAAGCCGGGCGACCAGCTGCGCTTCGAGCTCGATGTCGTTCAGCTGAGGGGCACAGTCTGCAAAATGCGTGGAGTAGGGAAGGTGGACGGTGAAGTAGTCGTCGAGGCGGACATGGCTGCGACGATTCGCGACCGATGAGCGGCAAGCGGTTCCACCCGACTGCGATCGTCTCACCAGACGCGGACATCGGATCGAACGTCGAGATTGGTGCGTTCGTGATCGTCGGAGAGGGATGCTCGATCGGCGATGACTGCGTCATCTCTCCGCGCGCCACCCTCGAGCGGAACGTCGCTCTCGGCCCCAACTGCAAAGTTGGCATCGGAAGCATTGTCGGCGGGCCGCCACAGGACCTCAAGTTCGCCGGCGAAGAGACAACGGTAGTGATTGGAGAAGGGACAGTGATCCGCGAATACGCCACGATCAACCGCGGCACAGCCCATTCGTTCACGACGACCGTTGGCCGTAACTGCCTGCTGATGTCGTACGTGCATATCGCGCACGACTGCCAGATCGGAAACAACGTGATCCTCTCCAATGTCGTGCAGCTGGCGGGACACGTCACGATCGAAGACAAGGCAATCATCTCCGGACTCAGCGCCGTCCATCAGTTCGCGCGCATCGGACGCCACAGCTTCATCGGCGGCTGTTCGCGCGTGTCAAAGGATATTCCGCCATTCCTCAAGGCGGTGGGCAACCCGGTCAAGCTCTACGGCCTGAATACGGTCGGGCTCCAACGAAGCGGCATGGAGGAGGCAACCATACGCGAGCTCAAGCGGGCATACCGGCTGCTGTTCCGCTCCGATCTCAACGTAACTCAGGCGATCGAGCAAGCGCAGACGGAGCTCGAGCCGTTGCCGGAGGTGAAGGAGCTGCTGCGATTCCTCGAGGCGAGCGAGCGCGGAGTCGTGATTTGAGAAGCACCCCACGCGTTGGGGTTGTCGGCGCGGGCAGCCTCGGGTTCCACCACATAAGAATTTTGCGCGAGCTTTCGGGCGTAGAGTTGACCGGGTTCGTCGAGACGCGGGCGGAGCGGGCGCGGGAAGTTGCGAATGAGCTTGGAGTGAGCGCGCATCCGTCGCTCGATAGCCTGCTCGACGCCTCCGATGCGGTGGTAGTAGTCGTGCCGACATCCGCGCATTTCGCTGTGGCCAGCGCCGCGATCGAGCGCGGCAAGCACGTATTCATCGAGAAGCCGATCACCACGACCCTCGAGGAGGCCGACACGCTGCTGGACCTCGCCCGGGCCAAGGGCGCGATCGTTCAGATCGGCCACATCGAGCGCTTCAATCAGGCGGTGCGTGCGGCGCTTCCGCACGTGAACAAGCCACGATTCATCGACAGCGAGCGTTTGGCGCCATTCAGCCCCAGAGGTTCCGACGTCGCAGTCGTGCTGGATCTGATGATTCACGATATCGACCTGCTGCTGACGTTAGTCGGTACCGACGCGAAAGAGATCTCGGCCGTCGGCGTTCCTGTGCTCACGCCGATGCTCGACATCGCCAACGCGCGAGTCACCTTCACATCGGGTGCCGTCGCCAACATCACTTCGAGCCGCATCTCGCGCGAGAAAAAGCGAAAGATCCGAATCTTTCAACAGAGCGGATATCTCTCCCTCGATCTCGCCGCGGGCACCGGCGAATTTTTCCGGCTGCGATCGGACATCGATCCGGTGTCGGCGCGCTCCGCCCCCGCCGACATCACGGATTTTGTGGATCGAATCAAGCTTGAAGCACCCGCTGGTGAGCCATTGAAGCTAGAGCTGGAAAGCTTTGTGGCCGCACTCAGGGGAGCGGGCCCGGTTGTGGTGACGGGAGAGGAGGGGAGGCTCGCACTCGGTGTGGCGCTCCGTATCGTGAAGGAGATCGAGCTGACTCTCCCATCACTGGTCGGACGCGCGCACCATCATGCGTAAGGTTCTGTTCGTAGCCGGTGAGGCGTCCGGCGATCTCCACGCTGCCGGCGTCGCGGCAGCGCTCCAGCGCTTGAGACCCGAGCTTGGTCTCGCTGCGGTGGGAGGGTCGAGACTGGCAGAGCAGGGGGTCGAGCTGATTCACAGAGACAATCAGCTCGGAGTCATGGGCTTTCTGGAAATCGTGAAGCACGTACCGCGTCATTTTGCTCTGCTCCGCCGCCTGCGAACGATGATGAAACGCGGCGACTTCGCGCTGGTAGTGCTCATCGACTATCCAGGCTTCAACATGAAAGTGGCGGCGGCCGCAAAGCAAGCGGGCGTGCCTGTTCTCTACTACGTCACCCCGCAAGTCTGGGCTTGGGGTGCTGGACGAATTCCGAAGCTCGCCCGGATGGTCGCGAAGGCCGCCGTGATTCTTCCATTCGAGGAGCCGTTGCTGCGCGGGTATGGAATCGACGCGACGTTCGTCGGCCATCCAATGCTGGATCGGACGTTGAACATGCCGACCAGGCTGGAAGCGCGCGAAGCCCTGGGGCTCGCACAAAACCAGCCGGTGCTGGCGCTCTTTCCGGGCAGTCGCCAGCAGGAGATTGACCGCCTCATCGACGATTTCGTGGCGACGGCGAAGGAGCTTCAGCGGAGGAAGCCAGGCCTTCAGGTGATCGTAAGCGTGGCGTCGACCGTAGCTCTCGATTCGGCGCGGTGTCCTTTCCGCCTCGTGCACTCTGCGTCGCTCAGTGTTCTCCGCGCCGCGGACGCCGCGCTCTGCAAGAGCGGAACGACGACGCTCGAGGCTGCCATAGCCGACTGTCCTTTGGTGGTAGCCTATCGAACGGGCCGGGTGTCGTACGCGCTTGCCAAGCGCGCAGTGAAGATATCCCACATCGGGCTCGTGAATGTCGTCGCAGGCCGTGAAGTCGCGCGCGAGTTCATTCAGGACGACATCGTTCCGGAGACGATTGCCGAAGCAATGCTCGGCCTGCTCGACCCCGGAAGCCGCCAAAGGCAGGAAGTCCTGGCAGGACTGGCGGAGGTTCGTGGCAAGCTCGGATCGCCCGGTGCAGCTGATCGAGTGGCCCGAATGGCCAGTGATCTGGTCGGTGCAAGGGGATGACGCCCGGACGCGCATCTCTCCCCTGGCGTGACCGAGCCGCACTTCTAGTGGGACGAGGATTCCTCAATGTCCTCGCCAGGACGTGGCGCATTCGTGTGGTGAATGGAGACAATGTGCTCAAGTTGCGCGCGAGCGAGCTGCCGTTCATCTTCGCGCTGTGGCACGGCCACCTTCTGCCTCTGCTTTGGCATCACCGGGACGAGGGCGTAAAGATCCTGATCAGCGAGCACAGGGACGGTGAGATGGTGGCACGCGCTGCAGAATCACTCGGCTATGGTCTAATTCGGGGATCCTCGACGCGCGGAGCTGACAGGGCGTTGATCTCACTGGTTCGCGAGCTTCAGGCTGGGCGCGAGGTAGCGATCACGCCAGATGGTCCGAAGGGACCGGCCGGGAAATTCGCTCCGGGTGCTCTGATAGCGGCGCAGAGATCCGGTTCATTCATCCTTCCCGTTGCGGCGTCCGCGAGTCGCTTCTGGCGTCTGAAGAGCTGGGATCGGTTCATGATCCCGAAGCCTTTTGCGCGCGTGACGGTTGCTTACGGGCCGCCGACGAAGGTGCTGGCGACGAACCCGCGCGCCGCAGCTGAGGAAGCTCCCCGGTTTGAGCGTTTGCTGAGCGATGCGGTCGGACTTGCCGGTGCCTGATCTCCGTCGAATCGTGGAAACAGTCTGGACCGGTCGAGGCGGGAGCGCCACTGCTTTGCGCGCGCTGCTCTCCCCGCTCGAGGTGGCCTATCGCGGAGCTGTCGCGATGAGGGGATGGATGTACGACTCAGGCTTATTTTCAGCGGAGAAGTTTTCAGTCGCGGTCGTGAGCGTTGGCAATCTTTCTGTTGGTGGCACCGGCAAGACTCCCGTTGCAGCGTGGCTCGCGCGCACCCTCATGGAAAAGGGAATCAAAGCCAGTGTCGTCTTAAGAGGCTATGGCGGAGACGAAACTCTCGTCCATCAGAGACTGAACGCGAATGTCCCGGTGATTGTGGCGGCGGATCGCCCCCGCGGCATCAGAGAGGCGATCGCGCAGGGAGCGGATGTCGTGATCCTTGACGACGCGTTTCAACATCGCCGGGCTGCCCGTGACGCGGACGTCCTGCTCGTCGATGCAGATTCGTGGTCCGGTACTACGCGACTCCTCCCAGCCGGACCTTGGCGCGAGCCCCTCCGATCCGCGAGTCGCGCGAGCCTCGTGATCATCACGCGGAAAACCGCGGACAAGGCGACCGTTGAAGCAGCACGCCGTGCCGTCGCGGCCGCAGCGCCCCACGTTCCGATCGCAATCGTGCATCTCATTCCGGGAGATCTGCGGAGCACGTCGACTGGTCAAACGCTTCCGTTGCACGCGCTGCGCGGGACAGATCTGACGGCGATTGCCGCGATCGCCCGACCCGAATCGTTCTTCAGACAGCTCACTGAACTCGGTGCAGTGGTGCGACCGCACAGCTTCCCCGATCATCACGCATTTACGAGCAGCGAAGCGCGGCATCTCGCGGCTCAGGCGAGCAGCTCTGATTTTATCGTTTGCACTCTCAAAGATGCGGTGAAACTCGAGTCCATCTGGCCTGCCGAAGCAGGGTCATTATGGTATGTTTCACAGCGTTTGAAAATCGAGGACGGGCAGCCGCACATCGACCGGATGCTCGACAATCTTCTCTCGAGCGCACATACAAGCTGACCCTGCCGACATTACGCTGGAAAATTACAATTCATGGCTACTGACTATCGAATTCCCGCCCACAAACTAGTTCGACCCGACAAGGATCGCTTTCTCGACGAGGAAAATCCGTTCGAGGCAATGATGTCGCGATTCGACAAGGCCGCGGAGCTTCTCGATTTGGAGCCCGGCCTGTACAAAGTCCTTCGACAAGCGGAGAAGCAGGTAATCGTCTCGATTCCGGTTATGAAGGACAACGGGGAGGTCGAGGTGTACGAGGGTTATCGCGTCCAGTACAACACGTCTCGTGGCCCCGCCAAGGGTGGTATCAGATTCGACTTGCAGGTGACGCTCGAGGAAGTCAAAGCGCTCGCGGCGTGGATGACGTGGAAGTGCGCCGTGGTGAATATTCCTTTCGGCGGGGCCAAGGGCGGCGTCAGATGCGACCCACTGGCCATGAGCGCGAGTGAGCTGGAGAAACTCACGCGCCGCTACACCTCCGGAATCATCAACATGCTCGGCCCCGACTCAGACGTGCCCGCGCCGGATGTCAACACCAACGAGCGCGTGATGGCGTGGGTGATGGATACGTATTCGATGCACGTGGGTCACACGGTTACCGCCGTCGTCACCGGTAAGCCGGTCGAGCTCGGTGGATCACTCGGAAGGCGGGAGGCAACGGGCAGAGGCTGCATGATCGTCACGAAGGAAGCCCTGAAACATCTCGGTATGCCGGTGAAGGGAACGACCGTCGCGATCCAGGGATTTGGCAACGTTGGTTCCGTCGCGGCGCAGCTCCTCACCCGTGAAGGCTGCAAGATCGTCGCGATTGGCGATCGCTCGGTGGCGTTGTACAACGCGAGCGGAATCGACGTCGATGACGCCATCGCCTACGTGAAGAAGCACCGCTCGCTGGAGGGTTATGACAAAGCTGACGCGATCTCCGGTTCGGAGCTGCTGACGCTCGACGTCGACGTGCTGCTTCCCGCAGCGCTGGAAAACGTGATTACGACGAAAAACGCAGGCGACATCAAGGCGCGGATAATCTGTGAGGGCGCGAACGGTCCCACCACTGCGGCTGCGGACTCCATACTGGATGAGAACGGCATCTTCGTCATCCCCGACATTCTCGCCAACGCCGGCGGCGTGACCGTCTCGTATTTCGAGTGGGTGCAGGATCGAGGGGGGTATTTCTGGGCCGAGGATCTCGTCAACGAGCGCCTCGAGACCATCATGAAGCGGAGCTTCCAGGATGTGCTCGATCTCTCTCGCCAGAAACGCGTGAACATGCGCACTGCGTCCTATATGGTCTCCATCAGCAGAGTGGCCAGCGTTCACAGGCTCCGCGGCATCTACGCGTAGATGCGACTGGTCGTCGCGGTCGTGGGGAGGGCGCGCAACCCAGCGCTCGGCGAGGCTATCAGGGAGTACGAGACACGAGCGGCGCGGTACTGGCCGCTCGACGTTCATGAGGTGCGCGAAGAGCGAGCGTCAGGCAATGCAATCGAAAAGGTCAAGGACAAAGAGGGCGCGCGGCTCGCCGAGCGCATCCCTGACGGCGCTCAAACCATCGCCTGCGAGCACGGCGGCCGCACTCTCGACTCAGCTCAATTCGCGGAGCTGCTGAAGCGCGCGCGCGAGGATGATCGCGATCTCGCGTTCCTGATCGGCGGCGCTTTCGGGCTGACATCCGACGTCTCCTCCAGGGCGACATTCAGGCTCGCGCTCGCTCCGTGGACGTTGCCGCACGAGATAGCCCGGCTGGTGCTGGTCGAGCAGATCTATCGCGCCGGCACCATCGTGCGTGGCGAGCCATATCACAAGTGACTACAATCGGGTCCCGCCAGGGGATGATGCAGCGCTCGGGATCGGAAGAGGCGGACTGGTTCGAGGAGTGGTTCGGAGAGGACTATCTTCGGATCTATCAGCATCGCGACGAGACCGAAGCGGAGCACGTCATCGACCTGATTACCCGGTTTCTGGAAGGGCGGAATATCCGTTCAGTTCTCGACCTTGGCTGCGGTGCGGGCCGTCATTCAAAAGCCCTTTGCGAGAGGTGGTGGACGGTCGGTCTCGACCTGTCGGCGGCGCTGCTCAGGATTGCCCGACGGGAGATTCCCGACGCCCCGTACGTCAGAGCCGACATGCGTGAGCTGCCTTTCGCGCCCGGGAGCTTCGATCTGGTTGTCAACCTTTTTACGAGCTTCGGCTACTTCGAGGACGATCGGGAGAATGCGCGCGTGTTGGTGTGTGTTTGCGATGCGTTGCGCCCGGGTGGAACTTTGGTGATCGATTTTCTCAATGCGTCTCAAGTCCGCAGCGATCTGGTTCCCTACGATGAGCGTGTGGAAAACGGCATCACGATCGAGCAAACCCGCGCGATCAGTCCCGACGACCGATTCGTCGAGAAGACTATTCGGCTGCGGGAGCGCGGCAAAGAATACATCGAGCGAGTGCGGCTCCTGACTCCCCGGGATCTGGAACGAATGCTGGAAGGCGCGGGATTCGCGATCGCGGCTCGAATTGGCGATTACGCGGGCGCACCGTGGTCCGAGGCCTCGCCCCGCACAATTCTTTTTGCGAGTCGCCGGTGAACGCTCCACGTGTGGTCAGTGAGCCACTTTCGGGAAATCCGCTCGCGGTCGCGGAAATGGCGGGCACGGTGCCTACCGGCTGGTACGAGCCACTGCCGCGTGACGCGAAATCGTGGCGGGAACGGCTCAAGTCGGTGCGATCTGAGTTCGCCGATGATTGGCTGCCGAGACTGGCTACCGCGTTCGCGGCGACTGGCAATGCGAAGGAGCGGCTAGATGCAGCTGCGAGCGGACGAGGAGTGGTAGTGACGACTGGCCAGCAACCAGGACTTTTCGGCGGACCGGTTTACACTCTCTCAAAAGCGCTGAGCGCGCTCGCTTTCGCGGATTTATTGCAGGAGCTGACGGGCGTTCCGGTTGCGCCAGTATTCTGGGCAGCCACGGATGACACCGATTTCCGGGAGGCGAGCAGCACGATCGTCTCGGTTCCTGGAGGCGCACAACTGCTGCGCTTCGATCATCCCGCGCCTTTGGGACTCCCGATGGCCGCCATGCCACTGGGAGACGTCTCCGCGCAGCTCGATGCCCTCAAACGCTCAGCTGGCTCGGCGATCGACCCGACGCCGATCGGGCTGCTCGAACGATTCTACACTTCTGATGTGACCGTTGGGCAAGCGTATGTGTCCTTTCTCCGCGAGCTCTTCGCGCCTCTGGGCATCGCGGTGATCGACGCGTCGCATCCCGCCACTCGTGCGGCTGCCAATCCTGTGTTGACCAAGGCTCTCGAGCGCGCCGGAGAAATTGCCGACGCCGTGACTGCGCGCAATCACGAGATCGAGTCGGCGGGTTTTACACCGCAGGTGCAAGGCGTCCCCGGATTGTCATTGGTGTTCAGCGCTTCATCCGGCGGCCGAAAGCGGATTCCCATCAAGGCGGCGACGAAGCACGCGGCCTCGGACGACCTTGGGCCGAACGTGTTGCTGCGTCCGGTGATCGAGCGCGCGATTCTTCCGACTGCGACCTACATCGGTGGTCCGGCCGAGATCGCCTACTTTGCGCAGATCGGACCGATCGCTGAGGTGCTCGGAGTTTCCAAGCCGGCAATTCTTCCGCGCTGGTCGTGTATGATCATCGAGCCGCACGTCGAGGAAATCCTGGAGAAGCTTTACCTGCTTCCGGAGGATTTCCGCGATCCGCACGAGGTCGAAGCGCGCGTCGCGCGGGCACGGCTGCCCAAGACCCTCATCGAGGAGCTGAACGCGACCCGCGCGGCGCTCAACGAGCGGCTCGATGCTCTGAGCGAGGCTGTCGTCGAAGAACGAGCGCCGGTCAGCGCAGCGGTGACGGGAGGACTGCGAGCCAATCTGCTGCGACGGTTGGATCGTTTTGAACGGAGGTTGATCGCTGCTGCAAAACGAGAGCACGCCGATACAATGCACGAGATCGCCACCGCGCGCGGATCACTCTATCCACTAGGCAAGCCTCAGGAGCGTAGCCTGAGCTTCGTTTCCCTCCTCGCGCGGTACGGCGCGACCCTCAGGCAGGACATGCTCGCTGAAGCGCGAGAACACGCGCGACGACTCACCGGCGCGAAACAAGGAACGTCGCGCCCCCTCGGCGAAGAAGTGTCGGCGCGAGGTCGCTCGTGAGCGACGAAGACAAAGCCCAGCCCAAGGATCGCGAGCTTCCTGAGTTTCTTCCACCGGAGGCCGACGAAGTAACCGAGGCGGCGCCGCCGATCGAAAGACGGGCGACGGCGCGGACCACGAGCCGCGCGTTCGACAGATCGAAGGGCGCGGCCTTCCTGGTCGGTATGGGAATATTGTTGAGTCGTCTGGCTGGCCTCATTCGCCAGACGATGATGGCCCGCTATCTGGGCGCGGACATGGCTGCCGACGCGTTCAACGCTGCCTTCAGAATACCGAACATGCTGCAGAATCTGTTCGGAGAAGGGGTGCTCTCCGCTTCCTTCATTCCGGAATACGCGGGCCTGCTTGGAAAGGGCGATGAGGAGGAGGCAACGAAGCTGGCGGGCGCGGTGGCGGGCATGCTCGCTCTCGTCGCGGCGGTCATCGTCCTCCTTGGAGTTCTCACAGCTCCCTGGCTCGTCGCACTCATCGCGAACGGATTCACGGGCGAGAAACGTGAGTTGACCGTGCGCCTCACGAGAATCCTTTTTCCAGGAGCGGGTCTTCTCGTCTTTTCGGCCTGGTGTCTGGGCATTCTGAACAGCCACCGCCGGTTCTTTATGTCGTACACCGCGCCGGTGCTGTGGAATTTGGCGATGGTTGCGACGCTCGTGATTTTCCACAAAGGCCACACCCAGATTCAGCTGGCGATCTATCTCGCTTACGGGTCCGTCATAGGGAGCGCACTCCAGTTCGCCGTACAGCTCCCGCAGGTTCTCAAGTACACGCGCGGAATCAGGCCACGGATCACGGCGGCTGGCACAAGCGTTCGCAATGTGTTCCGCAACTTTGTCCCGGCGTTCATCGGCAGGGGGGTCGTGCAGCTCAGTGCGTACGTCGACGCCTGGCTGGCGAGCTACCTCGGAAATGGGGCGGTCTCGTCGTTCACTTATGCGCAAGCCATCTACGTTTTGCCGATAAGCCTTTTTGGAATGGCAATTTCCGCCGCGGAGCTGCCGGCGATGTCCCGGGCCGTTGGTACGACTGCCGAAATAGCTGCCTACCTCCGCGGACGCCTCAGCGATGGCCTCGACCGTATCGCCTACTTCATCGTTCCCAGCGCGGTCGCGTTGCTCGCACTGGGCGACCTCATCGTGCATCTGTTGTTTCAGGGCGGCAGGTTTCAGAGCGGGGAAACGATCTGGGTCTGGCAGATACTCATTGGTTCGACGGTCGGACTCCTCGCGTCGACGATGGGTCGATTGTATTCGTCCACGTTCTACGCGATGCGCGACACGAAGACGCCGCTCCGCTACGCCGTTATTCGTGTCGTTCTGACCACGCTGCTCGGCTATCTCTTCGCGCTGGTTCTACCTGCTTTGCTGGGCCTCGACAGAAAACTCGGCGCCGCTGGTCTTACCGCGTCGGCGGGGTTGGCGGGGTGGGTGGAGTTCTACCTGCTGCGCCGTGAGATGGACCGGCGGATCGGTCGCACCCGGCTCATCCCTTCGCGCGTTGCGCGGCTGTGGACGGCGGCGGCAGTCGGTGCCGCAATCCCGTGGGCGTACAAACTGATCATTGATCGCGGAGCACCCATCTTGTCGGCCCACGAAAACGCGGTGCCATCCAAGCTACTGGCGTTCCTTCTGCTCGCAGTTTACGGGTTAACGTACGTCGGCATTACGGCGGTTTTCGGAGTTCCCGAAGCCGGCAATGTTATCGATCGAGGCAAAAGGCTCCTGCTGTTACCGTTCCGCAGGCGATGAACGTGGCTTTTCGCGCGTGGTATAATTACACATGCTCCCCGTTCCTGACGCTGTTGCCGCAAAGCTGCCCCATCTTCCAGAGGGACCTGGTGTCTATCTCTGGAAGGGAAGGGACGGGACTACCCTCTATGTCGGTAAGGCAAAGCGCCTACGGTCGCGGGTCAGGAGCTACTTCGGCAATGACCAGCTCGAGAGCCTAAAGACCCGTCACCTCGTCGGCCTCATCGCCGACCTCGACACCATCGTCGTGCCCAGCGAGGCGCACGCGCTCATTCTCGAGGCGAACCTGATCAAGGAGTACCGGCCTCGCTTCAACATCGCCCTCCGCGACGACAAGTCCTACCCGTACATCAAGGTGACGCTGCAGGAGCCGTTTCCGCGAGTTTATGTAACGCGGCGGCTGGAAGACGACGGCGCGAGGTATTTCGGCCCCTATACTGACGTGGGTGCCATGCGTAGAGCCCTCAACGTCGTCAAGAGGATTTTCACGGTCCGGAGCTGTAACTACGACATGCCGGCACAGATGCCGGAGCGGCCGTGCCTCGACTACTACATCAAGCGCTGCAAGGCGCCGTGCATTCTTGCGCAATCACAGCACGACTACCGCTCGATGATCGACGAAGTCGTCCTGTTCCTCTCCGGAAGACCGGACGAAGTCGTACGCCGGGTCAAGGAGCGGATGGATCTCGCTGCGGAGCAGCTGGATTTCGAGCGCGCTGCCGAGCTGCGTGACGTGCTTCACCACCTCGAGCAGATGGAGGAGCCGACCGTCGTTCTCGAGGTCGAGGGTGGCGATCGGGACGTGATCGGGTACGCGCGTGACGGCGATGATGCCTGCGTCACGGTTCTACGAATCCGCGGCGGCAAGCTGCTTTCGCGAGAGCAGCGCTTTCTCGAGCACGTCGAAGGAGAGGAAGACACGGACGTGATGACAATCTTCCTTGCCGGCAGCTACGTGAGCATGCAGGAGAAGGCCAGTCAATTGTTACTGCCGTTCGATTTTCCAGATCGGGAGCTCATCGAGCAGGCGCTTCCGGAGAGCAAGATTGTCATCCCACAGCGCGGTCCGCGTCGAGACCTGATTGCCCTCGCGGAGCAAAACGCTCGGCATCTGCTCGAAGAGCTGAAGCTCTCCGCCATGGAAGCGGATGAACGGGCGGGCGATCCGGTCTACGACCTCGGTCGAGAGCTCGGGCTTCAGCGCATACCGCGATCACTGGTGTGCTTCGACATCTCGACGACTCAGGGGACCGATACGGTTGGTTCCTGCGCGTGGTTCGAGAATGCCCGCCCGAAGCGTTCCGAGTACAGAAAGTTCAAGGTAAAAACTGTGGAAGGCAGCGATGACTTCGCCTCGATGCACGAGGTCGTGCGTCGCTACTTCGACCGGCGGATCAAGGACGAAAAGCCTCTCCCGGATTTGATCGTCATTGACGGAGGTAAAGGGCAGCTCTCCGCGGCCCACGCGGCCCTCCAGGAACTGGGTCTGGCCGACAGACCCCTCATAAGCCTGGCGAAGCGGGAAGAGGAGATCTTTATGTGGGGTCGCGTGGACCCTCTAAAGCTCTCCCGGCGGTCACCGGCGCTTCGGCTCTTGCAGCAGGCGCGCGACGAGGCGCACCGCTTCGCCGTCACCTACAACCGGAAGCGCCGATCAATGCGAACCGTGACATCCGAGCTCCTCAAAGTGCCGGGAATCGGCCCCGTGAAGCGCCGCCAGCTTCTCAAGGAATTCGGCAGCGTTCAGGGAGTTCGCGATGCCGGTGAAGAGGCGATCGCGAAGCTTCCCGGCTTCAACCCCGACCGTGCCCGCAAGCTCTTGGAGTCGTTGGCAGCGACCTCCCCGGTCTAGGGGCTCGGCACCCACACTGGCTCAGGTGATCGCAGCTAAACTCCGTTCGCCCTTTGATTTCGGCCTATATAGCTCTAAATTACTTGAGCTATGGTAAAAGTCTCCCGAGTCGATCAAAACAGCATCGCAGACGCCCTCGGCATTCAGCCCGGCACGGAGTTGCTGACGGTGAATGGGAGACCGCTCGCTGACTTCCTCGACTGGGAATTTCTCACAGCTGACGAGGAGTTGGCGATCCAAGCGCGCCAGCCCGACGGTGAACAGGTCATCTATGAGCTGGAGCGGCTCGACGGCGAGCCTCTTGGCATTTCTCTCGAGCCCCCTACAGTTCGCCGCTGCGCGAACCGCTGCGAGTTTTGCTTCATCGAAGGACTTCCGGCCGGATTGAGAAAGCCGCTCTATGTCCGCGACGACGACTACCGGCTTTCCTTCGCCTACGGAAACTTCGCGACGCTTTCCAACGTCAAGGAGCGCGACATCGCGCGGATCCTAGAGTACCGGCTCTCCCCACTCTACGTCTCCGTGCACGCGACGAATCACGAGGCGAGAAAGGTCCTCCTCAACAACACGCGGGTGCCTGACATCAAGGCTCAGCTCGCGCGCCTTGCCGAAGGCGGAATACAGTTCCATTGCCAGATGGTCATCGTTCCCGGCCTCAACGACGAGGAGATTCTGGAGGAATCGCTGACCGATCTGTGGGGCATGGGCGAAGGCGTTCTCTCTGCGGCAGTAGTGCCGGTTGGACTCACGCAGTTCTCGCATCTGTACTCGGGGAAGAGCATGGATCGGAACAGCGCGCGGGCGATTCTCCGGCAGGTCGAGCGCTGGGGCTCGCGTGGGATGAAGGAGCGCGGTGAGACCTGGGTGTTTGGCTCGGACGAGCTGTACATGCTCGCCGAACGCAAGCTGCCCGGTGCGGAGCACTACGGAGACTTCGCCCAGATCGAAAACGGCGTGGGCTCCGTGACATCCCTGCGCATGCGTGTGGCCGCCGGTCTCGAGCGGTTACCTCGGCGCGACGGTCAACGGATCGGCGTGGTCACGGGGCTCGCCATGGCTCCGCTGATGCAGCCGCTGCTGGAGAGTATGCGCGCTGTCAGTGGCGCCGAGTTCGAGCTGATCGTCGCCGAGAATTCACTGTTTGGTCCGACAATCACGACGGCGGGCTTGCTGGTCGGCAAGGATATCCTCCGTGCGCTCGAGAACCGTCGCGATCTGGACCTTGCGCTCATCCCCGCGGAAACGATCAACGACGATAGCGTTTTCCTCGATGACTACAGTCTCGAAAGCGTGAGAGCCGCGCTCCCGATGCCGATCTTCCCATCGTATGACTTCATCGATGTTCTGGAGTCCGAGGAGAGCGGGGTGCCGGCGTGAACCTTCCGGTCATTGCACTCGTCGGACGTCCGAACGTCGGAAAGTCCGCGCTGTTCAACCGCATCGTGGGTGATCACAGCGCGATCGTGAGCGACGAGGCGGGCACGACCCGTGATCGCCATTTCGCCCGCGCCGACTGGAACGGACGTCAGTTCTGGCTTGTCGATACCGGTGGACTGACCGACGACCCGCACTTGCCAATGGATGTCGAGATCAAGCGACAGGTCCTGCAGGCGATCGAGGAATCCGATCTGCTGATGCTCGTTGTTGACGCGAAAACCGGCCTGCATCCGAGCGACAGCCGCGTCGTCGACCTTTTGCGCGAGGCACGCAAACCGTGGGTGCTCGTCGCCAACAAGGTCGACGATCCGGCCACGACGGACTTCTACGAGTTCTATGAGCTCGGTGCCGGAGACCCCGTGCCGGTCTCAGCGCTCAACGGGAAAAACTCGGGTGACATGCTCGACGTTCTCGTCGAGCGAATTCCGGTCGTAGCGGAAGAAGTGCCGGAGGCGCTCCGCGTGGCCGTCGTCGGGCGTCCAAATGTCGGCAAGTCGTCGATCATCAATCGTCTCCTCGGGGAAGAGCGACTGGTGGTCGCGGACAAGGCCGGAACGACGCGTGATGCGATCGATACGCCGATGAACTTTCACGGTCGCGAGTTGATCTTCGTCGACACGGCTGGTCTGCGCCGTCAGGCGAAAGTCGAAGACGGTATCGAATTTTACTCCGCATTGCGGACGCGTCGGGCGATCGAGCGGTCGGATATCTGCATCCTCGTGCTCGATGCCGTCGAGGGGCTGCACAACCAGGATCTCAAGATCGCGTCGCTCGCATGGGAGACCGGTCGCGGACTAATCGTTGTAGTCAACAAGTGGGATCTGAAGGATAAGGAAAACAACACAGCGGCAACCTTCGAGAAAGAGGCAGGGGAGAAGGCTCCATTTCTCAAGTTCGTCCCGTTCGTTTTCACTTCCGCACTGAGCGGGCAGCGAGTGACCAAGATCCTAGAGCTCCTACTGGAGGTAGATGCGGAGCGCCATAAGAGGATCAGTACTTCGCAGGTCAACACCACGCTCACAGAGATCGTGGGCCGGCGACAGCCCCCGCAGGCCGCTGGACGTGAGATCAAGCTGAACTACGCGACCCAGGTCGAGACGGCACCTCCGGTGATCGCCGTCTTTGGAAACAATCCTGACCTCGTACAGGAGCACTACGTTCGCTACCTGCACAACAGCTTTCGCGAAGCGTGGGGATTCCGCGGTAATCCCCTCCGCATCATCATGCGTAAAAAGTCTGCATAGATGTCGCCGATAGTCGGCGTCCTCCTCTCATATCTCGCCGGCTCTGTTCCGTCGGCGTACCTCGCCGGACAATTCCGCGGCGTCGATCTGCGGAAGCACGGCTCCGGCAATCTGGGCGCGACGAACGTCGTAAGAGTGCTCGGGGCGAAAATCGGTGGCGTAGTCTTTCTCGCCGATCTTCTGAAGGGATTTCTGCCAGTGTTTTTCCTGCCGAGGTACACGGAGACTCTTAGGCCTGAGGTGTGGGCTCTTATTTATGGTGTCGCCGCTATCGCCGGCCATGTGAAACCCATTTTTCTCCTCGGCAAGGGCGGCGGCAAAGGGGTGGCGACGGCGACCGGAGTCTTTCTCGCTTTGGCTCCCGTACCGGTGCTAGTGACCAATGCGGTTTGGATCACAGTCTTTTATTTCACTCGGTACGTGAGCCTCGCGTCATTGCTCGCGGCGGCGGTCCTGCCGATAGCGATCCTGGCCTGGACCCGCAATCCGCAATCGCTCGTGTTTATCGCCAGCGTGATCATTGCCTCATTCGTTTTCTGGACGCATCGCGCCAACATCGGCCGCTTGCGCCGTGGTGAAGAGAATCGCTTCGTGAAAAAAGAGAGCGCTGGCTAGTGCGGTGCGCTGTAGTCGGAGCTGGCGCTT
>JANMWS010000079.1:0-4114 GCA_031394125.1 Gemmatimonadales bacterium
GTCACTTTCCCGTTCTTGACGACGCGATACGGCGTCTCCACGAAGCCGAGGTCGTTGACTTGCGCGTAGCAGGCGAGCGACGTGATGAGCCCGATGTTCGGACCTTCAGGCGTCTCGATCGGGCACATGCGGCCGTACTGCGAGTAGTGAACGTCGCGAACCTCGAATCCGGCGCGCTCACGAGTGAGTCCGCCGGGTCCGAGCGCCGATAGACGACGCTTGTGCGTCAGCTCGGCGAGCGGGTTCGTCTGATCCATGAACTGCGACAGCTGCGAAGATCCGAAGAACGCCTGGATGACGGCCGATACCGTGCGTGCGTTGACGAGATCGTCGAGCGAGATCTTTTCCGGATCGGTATTTATCGACATGCGCTCCTTCACCAGGCGCGCCATGCGTGACAGGCCGACCGAGAACTGATTGGCAATGAGCTCGCCGACCGAGCGAATGCGTCGATTGCCGAGGTGATCGATGTCGTCCGTGTAGCCGCGCCCCTCGTGAAGCTCGACCAGGTAGCGGATGATCGCGACGAAATCTTCCTTGGTGAGAACCGTCTCGCTTGCGGGACGGTTCGTCATCAAACGCTGGTTGATCTTGTAGCGGCCCACGCGACCGAGGTCATATCTCTTCGGCGAGAAGAACAATCTCTCGAGAGCCTGACGCGCGGTCTCGCGGTTCGGGGCGTCGCCTGGACGAAGCAACGAGTAGATCTGCTTGAGCGCCTCTTCGTCGGTGTGCGTCGGATCCTTTGCCAGCGTGTTCTTGATCAGCATCGACTCGGCGCGGCCCGATGTCACGAAGACCTGCACCTTGTTGATGTCGTTCTTGCGCAGCTTCTTGATCAGCGTGTCGGTGAGGTTGTCGCCGACTTCGGCGATTACTTCGCCCGTCTCGGGATCGACTGCATCGACGGCGATGATGCGGCGCGTCGGACGCTCGCCACGCTCGATGGCATCGACTTCGTCGCGGAGATCGATCGTCGTGTACGACGCGAAGACCTTGACCTTGTCGATGTTCAGGCGGCGGAGACGGTTGAAGACCTCTTCTGTCAGCTCATCGCCTTCCTTGACCAGCAGCTCGGACTCCTCGCGCTCCAACGCAGCTCTTGCCTTCTTGGTCTTGAGCTTGGGGGCGTCCGGATTGTGGGCGGTGCCGGCAAGCGAGATGTCCTCGGCGATGATTGCACCGAGTACTTCGCGCTGGTCGACGCGCGACTCACGCTTCCTGACGAGGTCGAGCTCGCGCACGGCGAAGAACAGGCGCAGGATCTGGGAGTTGCTCCCGTATCCGAAGGCGCGCAGCAGAGCAGTCGCCGGGAATTTTTTCTTCTTGTCGATGTGCACGTAGACGACGTCATGGATGTCGACGGTGAACTCGACCCATGAGCCGCGGAACGGGATGATGCGCGCCGAGATGAGGCGCTGCCCGTTCGGGTGCGTCGACTCTTCGAACACGACGCCCGGCGACCGGTGCAGCTGGCTCACGATCACGCGCTCGGCGCCGTTGATGACGAAGGTGCCCAGCGGGGTGAGAAGGGGCAATTCACCAAGATAGACCTCTTTCTCGATGATGTTCTTCGGTCTCTTGCCCGCTTCGGTCGTCTCGAAGACGATGAGCTGGAGAGTGGCTTTGAGCGGCGCGGAATACGTCATGTCGCGCTCGATGCACTCGGCCACGGAGTACTTGGGCTCGCCAAGAGCGTAGCTCTTGAACTCGAGCGAGAAGTTCTCGTGGACGTCCGTGATCGGGAACAGGTCCTTGAAGACGCGCTCGAGTCCAATGTCTTCGCGGTTCTGCGAGGCGGCGTCCAGCTGGAGCAGCGACTCGAAGGCGCGAGTCTGGATGTCGAGGAGATGCGGCATCTGCATCCCCTGGTCTAGCTTGGCGAAAGAAATCTGCTTCATCAATTCGGGCATGAATCACCTACAGGCGCAAATAGCCCCGCCGCCGTCTGCCGCGAAACTTTCGCGGGTCCGGAGGGGAGGGGGAGCAAACAAAAGTGTTTCAGTTGTGGAACGAGCTGTGGAGTCCAGGTCATATCGTCGCAGTGAGAGTAACGGCATCGGGAGCGGAGGGTCTGAGCCCTCCGGCTCCCGCGCGATTACTTCACTTCGACGCTTGCACCCTGCTCTTCGAGTTTGGCCTTCATCGCCGCGGCCTCATCCTTGGTTACACCCGACTTCACGACACTCGGGGCTCCATCGACGAGATCCTTGGCTTCCTTGAGTCCGAGTCCGGTCAGCTCGCGCACGACCTTGATGACCTGGATCTTCTTGGCACCAGCTTCCTTCAGCGTGAGCGCGAATTCGGTCTGCTCTTCGACAGCCGCAGCCGCAGCCGTGCCCGCGCCACCAGCTGCCGGAGCCGCGCCGACTGGCGCCGCGGAAATCGTGACGTTGAACTTGGTCTTGAAAGCTTCGACAAGCTCGGAGAGCTCGAGTACCGACATGTTGCCGATTGCGTCGAGAATCTCGTCCTTGCTCATGGTTGCGTTTGCCATTGTGTTATTTCTCCCTGGGAATTTTTAGGCGCCTTCGCGCTGAGTCTTGAGCGCGTCGAGCGCGCCTGCAAACATGTAAAGAAGCCCGTTCAGCGCGCCGACGAAGGCGGCCATGGGTGACTGCATGCCGGCAGCGAGATCAGCCAGCATTTGCTCGCGAGATGGAAGCGATGCCATGCGCTTCAGCTGCGCATTGTCTATCGCCTTGCCCTGGAGCATCCCGCCCTTCATGGCGGGCTTGTCCTCGAACTCCTTCGCGAACTCGGTAAGCACTCTCGCTGCGGCCACTGGATCCTTTCCGACGACGAGGCCGGTTGGACCCTTGAGCTTGGTGCCGACGAGACCACTCTCGTTCACTGCACGGAGCGCCAGCGTGTTCTTGATGACAACGTACTCGACGCCCGCCCTCTTGAGCCGGCGGCGAAGCTCGGTCATCCGCTTCACGTTGAGTCCGGTGAAATCGGTGTAATAGAGCGACTGGGCATTTGTCAGTTTCTCCGACAAATCGGCAACGATTTGTTCTTTCTCGGATCGCTTCATCGCTACGTACGGTAGGGGGTGATGTCGATGTTGACGCCGGGCCCCATCGTGCTCGAGATGGCGACGTTGCGAACGTAGACGCCCTTCGAAGACGCCGGCTTCGCGCGGACGATCTGATCCATGAACGCTGTGAAGTTCGACTCCAGCGCCTCGGGCGTGAATGAAACCTTCCCGATCGCGGCGTGGACGTTACCGGCCTTGTCGACGCGGTATTCGATCTTACCAGCCTTCACTTCGCGGACGGCTCTCGTGACGTCGAACGTCACCGTGCCGGCCTTCGGATTCGGCATCAACCCGCGCGGACCGAGGATCCGTCCGAGCGCGCCGAGCTGACCCATCTTGTCCGGAGTGGCGATGAGAACGTCGAAGTCGAGCCAGTTTTCCTTGATCTTGGCGATGTACTCGGTGCCGACGTAATCGGCGCCAGCCGCTTCCGCTTCTTTCGCCTTGTCGCCGTCGGCGATGACGAGCACGCGCACCGTCTTACCGGTGCCCGCGGGCAGAACGACGGTGCCGCGCACAGCCTGGTCGGCGTGCTTCGGATCCACGCCCAGACGGACCGCGACTTCCACGGTCTCATCGAACTTGGCGAACGCCGTCGACTTGACGATGTCGATGGCCTGACGCGCCTGGTATCGGGTGTCGATGTTCCGCTTCTCAGCGGCGGCCTTGAACTTCTTGCCGTGTTCTTTCATCAGTCCCTCACCTCGATGCCCATCGACCGGGCAGCGCCGGCGACCATCGCCATTGCCGACTCGATGGTATCGCAGTTCAGATCGGGGAGCTTGATCTCCGCGATCTTCCTGACCTGCGCCTTGGTGACGGAGCCGACCTTTACCCGGTTCGGCGTGCCGGAACCCTTTTCAACTCCCGCTTCCTTCTTCAGCAGGACGGCCGCGGGCGGCGTCTTGGTGATGAAGGTGAAGGACTTGTCCGCGAAGATGGTGATCTCGACCGGGAGAATCGTATCCTGGCCCTGCGTCCGAGCGTTGAACTCTTTGCAGAAGGCCATGATGTTGATTCCCTGCGGGCCGAGTGCCGTTCCCACGGGGGGCGCCGGGTTCGCCTTGCCTGCAG
>JANMWS010000113.1:0-2884 GCA_031394125.1 Gemmatimonadales bacterium
GCACTGATGGCGGCGCTGATCATCTTCGCGTTCGTGTGCTACGAGCGCGGCTGGTTGTGGCGCGCGGGCATCGCCGTTGGGCTCGGAGCCGTCACCAAGATATTCCCGCTGGCCGCTCTGATCTTCGCACTGCCTCGACGGGACCGCGTGCGGGCGGTCCTGATCTCCATTCTCGCGATAGTCGTTCTGCTTGCGCTTCCTTTGCTCGTGGTGTCGCCTCACGAGCTTGTCGCTCAGTATCAGTCATGGAGCGCGCTCGAGAAAACGGAAACCATTCAGCTGGGCTCGAGCGTCATGGGACTATTCCGCGACGCTGGGTTGGGGTGGCCGGCGTGGCCAATTCAATTGGCAGGCTGCGCGATCCTTCTCTACGTGTTGCTCGCAAGATTGCGCGATTGGGACGACCGAATGGTCCGGCTTCAACTCCTCGCATTCGTGATGGTGTTCTGCGTCATATTCAACCACCGCGCAGAACGACAGTCCGCCGTCATTGCGATAAGCGGACTGGTGATCTGGTATCTGGCATCGCCACGTGCCGCCTGGCGAACGTCCTTGTTCGTGATTGTCTACGCACTCGTATCGCTCACCGGCACGGGCTTCATCCCGGGCGCGATCAAGCGCATCCTGGTGCACCAGGTGCGCTTTCCCATCCCACTGACAGTTCTGTGGCTAGCGATGCTGGGCGATCTTGCCCGCGCTCGCGGCGAGAGGCGCGCGGCTGCCGAAACTGACTAGCTCGATCCCGTGACGCAGAAGGAGCTCGCGCAGCTCCTTCGAGCAGAGAACTCTCAGCTCGTCCTCTCGCTGCCACGTGTAGCCATCATACTCGGAGAGTGCCGCGTCTGCGTAGCCGGGATGGGTCATCAGCTCGGTTGTTCCCTCGGGCAGTTTCGGGATCAACGCGAACAATCGTTTAGCGAAGGATCTCCCTCCCTGCAGCGATAGTCCGACAAAATGGTCCGCAACATTGTGTTTCGCGCGACCGCGCAAAGCTCGCGAACACATTAGGAGTCCTGCCTTCTTCAACGTGGCCCTCCAGTCTCTCGCGTTGGCCCACAGCGGCTCGGTGGGAACGCGCACGTTCGAAATCCCTTTGGAAGAAGCTGCTTCAATCACCGCCGGCCACAACGCGGGATGGGCGTGGACGTGCCGATGGCTGTCCAGATGTGTGGGCGCGATGCCGACTTCGGTCATTCGATCGAGCTGCGCTGCGCACTCTCGCGTGACCTCGGAAGAGTCTATGCGGCCGAGACTGGCGCGCGCGACCAATACGGGCAGCGGATAGAACAACCCCGTCTTGCGTCGCGTCAGCGAAGGCGCCGCGGTGAGCGGCTTGCCAGTGGTGAGATTCAAGTGAAGGCCGAGGGAGAGGGAGGGACGGGATCCGGCTCGCGCCGCGGCGTCGTTGAAGCCAGGCAGGTTCACTATCATCGAAGCGGACGTGACGACGCCCATCTCAGCCGCCTCGATTATTCCAGTAGTTACGCCGCGCGAGAGTCCGTAATCGTCGGCGTTGACGATGAGCCGCTTGGGACTACGCGTAGATCCCACGCGCACCGTTTCGGCGGACGCGGATCAGGTCCATCAGCATCTCCACGCCATGCTTCACGAAGGAGACTGTCGTTGGCTCGTCGTTATAGTGATAGTCCACCGGCATCTGCGCGATCTTGAGCTGGTGCGATCGGGCAATGAACAGACACTCGAGGTCGAATCCGAACCCACAGAGTGTCTGGCGAGAAAAGATCGTCTCGGCTGCGCGGGCGGTGAACCCCTTCAGTCCCGCCTGAGTGTCGAGAATCCCGGGAAGAAGAACCATCTGCGCGAGCCTGTTGAACAAGCGGCTCATGAGGTGACGAGTATAGAGGTAATGGAAAAAAGTCGGGCTCATGATGTAGCGCGATTCCGGCAAGACGCGGCACGCGATGACGACGTCGCTCCCCGCTTCCAACCTGCGTAGCAGCTTGGTGATCTCGCAACTGGGATAGGCGAGATCGGAGTCGACAAAAATCCTGAACGCCCCGGTGGCGTTGAGCATTCCTCGCGTGACGGCATGGCCCTTTCCTCGATTCTGCTCATTCCTGAAAACCACCGTTCGCTCATTGTTGCCGGCGAATTCTTCGACGATCTGCGCACTGCCTCGGTCGCTGCAGTCATCGACGATGACTAACTCGGTCGTGTAGTCGAGACCGGCCCGAAACTCTCGCAGGTGCTCGAGTGTCGCCCGGAGCTGATCCCCGCCATTCCAGGTCGGAATGACTATCGAGACATAGGCGCGGGCAGGACTCGGCGCCGCAGGCTGGAAACGCGGCTCAAAATGATTCTCAACAAAGCGCATAGGGTGTGTCTATAAACGCGCTTTTTGCGCGGCCGCGCAAGACTGAAGAGGTGCTCTGAAGGTTCCTCCGTGAGGAACCTGTCGAGCGGCTTACACCGGGCGTCGGGCGACGAACAGAACGTCGGAAAAGAGCGCTGACCCGCACGGCTCGGAGTGCACCTCGAGACCAGCGGTCTCCAACATACTGGTCCAACCGGCGACGGTTCTGAACTCCAGGTGGGTGCGCGCTGATTGTGTAAACCCAATTCTGGTGGCCATGTTTTCGTAGAAGCGGTTCCAGACGGCGGCCACTCCCCCTTCGGAGTCGACCTCACGAACGACGAGAATCCCACCCGGCTCCAGCACCCGAGCCGCCTCATGGAGAAGCGCTCTCTGACCTTCGGGAGACAGATAGTGGAGGATGTCGATCATTGCGATACCGGACAACGATCCGGAGGCGAAGGTGACCAGTGTTTTCTCGAGATCGCCGACTTCGAATCTCGCCTTGGGAAAACTCTCGTGCCGCGCTATCGCGCGTTCGGCAAGTCGAACCCGTGCCTGATCGTGATC
>JANMWS010000115.1:0-16786 GCA_031394125.1 Gemmatimonadales bacterium
CGACCCCGCAGCGCCCGCTCCCATTGGCGTACGGGGCTGGATCACCGACAGCGCCGCGACAACGCTGCTCGCCCAGGCCGGTCTCAGCATGACCGATCTACGCAAGCGGGCCGAGTCTCGTGATTTCCGCCCGGTCTCGACCGGAATCATCATCGATGAGACGATGCGCAACAGCCTGCAGCACATGTCGGCGAACAATGTCGTCGGGGTGGTGCGGGGTATCGATCCCAAGGTGCGTGACGAGTACGTCGCGTACAGCGCGCATTGGGATCACTTCGGTATTGGTCCCGTCGTCAATGGGGACTCGATCTACAACGGCGCCGTCGACAACGCATCCGGAGTCGCGGCAGTCCTCTCCATCGCCCACGCGGCGGCCGAAGGAGTAAAGCCGCGCCGTTCTCAGCTGTTCGTCTTTGTCACTGCCGAAGAATCCGGTCTGCTTGGTTCGGCGTACTTCGGCGTGCACCCGACCGTACCCGCGTCGAAGATCGTTGCAGCTCTCAACATGGACATCGTTCCGCTCAATGGCCGGGTACGCGATCTCAACGTCACTGGTGACAACAAGAGCTCGCTGGGCCCCGCCCTCGCCCAGCTGGTGAAATCCGAAGGGATTCGACTTTCGCCTGATGCTCATCCCGAGCAGGGGCACTTCTATCGGTCGGATCACTTCTCCTTTGCGATTGCCGGAATTCCGTCGGTCTCAATTGGCGGCGGCACCGACTACATGGGACGCCCGCCGGGTTGGGGCCTCAAGCAGGCGGAAGACTACACGGCTCACCGCTATCATCAGCCGTCCGACGAGTATCGGTCCGATTTCGATCTGAGCGGTGCCGCGCAGCTCGCCGAGATCGTGTATCGGTTTGGCCTTTCGCTCGGAAACGCGCGCACGGTCCCAACCTGGAACGCGGACGCGGAATTCAAAGCTGCGCGCGACATTTCTCGAAAGGGCCAGTGAGCCGGAGCGTTGGCGATTGGCAGTGAATCCGGCGAGCAGCCGGCAGCGAGATCCGCTGCTGGCCTTCAGAGATGAATTCCCGATTCTCGAGAAGACGAGCTACCTCGTCTCCAACTCGCTCGGCCCGATGCCTCGCACTGTCCCCGAGAAACTGGCCGAGTACGCGCGGGACTGGGGCGAGCTTGGCGTAAAGGCGTGGACGCGCGGATGGTGGGAGAAGCCGGTCGATGTGGGAAATGAGATCGCTCCGCTCATCAATGCGGACGATGGCGAAGTGGTGATGATGCCCAACGTCACTATTGCGCAGGCGGTTGTCCTTTCCTCGATCGACTTTCCACCGGGTCGCGACACGGTCGTGATGACGGAGCTCGACTTCCCATCGGTCCGCTACGCGTTCGCTGAGATGGCGGAAAGGTTCGGCGCGCGCGTGGTCGTGGTGCGATCCGACGATGGTGTCAGCATCGACCGCGACAGGCTTCTCGCGGCAATAGATGAGAGGACACGCGTCGTCGCGGTGTCACACGTCCTCTTCCGCAGCGCGTATCTCATGGACGCGGATGCGATTTGCCGGCGCGCGCACGAGATGGGTGCTCTCGTATCTCTCGATTCCTTCCACGCCGTCGGCATCGTCCCGGTAGACGTGAAACGGAGCAAGGTCGATTTCCTCACTGGCGGAGTGCTGAAGTGGCTGTGCGGCGGACCGGGCGGTTGTTTCCTTTACGTCAGCCCCACGGTGCGCGATGAGCTCAAGCCCGCGCTCACCGGGTGGCAGGCGCATTCGCGCCCGTTCGCCTTCGAGGAAACGATGGAGTACACATCGGGCGCGTTTCGCTGGCTGAACGGAACCCCAGTCATTCCCGCCCTCTACGCGGCGGCTGAAGGACCGAAGATTCTCCGCCACGCGGGGATCGCGGCGATTCGCGAGAAGAGCGTCCGGCTCACGTCGCGACTGATCGAGCTGGCCGACGAGCGCGGATATGGCGTCAACGCGCCGCGGGACCCGGCGCAGAGAGGCGGAACCGTCGCGGTGGATGTTCCGCACGCCTACGAAGTGACCCAGCACCTGCTCTCACAAAACATCCTGGTCGACTATCGCGTAGGGGCCGGTATCAGGATTGCCCCTCACTTCTTTACCCGGGACGACGAGCTCGACGAAGCGATCCATGAAATTGACACCTCTATCAGAAGTGGGAGCTGGCAGCGGTTCTCCGAGAAGATCGCGGTGGTTACCTGAGCCGTGATCCATCGGATGTTACTCCCTTGAACATAGTAGTGTCTAAAGAGTACAATTGATTTATACTCGACTCCTTGGAGGGTGCGTCGTCATGCCAACACCTTTTTTGAGTTCTGAAGAGTACGACGAGAGAGCACATCAACTGTACAACGAAGGACAGTATGACGAAGCTCTGGACGTACTTCGCGAAGGACTCGGTCTCTACCCCAATTCGGTGGAGCTCCACATTGGAGTTGGCTACGCACACCATGCGCGGGAGGAATACGCCTGGGCGCGACGGAGCTTCGAGGAAGCGCTCGTTCTCGATCCGGACCACGAGGACGCGCTAGCAGGTTTCGGCGAGACGCTTCTCAAGTTCGGCCAGCGGGAGCAGGCCCTCAGGAGCTTCCGCCATACTCTTGAACTGGGCTATCAGGATGATGTCGAGCTGATGCTTCAGATCGGCCGCGCGCTTTTCCGCGAAGGGCTCATCGACGAATCCAAGCAGTTCTTCGAAATTGCGGCGCAGCAGACCCCTGATGCAGCGGAGGCTGTTTCCTGCATCGGTTATGCGGAGCACAGGCTCGGCAACGATGAATCGGCGATTACTACACTGCGTCGTGCGCTGCAGATGGATCCCGATCACACCGAAGCGCGCATCTACCTCGGCAACATCTTCTACGATCGCGGCGATTACGAAGCCGCGCTCTATCATCTCGATCGCTCGACTCCCGAAGATCACTGGGACGAGCTCGGAATCTGGAGACTGATCGAGCTGAAGAAGATGATCTATCGTCTGCGCGACAACGATCCCGAGATCCGTCCATGGGAGGACAGGCTTCGCGATCTCTCCGGCGAGCTCGACGACATCGATGAGATGCTGGCCGAGATCGAGGCGAAGCACATGGATGCGTCGCACACGGAGGCGAAGGGTCAGCTCGAGCTGTTTGGTGCGCTCCTTTCCAGCTTCGCTGACGTCAGGGCGACGCCCGAGCCGCACCGCATCAAGCTCGAAGACGGAAACACCTTCGAAGGAACGTGGGAGGAAATCGTCGACAAGATGCGCGACGCAAATTGCCTCAAGGAGACTCCCAAGCCGGAGCAGGATGCAGAGAGCTTCATTCGTCGTAGCGCGAATGCCGGGCTTTTGCGCATCTTAAGGTGAGCCCGCCGAATTCACAGGCGGCGCTCACCGCTCTGAACGGGGTCCGCCCCATTCTCACCCACTTCGAGACTTCGCGCAATGCCGAAGATCTCGCGGCGGACATCATCGATCTCTGGACCGGCAGCGAAACAGCACTGCAGGCGCTGGTCGGCAACTCGTCGCTCAGCGGTCAGCAACTGGTCCGCGCCGCGCGGCAGGCCGAGCTGATCACGCTCGACCAGGCTCATTCGCTTCTGGAGTTTCTTGCGGCGCGCGACCGCGCAAATCGCACCAGCTATAAGCCGACACAGGCGGACGGCGACGCCGCGCTCGAAGGCTTCAGAGCGCTCGAGTCCGCGCTCACGGGGAAGGCGCCTGTAAAGCGCGCGACGCCCTCGAGTCCCCTCCAGGCCGTGTACACGCCCCGGAGCTCGCAACAGCAGCGCGCGTCTTCTCCTGCTCCGCAGCCTCCCCCGTCTCCGTATGCGCCTCCATCCGCGGGTGGGGGATACAGGCAGCCTCCAACGTACGCCGGAAGAAAAATGTCCGGCCCTCCCACAATCGAGCAGCCACCACCGGGCTCCTTTACGCCGCCCAGCGGAAGCGGGGCGGTGGGCGGAAGTCTCGGTCGCAGCAACGTCGAGCACGCGCTCGCCGCTGCGCAGTCCAGAAGCCGCATGCCGAAGTTGTCGCTGCCCATGCTGATCGGCGCGGGTGTGTTGCTCGTTATCATCGTCGGCATCTGGTTCGCGTTCACGCGCGGCGGGTCCAGCAGCGACGGGCTGACCGCGGGAATCGCCGCGATGACGAGCGGACAGCGCGAGAAGGCGCGCGGTGAATTCGCGAAGGCGGTAAAGGACGATCCGACCGCTGCGCGGCCGCACGTATATCTCGCTCGGATCTCGCGCGACGAAGGGGATCTCGCCTCCGCGCGCGCGCAGCTCGACACCGCACTCCGCCTCGATCCGAAGAGCCAGCTCGCGTTGCGCGAGATGGGACTCGTGCTCTTTTCGACCAAGCAGTACGATCTCGCGCGCAGGTTTTTCGTACGCGCCGTACAAGCCGACCCGCAGGATCGCTCGGCGCAGGGCTACCTCGGCTGCGCGCTGATGCGGCTGGGTCGCGCGCAGGAAGGCGCCAAATTCATCAATAACGCCGGGACCGGCTCGTGGACGGCGTGCCTCCAGCCTGTGAGCTCAACGGCACCGCCCCCCTTGTGATCGAATTCAGGAACGTCGGGAAGACTTACAGATCACTCCTCGGCAACTCGGTAACAGCGGTCGAGGAGTTTTCGTTGCAGGTGGCTGAAGGCGAGATCCTCGGCATTGCCGGCCCGAACGGGGCGGGGAAGAGCACTCTCATTGCCATGATGCTCGGATACCTCCGTCCGACCAAGGGAACGGTCGAGATCAACGGACTCCCAGCGCGCACCTACATCGAGCGCAATGGCATCGGATATCTATCCGAGCTCATCGCGATTCACCCGAAATGGCGCGCCGATACCGCGCTCGTCCGGTACGCGACGCTCGCGGGAATCTCCGATGCAGATATTCCGCTCCGGGTAGATGAAGTGATAGAAAAGCTCGGCCTCGCCGAGCATCGCGACAAGAGAGTAAAGGCGCTGTCGAAGGGGAATCTTCAGCGGTTGGGGCTCGCGCAGGCGCTGCTGCGGGACGACCAGATTCTCGTCCTCGACGAGCCGACCCACGGGCTGGACCCCGTGTGGACTCAGCGTTTCCGCGGCATCGTCGAGGAGTTGCGGCGTCCCGATCGAACAATTCTGATCGCTTCACACAATCTCGACGAGCTCCAGCGTCTCGCCGATCGCGTCGCGATCATCGATCATGGCCGGCTCCAGCGGGTGGTGAGCACGGGCTATGAACAGAACGCGCCGGCGGTGACGCGCTTCCGCCTGACACTCGCGGGTGGGTCCGACCGGATTCGCGAATCGTTTCCGCTCGCTGAGAGCGCGGGCAGGGGTGAGTACGACGTGACCGTGAGAAGCATACAGGAGCTGAATGCGGCGCTGGCCGATCTCATCAGCAGAGGGGCGCTGGTGGCGAGCGTCGTTCCCGAGCGCTCGGTGCTCGAGCAGCAATTCAGGGAAGCCGTCGGAGAATCGCAATGAACCGCGGGCGGCTGGGCAAGTATTCCCTCTGGCAGTTTCGCGATTTCGTGATTGATCGCGGCATTGCGATCCTGATAATTGGTTTCTTGTGGGGTTACGCGCTCATTGCCCCGTTCCGCGCAGCAAGGGGGCCGCAGCTCCAGCTGAATACCTCTTCGCCGATATGGCCGCTCCTGATCACGGTCACCTCCTCGATCGTCTCGGTATCAGTGCTCATTGCTGTGAACGGGATCGTCTCGACGGACCGGAAATCGGGCTACTACAGGTTTCTATTCTCGAAGCCCGTGAGCGTCGTCGCGTATTACGTGCAGCTCTACTTCGTGCACATGGCGGGTGTCGTTGCCGCAATGCTCGTTCTTTCCGGGATTCTGCGCACCATAGTCCCGGATTTCAGCATAGTGAATTATCTCCTCTACACCGCGCTCATTTTCGTGGCGATGGGTGGAATCGGCTTTTTTCTCTCGGTGGCGACGCGTTTTGACTGGGTCACGCTCGCAGCGGTGTGGCTCGGGTCGCGTGCTCTGCGCGACCTCTATGGAGCGAAGCCGGGATTGCCGGGAAAACTGGTTCAAGTCCTCCCGCCGGTGCATAAGCTCGACGTTCTCGCGAACGGCCTCATCACAAATGGCAGCGCACCCACGAGCGATGTGATCTGGCTCCTGGCCTACGGCTCGCTCTTTTTCGTTCTCGGACTTGTCCTCCTCCGTCAGGCATCGCTCGCAGACTAGCGAGACTGCTCGCCAACCATCTCGCCCGCGGTAATGAATCCGAACAGCGTTCAGAGAACAGTGCTCCCGAACGGTTTGACCGTTCTCGTGCAGCAGGATCGGTCGGCTCCCGTCGTCGCGATCGTGACGTACGTGAAGGCCGGGTACTTCGACGAGACCGACGACCAGCAGGGTCTCGCCCATGCACTCGAGCACATGTTCTTCAAGGGAACGGGCAGGCGCGGCGTCGGCGATCTCGCGAAGGCGACGAAGGCGAGCGGTGGCTTCCTCAATGCGCACACGATCTACGACCACACCACGTACTACACGGTGCTGCCGTCGTCGGGCTTTGCGCAGGGGCTCGACATCCAGGCCGACGCATACGCGAACTCGGTGATCGACTCGGGCGAGCTCGCGAAGGAGATGGAAGTCATCATCCAGGAAGCGAAGCGGAAATCGGATAGTCCTTCCGCGGTGGCCACCGAGACGCTGTACGAGCTGCTACACGATGCCCACCGAATGAGGCGGTGGCGAATCGGTCGAGAGCCTGGACTGCGAGCGTTTACACGCGACAGGATGAATGCGTTTTACCGCAACTTCTATCGGCCTTCGAACACCATTCTCACCATCTCCGGAGATGTCGATCCGGCTGATGCCCTTCGCCGCGTAACGGACCTGTACGGAAACCTCGAGGCGGCGGAGCCCGTTCGGACGCCCGGGCCTCGCGAGCCGGAACACGAGGGTTTTCGCTACCGTGAGCTCGCCGGTGACATCGCCCAGAGCCAGCTCGTTATCGGTTGGAGAACGCCGGGCACGCTCGATCCGGACACGCCCATTCTCGACGTCGCCGCGGCGATTCTAGCGACTGGGCGCGCATCACGGCTGTACCGCTCGGTCCGTGAGAAAAAACTCGCATCATCCGTGAGCGCTTACGACTACACCCCGGCCGAGCTCGGCGTTTTCGTCGTTCACGCGGAGACCGAGCCGGAAACCACCGCTGAGGCCGCAGGGGCGATCTGGGATCAGATGCATCAGCTACGCGTTGGGGCACTCGAGGAGAACGAGCTCGAGCGCGTGCGCCGCATCTTTGAAGCGCGCTGGGCCAGGCGGCTAGAGACGGCCGAAGGGCGCGCCAACTATCTGGCCGAGTGGGAGGCGCTGGGCAGCTGGCGCCTGGGAGACGAATACTTTCAGAGATTCATGTCCGCCTCCGCGGACGACGTCCAGCGAGTCGCGCGGAAATATCTCGCAGAGCAGAGAGCTGCCGCACTCGTCTATCGCCCTGAGACCGCGCCGATTGTCGCGCAGAACGCCGCGGACATGCAGCTTGTACTCGGTGCCGGCCGATCGGACCGGCTAGAGTCGATCCCCCGTCGCTCTATGCCAACGGCGACTGAGCAGAAAGGCGCCGAATTCGAAAAGGAGGAGGCCGGAGTTTCCGTTTTTCGCACGGCAGAGGGAATTCCGGTTCTCGTCCGAAGGAAGGTCGGCACACCGATCGCCAGCGTTGGGATCTACATCGTCGGTGGCGCCGTCGAAGAGGAGGAGAACGAAGCTGGGCTGACGCTCCTCACCGCGCGCACGATGCTCAAAGGGACAACGACCCGCAGCGCGGCACAAATTGCTGAAGACGCGGAAATGCTCGGTGGGTCAATCTCGGCGAGCGCGGGCAGTGACAGCTTCGGCTGGTCTTTCTCCGTGCCCAACGCGCGCCTCTCGGAAGCGCTGGAATTGCTGGGAGATGTCGTTCAGCGGCCGACGATTCCCGAAGATTCCTTCGAGACCGAGAGGGCTGTCGCTCTCTCCAACGTTGCAATGCTCCGCGACGACATGTACCGGTACCCCGCACGCCTTGCGAGCTCAGTCGCATTCGGTAGCCATCCATACGGGCGTCCTGTCATGGGAACCGAGGAGTCGCTGCGCGCCATTTCCGTGGAGCAGTCGCGGGAGTGGCATCGGTCGCGCGTTCTCGAGTCGGCCGCGGTGATTGGAATCGTTGCCGATGTCGATGTTAAAGAGGCGGCGGATCTCGTCGCCCGGGAGTTCGGCGCACTCGAGCCGAAAAAGAGTCCCAAGGTTGCGAAGCCGCGCTGGCCGAAGAGCGTAAAGATCGCGGCGGAATCGCGCGACAAGTCACAAACGGCGATCGCCTTGGCGTTTCCCGCACCATCGCGCACCGACGACGATCGTTTTGCCGCATCGCTGATCGGGACGGTTGCCAGCGGACTGGGTGGCCGCTTCTTCGACGAGCTGCGCGACCGGCAGTCGCTTGCCTACACCGTGCACGCGGGTTTGAGCGAGAAGAGGTTGGCGGGAATATTCGTTTCCTACATAGCGACGTCGCCGGAGAAAGAAGAGATCGCACGGAGCGGACTGCTCGCCGAGTTCGCCAAGCTGCGGGAGCAGCCCGTTGGCGAAGACGAGCTATCGCGAGCAAAGCAGTATACGATCGGTACCCACGCGATCGCCCAGGAGCTGGGCGCCGTGGTTCTGGCGGAAATGCTCGACGCCTGGATGTTCGGCGATGGCCTGCAGGAGCTCACCGAGCACGATACACGAGTTCGATCTGTCACGGCCGGCGAGATGCGCGAGGTGGCGCGCCGCTACTTCGATCCCGCGCGTCGCGTCGAGGGCATCGTGCGCGGAGTTGGTCGCACCGTCTGAGAATTATTGCGCGCTGGAGCTGAGTCCCTTCTCTGCGCGCAGGATTGCCGCGGTAGCGGGCCGGAGACGACCGCCGGGTGCTCTGAGTCCGCGCACGGTGTAGTAATCGCCTGCCTCGTACACGACCAGCCCTTTGATGGGCGTCTCCGCGGTTGCCCACGCGAGCACGCCCCAGATCGCACGCTCCTGGTTTTGCTCACCATGCACGAGCGGATATCCGCCTGCCGCGAATACCCAGTGCTCCTTCGGGTTGGGATACAGTCGCATCCACCTCTGCGCCACTCTCATGTGCGTGTCGAGCGATCTGGCGCCGTCGAAGCCGGCAAGCAGCGAGAATCCCATGACATCGATCGGCGACCCCCGCCGAGCCGCCCACGCGTAGAGCGTGCTGTCGCGGGTCCCGTAACTGCTGATCGGCACCGCGACCTTGATGCGCGGATAGATGTAGTGCGCTACACGTGCCGCTCGCGTGAAGTAATCGATCCAGTACTGCGGGGTCTGGTCGCCGAGAACGCGAGATCCTTCCTCGAGGGGATCAACGGCCGGAATGAGGTAATCGGGCTTGAGGCGCCTCGCGATCCGGTCGATGTCCTTTAGGCGTGCAGTCGTGTAGGCATCACGCGACTGCTTGATCTCCTTGTCACCCTTTTTCGGGTACCCGAGCGCGACGATGATGATGGTGCTGTCCGCGCGCGCCTCTTCGATGGAGCGCGCCAATGAGTCGAGTGCAACGCCTCGCGCGGCCTCGGGATCCACAACGATGCTGATCGCACCGACGTTGAGCGTATCCGCTAGCGCGAGGTCGGACTCGATCGCCAGCGGGGGCGGACCGCTTCTCAAATCGGGGAAGATCTTGAGACCTATTCTGAAGTCACCCTCGGGATGCTCCTGGAGCTGATCCCTCGAATGCACCGCATAGCTCTTGATTCCCTCGTAAGCGCCGGGCAGCTCGACCAACACCAGCGCCGTCATCGCGATTGCGGCTCCCGCGAGCGCAACGCGTGCAAGTCTGGTGAATCCCCACCGTGCGGGAAGCGATGGCGCGAATAGCGGGACCTGAAGGTAGATCGGATTCCAAAGTGCCGGCGTGCCGAAGAAAGTGCCGAGCATGCTCGCCTGCGCCGCGTTGAGCGCGAGCCCGAATTCCGCGGGCGAATCTCCTCGCGTAATCACGAACTTCGTTACGGCCACGGTGGCAATGACCACGTTGTACACGAGGAGGGGAAATCCCAGCAGAGGCGTCACCATCCGACGCCCAAGGGCGTAAACTGTCTGCAGCACGAAGAGTAGGGCGGTGAACGGCCAGAGCCACGCCACCAGAAGGATCGCGCGCCCGTAGAGCAGCGACTGCGCCGTATAGGCCACGACCAGTGCCGGAACGAGGAGAAGTCCCGCGATCCCAGTGATTGCCTGGAACGCGCGCGGAGTGCGTCGCAGCTGCGCGATTCGCCCCGCCATCAGGATGTCCCACGCGATCATCCCCGCGCAAAGGGCGACGTAAAGGACCGCTAGCAACCCGTGCGAGGTCATCGAGCGAAGCTAGACATGAGGTAACGCGCTGGCAAGCGCTCACCGACGCTCTTACTTTTCGGTCGCATGAATCGCAGCGCTCTGTTTACTCTTCCCAATACGATTTCGCTGTCGCGCGTGGTACTCGCGCTCGCGTTCGTGCTCGTGTCGGAACCGTGGGACCGGATCGCGCTGATCGCGGTCGCCGGGTTCACCGACATCATCGATGGCTGGCTCGCGCGACACGAAAAATCGGAGAGCGCCACCGGCGCCCTCCTCGATCCACTCGCTGACCGGGTCTTCGTACTCGTTGCGATTTCGACCTACCTGATAGAGGGCCGGCTCACCACCGGCCAGTATTTCATCTTCCTGACGCGCGATCTGGCCACGGCAGTCGGGTTCGTAGTCGCCAAAATTATTCCAACGCTCCGTCCCGCGGTGTTCAGGGCGAGGATGTTAGGCAAGATCGTCACCGTCGTGCAGCTGATCACGCTTACGGCGATAATCGTGGTACCCGAGCTCACGAACGGTCTGGTCCTGACAATTGGAATCATCTCGATCGCGTCGATCATCGACTACACCATCGCGCTCTGGCGTGGCCGGGTGCGCTAGAGTCGCGGCCCGCCTTCATGTTCACGAAGCTATTTGCGCTGGCTCTCTCGAGTCTTGGGGCTACGCCCGTACTCGCCCAGATGCCGACGCAATCCGTCCAGAGCGAAGTTCGGGTGGACGGTATTTTCGCTCGTAGCAGCGGCGTGGAGGCTGGCTACGGTGTCAGCATCCCGGCCGGCATCTATGTGCGAACGGGCCTGGTGGGTGGAGTAGGAGCGGGTCGCCACGGGGTCGAATCCCGCGCCGACTTCATCTCCCGATTCAGCCTGGATCCCTTTCGGCAGAGCCGGTGGGCTCCCTATGCAGGTGCGGGGCTCTCAGGTCGGTTCCGACCGACTGCGGACGGCGGGGCCAAGGCCTTGCTCCTCGTGTTCCTCGGCATCGAGGGTCCGCTCCCGGCCGGCCAGCCGTCGGGCTGGGTGCCGGCGGTCGAGCTCGGGTTGGGCGGCGGGGCCAGGGTCGGGCTGATCCTCAGGAGAGGCATCGCCGGCAGACGGTAACTGCCAACTGCAACTGAACGGGTGCGAGTCTCTGGCAACTCAGTTATTCGAGATCAAAGCAACTGAACGGGTGCGAGTTGTCCGAGGTGCATAGTTGCCAGTTCCGAGTTCACGACGCTGGGACGCCAGTAATGGCGTTATGGCACAAGCAGTTGCTCCGAACGCCACAGCGGCACGTCTAGGCGTAGTGAACTGGCACCTGGCATCTACGCTGCTGGCGTCTTGCACCCGTTCAGTTGCCGTAAAGCTCGGGGCGCAGACGTCGTGAGTTGCCCTCAAAAAAAAGGCGCCCGGTTGGGCGCCCCTTCCTTTTAAACCGCCTTTCTGACTTTGGGCGGCTGAGCGAATCTCTCGCCGAGCACCCTCAGCTCTTCTAGTTCCGACGGCTTGAGCTCATGGTAGCGCTCCGTCAGGTATCCCATCGTATTGTCGAACCAATCCTGCTGATCTTCGAGCGCCGAGCCAACTACGCCGCAGCGCATAACCTGCTGGAACAGCTCGTCCCGGGCCTGCTCAAAGGGAGTTGCCGCTCGGACTGGCTCCTTCCTGAATCTGTTTTTCTGAGTATTCATCAATTCGGTTGGAGTAAAACGTCTATGAAATCGTGCTTCAGCAATCTACTGATCTTAGACACCATTTCATAGGAGAAAGGTTCATGCCGCCGCTCGTCTTTTGATGAAATCGAGCAGCAATTCCGAGAGATGCTCGGGGTTTTCCTCTGGGACCAGCCTCGCCACCCCAGCAAGTCGCACCAGCCTGGCGTCGGGAATCGCATTCACGAGCCTGTCGGCGAGCTTTGGATCCACCCATTTGTCCTCATCGCCCCAGATGATGAGCGTAGGCGCGTGGATCTCGCCGTAGTCGTCCTCGTCGAGATCGGCGCGATGAACCGAGCTGGCCAGCGTTAGAAGGTGGTTCGCGCCGTCCTTTCCCACGAATGGCGCCAGATAGCGCGCAACAAGCTTCATGGGCATATGCTCGGCATTGGCGACGCTTCCCTTGAGCACGCCTTCGAGCAGCGGAGCGGCCCCCATTACTCCTCGGGTGAGACTGAAGGCGAATCGTGCAGTCCGACGCTGCATCTGCGTAATGTCCCTGGCGGGAAGCTCATCGAAGGCCGGAGTGTTGATCAGAACGAGCTTCTCGACCCGGTCCGGCCGGTTCGCCGCCAGCTTCATCGCGACGTCTCCGCCAAAATCGACTCCCACGATCACAGCACGCGAAACGCGAAGCACCGTCATTGCCGCATCGAGATACTCGGCCTGCGCAGCGATCCCGAAGTCTGCATCCATCGGCCGATCAGATTGCCCGTGTCCGAGCAGGTCGACGGAATAGGCAGTGTGCCCCGCGGCGGTTATGGCGGGAGCAACCGCGCGCCAGAGAAAATTGCAGGTGCCGAAGCCATGCAGAAGAATGACCGCGGTTCCACCGTGTCCGTACCTTTCGACGTGCATCGCTCCTGGACCGACGGGAGCTCTGAGGACATCAGCTTGCATCTCTATACCTCTCTCTTAGCTTTCGCGACACAATACCCTCAGCGGTCATAGCAAACAAATCGACACGGAAAATGCCCCCTAATAGCGATAGACCGAGAGACAGGAACGTACCTGGCAAGACCGCCGTCAGGGAGGCCCGCAATGCATCAAGTCGGCCAAAAGCGTTCTATTGGCTGCTTGGCGCAATCGTGCTCGTCGGCGTTGCCGCACTCGCTTACGTCGTAACCAAGCCCAAGGGCGGCGCTACGGACGTGATTCAGACTGCTGACACCACCAACGCCGGGCCTTCTCAGGGATATCTGATGGGCAAGGTCGATGCCCCGGTGAAAATCGTCGAGTTCGCCGATTTCGAGTGCCCGGCCTGCGCAGGGTTTTCCGTGGTGACCGAGCCCGATGTGAGGACCCGCATCATCAACCCCGGGTTGGCAAATATCACTTACTTCGATTTTCCGCTGACTCAACATCGAAACACCGTGGCCGCCTCGAACGCGGCTGCATGCGCGGACGAGCAAGGGAAGTTCTGGCCGATGCACGACCGGCTCTTCCAGGCCCAGGATGAATGGAACGGCGAGGCGACCGACAGCCCCAAGCCGTTCTTCAAGCGCTACGCGCAGGAGATAGGTCTCGACGCAGCTAAATGGGAGACGTGTTTCGATGCCCGGAAATATCAGAAGCGGATCGGAGCAAATCTCGCCGATGGACTCCGGCGCGGCGTCGGCTCGACCCCAACGTTCATCATCGGGAACAAGCTCTACAGAGGCATGACCTCCTACGATCAGATGAAGGCCATCGTCGACTCGGTCGCGAAGACGAAGTGACGAAGCGGATGATCGTGGCCGCGCTCGCGCTGGCCGGGATCTTCATCAGCCTCTACCTGACGCTCTACAAGCTTGGGGTGATCGGGGAGCTGACCTGCAGCATCGGGTCGTGCGAGACGGTCAACACGAGCAAGTGGGCGATCTTTCTGCACCTTCCCGTCGCAGCATGGGGACTCCTGTTCTACGCCGAGGTGTTCGTGATCTCGCTGGTGGGGACGATGCCCCGCTTCGAGAACGAGCGGATCCTGTCGGTCCTGCTGGTTGCCGAGGCGGCGGTCGGTGTGCTCTTCTCGGCGTGGCTCACATACCTCGAGCTGGCGGTGATTCACGCGATCTGCATCTGGTGCGTAACCTCGGCGTGCGTCGTTTTGGCTATCCTTCTCGTGAGCATCTCGGATTTGAGGGAATTGCGCGGGTTGGCAGCGTCCGACGCAGCGGAAGAACGGAGCGCCCAGCTTCGCAGCTAGCACTGCTGGAAACTCTCCGCCAGCCTGCTGAAGCTCGCCGGTGCGGCGACGTAAAAAAGCCCGGGGTTTCGCCCGGGCTTTTTCACAACGCAGGACAGCAGTAGCCTGTTACGGCACTACGACGATGACCTGGTTCTGAGTCTCGGTTCCCGAAGTAATGGTCAACCCACCAGCCAGCAGTGCCGGCTTGAATGTGCTGGCTGCGGGAGGAGTCGCACGCAACACGTACGTTCCGGGAAGAAGAAAGGCGATCCGGAAGTTGCCATTCGCGTCGGTGCTTGCGCTGCGAACGACGTGCGTCGGATCGGAGTCACTGATGAGTGAGCCCGCGGTCAGAACTTCGACGGTGGCATTCGGAACTGCGGCTCCGGTCGCGCTGTTTGCGTGGACCGATCCAATGACGGTGCCAGTAATATCCTGGGCCACGGCGTTAATGACTGGCTTGAAATTAAAACCGTTCGACGCGCTGTTACCGCGCATGACGAAGCTCCGGCCGATATCGAAGTCAAGCGTCATCACCGAGCCGTTTTCGGTCAACTGAATGGGCTGATCGAGGTTGACCTTGATTCCGGTGCGGCCAGCGCTCGGGAAGGATATCGGTGGCTTGCTGCCATCCGTCAGGGTAATGCCCGACTGGTTGGTGTCGAGAATCAGACGGAAGCCATTATAGTTTCCGGTCGCGAGTGTCGTCGCGCCGAGGTTCATGGTCTTGCCGCTGCCCAGCTCCAGCAGATTGATCGAGGCGTTCGGCGTCGCGACTGTGGTCCACCCGTCATGATTTGTCTCGTCGGCTGAGACCGCATCCGTCGTTGCCGCAGTCCTGGCATCCACGCGGACCACGAAAACGTCGACCCTCGCGACGTTAGAGAACGGGAAAGGGGCGTCTGCCAGGCGCACCGTCAGCATCCCGGTGCCCGTGCCTGAAGAATCACTGCACCCGGCGAGAGCGAAGGTGCCGATTACAAAAGCCGCGAAGCCGCGAAGTGTCTTACTCATGATCGTTGGTCTCCTGCATCGAGTTCGTGAAATGTCTTTCTGTGGCGGGGTTGTCCCGCGGGGGTCGCGTGCAGAGCGCGGCCACATCTGATAGACTCCGACATCGCGGCCGGCGGTCACATTTGCCCGGAGGCCCGATGGGGAAAGCACCCAGGAGCCTTGCAACAAAACAAAGCGGGAACGCCTTCTTGCCGTCCCCGCTTCGTCAACCAGCATCCGCTGCAACTTAGGGTATTGGTGGTGGCCGGCGGCTCTGACCGGGATTGGATTTCGCTCCCCCGTTGGCTGGGACACCCGCCGGCGGACCACCCGAAGCTGGACGTCCTCTGCCAGCAGGTGCATGGCGCTGCCCAAACTCCCGTCCGGTCGTCACTGGGCGATTCGCCTGTCCGGTCGCTGGCTGAGCGGGCAGTTCACCTGGCATGCTCTCTAGATCAGAGTCCGACGCGCGCGCATTCAGACGCCCGAGGACGCGCTGCAACGCCTCGCTGGAGGAGATTCCATGGTCGGTCAGGCTGCCGAGAACGTAGAGCGGCACAGAAAGAGAACGGCCCGATGGCGCCTTTTTCGCCAGCAATGCGACCGACGCGCCATCGACACCCTTTCGCATCGCTTCAGCACCGGCCTCGATCTCGTCGCCCGCGGGTTTCGATCCTCGACCGCTCGCAAGGGCGGATCTCGCGTTATCCATCCGCTGTGCCTGTTCGTTGACAGAACGCTCAATGTCTTTTGGATCGACGCCCTTCGCGGCGAACTTGAGCGCCCGGTTTGCCAGTGCCTCGGCGGGCAGCTGCCGGGCGCGCGCATCCGCAATTCGGGCGAGAACGCGCTGCGCAACGTCGGCGGGAAGGACTTCCCGCAGACGCGCCGAAGGATCCTTTGCGGGAGTCTGGGCGCTCGATCCCTGCGCAACCAATATGGTCGTCACGAGGAACACGGCGAAGTTTCGAATGTTGTTCATATATTTGATCTCCGCTGGGGAGCTATTTGCGATACGGCAGCACCGGTGTGGTGCAGTTCGCCGGAGTTCCGGCGCTCATACCTGATAGACTCTCCGTTCCGTTGCCAAAGTCACATTCCGCCTATTCGATGACGAGCAGCCCGACGGTTCCGCCAAATTCGTCGATCATCGAGAGAAGCCCTGGAGGCACCGTCCAGGCGCCTTCGTCAATCCTCAAATTCATTTGATACTTTCCCGGACTCATCGGCAACGCGGTAGACCACCATCCGCTGCCCGAAGGCCGGAGCTGCACAGGCACCCAGTTGGTGAAGTCTCCTGTAATTTCCACGAGCCGCGCCCTGGGGGCGCTGACTCTCAGCGTGACGAACCCAGGTGTGCTAGGCTCGGCCGAGAAGCCGGCGACGGCCGGCAAAATGTCAGACGAGGGTGACTCGAGCGGGTGTGGCTGCGCACCTTGGGGCAGTATTGCCCGGTTACGTCCCGTTGCCAAGCGAATACTCAGCGAAACAAAGCGTCCCCCCGGAAAACCCTGAGTCGGATCGATGGGATATGTTCCGCCGCCCGCCGCCAACCCGAGATGTGGTGTCATCCACGCTACGGCGCTGAAACTCGCCCA
>JANMWS010000122.1:0-40264 GCA_031394125.1 Gemmatimonadales bacterium
ATTGCGTTGGCCTCGCCTTTCCCATCGAAGTGCGGAACCTTGTACTTGCCCATCAGCGTGGGCATCCGGTCGTCAGAAAGGGGAATCGATTCGCGCGTGTCCTCGAGCGTCGACCAGATGATGTGTTTGACGTGAGCATCCCTCGCGGCCTGGGCCATGTTGCGAGCCTGAGTGACTTCCTTTTCCGGCTTGAAGTGCTCCCAGAAGTTGGTGACGCAGAAAGCGCCGTGGGCGCCTTCGAATGCTTGCTTGAGGCTCTTCACATCGTCGAGATCCGCTGCGACAACTTCTGCTCCCGCGTCCGCCAACGCCTTGGCCTTGTCGGAGTTCACGTTTCGGGTGATCGCGCGAGCCGTGAATGGACCATTCTTGTCATTGAGGATCGCGCGGACGAGTCCGCCCCCCTGAGCGCCCGTGGCACCAACCACGGCGATGACCTTCTTGGCGATTCCGCTCTTCTTGCTGTCAGCCTTCTTGGTTCTTCTCGGAGTTTTCCGGGTGGCCATCGTGATCTTACCTCTGACTAGTCAGTTGTCGGATTTGTAGGCGACGCTGGTGATACTCTATCCTGCAGCGGCTGGGAATTTTCGCAAGGACGGGCTGCAACTGAAAAACTGCAACTGAACGGGTGCGAGTTGTCAGTAGCGTAGCTTATAGTTTGCCAGTTCACTACGCCCAGACGTCCCTCAGTAGTCTTTAAAGCAAAAGCCTTTGCTTGTGGCCTGATCCGCGACAGTAACGTCCCGACGTAGTGAACTGGCACCTCTTCACTGTGCTGCTGACGACTCGCACCCGTTCAGTTGCAGCTATCCGGTTACCAGTTCCCCTGCTCCCCCATCACATCGATTGCACGAACGAGGCGATCAGCCGCGTGCCGCCAGTTGGTCTGAACCGAGCGCTGCGCGGCGGCTGCGTTACCGGTGCGGATGGCATCGATGATCGCGTCGTGCTCGGTTCCTGCCGTTGAAACAGTGTCGAGCAGCAGCGCGATGTACATCCTGATGTAGCGTTCCGCCTGCGGCTTCACAGCTTCGTGCAATGAGCGCAGACGTGCGCCCGCGCCGGCTTCCACATAGCGCCGGTGAAATTTTTCGTCGAGCTCGTAGAGCTTTCCCGGCTGCGCGCCATGTGCGGAGGCCGCGCGCCGAAATTCCGAGTTCAGTCCGTCGAGATCCTCCGCCAGCCGCTCCCTTTGGACTTCGGTGAGCCGGGCGGCACCGCGTGCGGCGAGACCTTCCAGCTCGGCGACGATCTCCAGCAGCTCCTGAACATCCTCCTTGGTGAGAGGCGCAACCGTCATTCGAGCCTGATGTGTGGTCGAGGCGGTGACGTAGCCCTCTCGCTCCAGGCGCTGAAACGCCGCTCGAACGGGGGTTCTGCTCACTCCGAATCGCTGGGCGACCTCGGTCTCCACGATCCGCGCCCCGGGAGCGAGCTGTCCCCGGACGATCATTCCCCGCAGCGAGTCGTAGAGGCGATTCGCGCGCTCGGATGCACCGGCCGCGCGTCGTCCCGCTGGCTGGGCTTTCGGTCTCGGGGCAGGTCGTCTCGGCATTATGCGGCCAATATAACCATCCCCGGGATGTAGCTCAGCGTGCGAGCGGTCGTGCATACACCTTGTCCCAGATTGCCAACGCTGGCTTCGGCCTGAGATTCGAATCGACGACACCAAGCGTAGCAAACAACGGAAGTATCGCGGGTACCGGCTTTGGGAAGCTGCCGAGATCCAGATCGGTGAACGACAGCTGAAATACACCGATGGCCTTCGCCGATTCGAGGAGTTCCGACTGGCGCGCGATATACCTCGCCTGCATCTCCGGCGAGGAGGAGAACACTCCACGCACCGACACCGAAGGCCATCCGCCTTCGACAACCATCACCGGCAACGATCTCGAGCCTCGCACACGAGTGTAATAATCGAGTGGGATCTGATCGGGGTCTTTGAACCCACCCAGATAGGGGTAGGACGATAGTCCGATCACGTTCATGAATGGGAAGTCGCGCATGTCCTGGTCGATGCCGACGAACGCGGCCTGCTTGCCCAATTTTCCCCAGGCAGTTTCGACCTGCACGCTCACGTACAAGGGCAAAGCGCTCGCCGGACGTTGCCGGCGAATGTCTGCTGCGGCGTCGTTGGTCATCCGCACCACCGCGTCGTAAACCGGCCTCGGTGCGATCGCCCGAATCAGATTGGTCTCTGCGGCGAGGCCGAGATAATCCGGACGCAGTACGGCGACGAGTGTGCGTACATAGTTCCGATAAAGCCGCTGCACCGCAGGCTCGGTGATGCTCCGGTGGGCAGCGACGAGTGCCGGCGCTTCGCTCTCGCGGCCGAGACCATTAGTGACGTCGATGGTGACCACGAGCACGAGATGCTTCGAGCGGTAGTAGTGCTCGAGATCGACTCCGTCGCGGCGGAGTGCCTCCTCGGGAGATGTTCCGGCAAGGAGAAGCGCCCACGGAACATCGAGATGCATTATCGCGGCGTCGGCTCGCTGCGTCCAAACCTCCATCGAGCGCACCGCAATCTTTATGTCGGGCTTGGGTGGGATGACGGAAAATCCCATCATGAACGATCGCGGAGTTCCGGAAGAGACTTTGAGCTCGGGCGCCGCGCGCGGGCAGGCAGTCGATGCAACCGCCAGACCTCCGTACATGAGCAAGCCGCGAAGCGGGTTCATTTGTGATAAATATGTGGCACGACCTCGCAAGCTGAGCGGGAAGAGGAACCGTAGGGCATTACGATGGTTGTCCCCGTCTGCTTGTGGCTGGCCCTCAGTGCTCGTATGCTGGAGGAGCTTCTGACTGGGATGTATTTGTGGAACTTCAACCGCAGGAAACGCGCACCAGATCTTCCAACACCAGGGCTTGGCAACCAATCCGTCCTGAAGAGAGCACGCACCTCTCCGACTCGCGTCTGCAGCTGCACCATGCTGCACAGTTCGGCAGCGCAGCGGGAATCTCCTTCCTCGAACCCCGGCCCGACGACAGTCACACGAACCTGGAATGGGTCCCTGCCCTCGCGGGACTGGTTTCGCGGATAATCCCCGCTCGCAAGCCATTCCGCGTCGGCCTCAGGCCGGCGGATCTTACGTTGCTGATCGTCACGGAAACGGACCAACCAATCGTGCAGTATCGTCTGCATGGACGCACGCTCGTCGAGACCACTCGGTGGATTCGGGAGCAGATCGCACCACTCGGCGTCGATGCCGCCCGATATACGCTCAAGCGGCATTGCGAAATTCCAGCGCATCCGGTCGCAATGGGCGACTCCTTCGACGCGAGCGAGAGATCTCAGTTCGAGGAGCTGTCGAAGTGGTTCGCGAACGGCGCGTCCATACTCGGCTCCCTCGCTCGCTCGATTCACGACGCCAGTGAGGTCAGATGCTGGCCGCACAACTTTGACATCGCGACTCTCATCCCTGTCGCGCACGAGCACACTATCGGAGTCGGACTTGAGCCCGGGGATAGCTACTACGACGAGCCGTACTTCTACGTCAACATGAATCCGCAGCCGTCCGCGGCACAGGCTCGGTCACGACCGCTCTGGGGTCGTGGAACGTGGCACACTCGAGATTGGATGGGAGCAGTACTAACCGGGTCGCGGCTCGAGAGTGCGTCCAAACAGGAATGGCAGGTCCGCGAGTTCATCGATTCGGCGGTGTCGGCGTGCCGCGCACTCGCTACTCAGAGCTAGGCAGAAGCTTCCGTCGGCCTTCGCCAGATTCGGCGGCGCCGGTGTGCCGGAGCGACGACCCATTCTACTAACCCCAGCACACCGTCGGCAGCCAAGGCGAGCGCGGCGGCTGGAAGAGCGCCAGAGAGAATCATTCGCGTGTCAGCGAGAGCCAGGCCTGCAACAATCGGTTCGCCCAGACCTCCCGCGCCAATGAATGCGGCGAGTGTTGCTGCTCCAACTGTGATCACCGCTGCCGTGCGTATCCCGGCCATTATCACCGGAGCGGCCAGTGGAAGACGCACCCACATCAGTCGCTGCACTGGAGTAGTTCCGAGTGCCTCGGCGGCAGAGACTGCCTCGGGATCCGCATCACGCACGCCCGTATACGTTCCTCGCGCGATCGGGTAGAGCGCATACAGCCATAGCGCTACGAGCGCGGGGATGACGCCGATGCCAAGCAGAGGAATCATGAAGGCGAGGAGCGCGATGCTCGGAATCGTCTGCAAGACTCCGAGCGCACCGATCGCGGGCTCCGCCAGAGGCCGAGTTCGCTCGAGCGCCAACCCGAGCGGAAGTGCCACGATCACTGCAGCGAGTAGCGCCAACCCGACGAGCAGGAGATGACGGCCGGTCAAAGCCGCGAGAGTCACGCGTCGGTCCCACATGTATCGCGCGAAGCCGCTTCGCGCTTGTCCGGATGTTGCGTGCGTCACTTCTGCGCTCCCGACGAAACCAAGCGCCGCGAGCTCGTCCCTGGCTACGCGACGTACATCTTCTCCGTCCACCTCCACTCGACGATTCAGCTTGCGCATCGTCTGTTCGTCGAGCCTCCCACTCAGAAGCGTGAGCGCCGCAATGGCGGCCGGCAACCGTTGCTCCAAATGGCCGGACACGAGCGCGGCAGCTTCATATGGAGGAAAGAAGTGCCTATCGTCTACGAGCGTGACGAGATCGTATTTCGACAACAGACCGTCCGTCGAGTATCCATCTATCACATCTACAGCGCCCGACGCGAGTGCCTGATATTTCACCGCCGGCGCGAGCGGTCGGACCGCACGCGGATGAATTCCATAGACGCGCTGCAGCCCGACTAGACCATCGCTTCGTCCGATGAAATCCGCGGTGAATCCAGCAGTGAGGTGCTGGCTTTCCCGCGCGAGATCGCTCAGCGTCCGCAGATGATACCGTGCGGCGCTCTGACGGGTGACCGCGATTGCGTACGTGTTCTGGAATCCGAGTGGCGGCAACCAGCGGACGTGATAGAGGTCTGCGAATCGTCGCGCGACGTGCGAGAACACCTTGCGTGAATCCGCGGCGACCGAATCGGGAAGAGAGTCGTGGAGAACCGCGACCAACCCCGTGCCCGTGTATTCGGGATAGACATCGATCGCATCGGTGCGAAGGGCGCCGAAGGCGATCTCTGTGGCGCCAAGTCCGGGACGACGGTCCACGGAAAAGCCATGCGACTCCAACAGCTGCGAGAACATTTCGCACAGCAGGTATGATTCGCCAAACGGTTTGGACGCGACGACGACTCGCTGGCGTCTTGTCGCCGGGTCAGCGGTTTGGGATTGCGCGTTCATCGATCGTGCAAACATCGCGGCCCAAAGCAGGAGACCGAATCTCGACATTCCTCTCACGGGCGCAGCGCCTCGAGGCCGGCGCGAGCGCGCTCGATCAGCCGGGCAACGTACTCCGTCGCTGGTGCAGAAATCAGAGTCCGCATAGTGCCGCTCTGTTCCACCCGTCCCTTTCTCATCACCACAACTTCGTCGGCAATGCGTCCCGCTTCAGCCAGATCGTGCGTCACCAGCAGCGTGGTGACCGAGAGGCCCCGGCGTAGAGTGTCGAACGCCTCCTGAAGATCGGCGCGCGAGATTGCGTCGAGCGCGCCGAACGGCTCGTCGAGCAGCACGACATCGGGTCGCGCTGCAATGCTTCGAGCTAGAGCCACACGTTGCCGCTGGCCACCCGACAATTCATGCGGGAACCGCGACCCGAACGTAGCCGCGGGAAGTCCTACCAGTTCCAATGCGTTCCGCGCTGCATCTTCAGCGTCGCTCGTTTTCTGGAGCGTCGGAACGAGAGCCACGTTCCTCAGTACACGCCAGTGTGGCAGGAGCCCACCGTGCTGTTGCACATAGCCGATTTGCCTTCGAAGCAGAACCGAAGGCTGGCTACGAACGTCTTTTTCGCCAACTCTCACTTCGCCGCGCTCGGGCTCGACCAGGCGATTGAAGCAGCGCAGAAGCGTCGTCTTGCCGGACCCGCTTTCTCCGACCAGCGCTACGGCCCTGCCTGCCGGAACGTCGACGCTCACGTCGTCGAGCGCTATCACGCTCCCGAAGCGATGCGAGACATTCCGCGCGGTCAGTGAAGTCGGCATGTGCTTAAGAGTGCTAGCGGCGTGACTCATCCGCTATCACCAGCCGTGGAATTGCGGCGATTCCGGGCTGAGGCGGGTTGCGTTCGTGGGGATCCGGCGCATCTGTTGCGGTGATGCTTCACCACACGTACCGCATTCAGGAATTCTAATGAGCCCCGCCATTACCCCGAAAAAACGCCGCCTCGGATCCCAAGGCCTTCAAATCTTTCCCATCGGCTTGGGCTGCATGGGCATGTCCGAGTTCTATGGCCCCAGCAATGAGAAGGAATCCATTGCGACCATCCACCGCGCCCTCGAGCTCGGCATCGACATGCTCGACACCGCCGACATGTACGGGCCGTTCAAGAACGAAGAGCTTGTTGGACGGGCAATCAAGCGAAAGCGCGATCGCGTCGTCATCGCGACCAAATTTGGCAACGTGCGTGATCCAAAGGATCCGACCAAGCGCAGCATCAACGGCCGGCCGGAATACGTGAAACAGGCGTGCGAGGGATCGCTCAAGCGGTTGGGCGTCGAGACAATCGACCTCTACTACCAGCATCGCGTCGACCCGAACACTCCCATCGAAGACACCGTTGGCGCAATGGCCGAGCTAGTCCGTGAGGGAAAGGTGCGCTACCTCGGACTGTCGGAGGCGGCAGTCAACACGATTCGCCGAGCCCAAAAGGTTCATCCCATCAGTGCGGTGCAAACCGAGTATTCGCTGTGGACGCGCGATCCGGAGGAAGGACTGCTCGACGCCCTCCGAACGCTTGGCATCGGTTTCGTCGCTTACAGTCCGCTCGGTCGCGGATTTCTCACCGGACAGATCAAGCGGATCGAAGATCTGTCCGAAGATGATTTCAGGAGACAGAATCCGCGCTTTCAGGGAAACAACTTCCAGAAGAATCTGGAGCTGGTCGCGAAGGTCGAAGAGATCGCGAAAGAGCACAAATGCACTCCGGCCCAGCTCGCGCTGGCGTGGGTGCTCGCCCAAGGAGACGACATTGTGCCGATTCCGGGCACACGGCATCCCAAGCGGGTCGAAGAGAATGTCGGTGCGCTCGACGTCGTGCTATCCGAAAATGATCTCAGAAGGATTGACGCCGCGGCGCCAAGAGGAGCAGCTGCGGGCGCGCGCTATGCCGAAGGAGGAATGAAAGCAGTCAACATCTGACTCGGCCGGTAGTCTTCAGTTGCGGTTGTCCTACCGGCCGCGGTGCCGCAGGCGTGATCGCCCGGTACGCGAGCTGCCGCTGCGCGACCCCGATTCCTGTGAGTTTTGCGCTGGCCGCCCACCTTGGCTACGCGCCGGACGGCCCTGTCCATTCGCCTTTGCTCTTGATCGCGCCCGCTCATCCGCCTTTCTGCCTCGAATCGCCGCGATACGCTCGCCGATCGGAATCTCCAGACGACCTTCCGGCCGTGCATTGTAATCGAAGTCGGGAATAGTGATCTGCGGCAGCCGCTTGCCAATCGCCTTCTCGATCGCGCGCAGATCGTTCTGCTCGTCCGGCGCCACGAACGTGAAAGCATCTCCCACCTCGCCCGCGCGAGCCGTGCGTCCCACGCGGTGGATGTAATCATCCGGTGCCTGCGGCACATCGAAGTTGACTACGTGCCCGAGCGCCTCGATGTCGATTCCGCGCGCAGCGATGTCCGTCGCGACGAGAACTTTGTACTGCCCATTCTTGAATCCGGCGAGTGCCGCGGTGCGCTGGCCCTGCGAGCGATTTCCATGAATCCGTTCCGCTTTGATGCCGCGCTTCACCAGTTGCTCGGCCAGGCGATTCGCGCGGTGCTTGGTGCGCGTAAACACCAGCGCTTGCGTCATTTCACCGCGATTGAGCAGCTCAAGCAGTAGGTCCTTTTTCAGATCCTGCTTGACCGGGTAGACCGCCTGGGTGATTCCGACCGCCGGCAGCGAGCGCCGGCCCAGGTCGATCATCAGCGGATTGTGCAGCATCTCTCGTGTGAGAGCGGCGATTGGCGGCGGCATTGTCGCGCTGAAGAGGAGCGTTTGCCGCTTCGTCGGCACCAGCTTGAGGATGCGCTTGATGTCGGGGAGAAACCCCATGTCCAGCATTCGGTCGGCTTCATCCAGCACGAGAAGTTCGACGTTTTTGAGAGTCGCGTAGGACGAGCTGAGATGGTCGAGAAGGCGTCCGGGGGTAGCGACGAGAACATCGACTCCAGCACGCATTGCATGTTCCTGCGGCGCCATGCCCACACCGCCATAGATCGCAGCGGCTGTTATCGGAGTATGAACCGCCATCGAGTCGAGCGCGGTAAGAATCTGCGCAGCGAGCTCTCGTGTCGGCGTCACGATCAGCGCGCGGGTTTTCCCACGCGGCTTATCGATGAGATGGTGCAGGATCGGCAGGACGAATGCGGCGGTCTTGCCGCTACCCGTCATCGCGCAGGCGAGAACATCGCGGCCCTCGAGTGCGGCGGGTATTGCCTCAGCTTGAATTGGAGTCGGTCGCTGGAAGCCCAGCTCTTTGAGACCTTTGTGGAGACTGGGGTGGAGCTTTAATGAAGAGAACGGCAGAGTGGCGCCCTGATTTAATGAAGTGAGTGGATACTGTCTTGAAAGGTACCTAGAGACGGAACAAGTAGCTGATCTTACCGAAGAACCCGTCCCTCGTGCGCTGCAAATCCTGAAATCGGAATTCGCGCGGCTCATTGAGCGTCGACCCGTACCCCAGATACACCAGAGTCCCAGGCACCGGACGATAGCTGAACAACCAGTCAGTCGAGAATTCGTTGACCATGCTGCCGGTGTCGATCACGCCGTTCACGAGAATCGGATTTCCGTTCCGATCCTGGAGTGGCGCTCGGGACCGCGCCGCGTATTGACCGACCAGCCGCAAGAAAATCGGTGGGCTCACTTGGTACTCGACCTTGATGCGTGGAATCGTCTCCGACGAGAATCGCGAGCCATCCGATTTCTGGGCGATGGTCAGGCGCGAAAACTGAAGCGAGCTTCGAATTGCGGTGGTTGGACGGATGTCGAGCGTGGCGTCTATCCTCGAGCTGCTGCCGGGCGCGGCTTCGCGAAAAATCGGAACCTGGCCCTTGGTGACGCTCGCCGTTCCGGTCAGGAGCCGGTAGGTGGGCGTCGTCACCCTGAACGATCCGCTCAACTCGTTCTTTTCCGGCGCGGGCACGATGAACGCCGCGGTATCTATCAGCGTTCCGACCGATCGTTGCACGGTCAATCCCGTATACAGCGATGGGTCGAATGCAAAATAGCTGTGACCCAGCGCGCCGCTCAGCTGCCATCCTCCCCGAAGCGTTGCGCTCGGCAGGATCGCCTCGTTGCTCTCGGCCAACCCGTGCCCCGCTCCGGCATTGCTCCAGATTCGATCCAACGAGTAGAACGCCCCGTACGTCTGCACCAACGCACCAGGAGCACCATAAAAACTCGTTCGGTTGAATGCCCTTGCCTCGATAATCCCAGTGCGATTCACGAAGCCGGCGGCGGCGTTGAAGCTGGGGTCGAGAGATCTCAGAGTGTAGTGAAAGCCCCACGCGCGGCCGGTGCGGTCCCAATCGGCCTGGTAAATGGCTCCATTCCGACGGTTGCGCAGGCTGTCGGTCCACGATCCAGCAGCCTGGAACTGCGCCCAGTAGAGCTTCGAGTGATAAAACCGGAAATCGCCGGCGGCTACGCGCGAGTAGTTGACGCCATCTTCCCGAGTCGTGAGCACCGCACCGAGTGTGTTGCTGGAGCCATAGTCGTATCGCAGTCGCGATACTCCGAACAACGGCGAATGATTCCCTTCCCAAGAGTACTGCCGATCCTCTCCCACCACCATCGACGCAATGTTTGTCCCCGCGAGTTTTCCGGTGAGCTTGAGGCCACCCAACGGTGCGACGATTCGCCGAGTGTAGATCAATTGGTTGGGAGTATCGAAAAGCTCGAGTCCGTCGAGGAAGAACGGCCGCTTTTCCGGATAGAACAACGCGAACCGCTCGTTGAGCAGCACCTGTCCCACGTCGGCTTCGACCTGGGAGAAATCAGGATTGATCGTCGCGTTGAGGCTCAGGTTCTGACGAATGCCCCACCGCACATCGCCACCCAGCTCGCCTTTTCGCTGATAGTCGCGTCCATTACCGAGTGTCGGCGAGCGGTCCGCGTGCGCGGTGAGAGTCGGAGTCGCTTCGAGAACCAGCCCGCGCTGCAGATCATGCAGCCCATCCAGACTTCCCGACTGAGCGAGGAAGTTTGCGTTGGCGCGGACCGCCGGGGCCCATGTATCCTGAAACCCGGAATGCTGTATGCGCCGGAGGATGTGAATTCCCCAACTCTGCACTCTCGCATCCTGATAGCGAAGGCTCTTGAACGGTATCCGTATCTCGACTTCATACCCGCCTTCGACCAGACGCCCCTTCGACTCGAAGAAATAATCCGGATTGAGGTCTACGCTCCCTTCCAGCGGATTGACGTTCCGAAAGCCGCCGCCTGTTGCCTGAGGACCTCCGGCGCCCCCCGCGAACTGTGCGCTCCGCGTTCCATCCTGTTGAACGCCGTAAGGATTGACGCCGAAGAGGAACGCGATCTGGCGTGAGTTGTCGGTATCGAGGAGGATCTGGACCTGATCCTCGCTGTCGATGTTGTCCCGGTTGGCGTGTGTGGCGTGCACGACGTTGCCGTGGATCTCGCGCGCCTTGATTCCGAAGTAGATCGCATCTGGGGAGTACCAGACGAGAACTTCCGTAGGCTCGTCTGCCGGACGTCCATCGACAGGCTGATACTGCGAGAAGCCGGTGAGCCGAGCCGCTCGGCGCCACACGGCGTCGTCGAGGTTGCCGTCGATGTTCGCGACCGCCTCGATCCTCGGCACATCGACATGAGTGCGGTTGGCGCGTCCGTCGTAGACGGGCAGCGAATCCTGGAGCAAAGCGGCCGCGACCAGAGTGGTCAGGAACATCGCTAGAATCTATCTCCGACTGAGTTGGCGCACGACAGCGGAGTGAGGCAACCATTTACACGTGTGCCTGCCTAACGAGTTATGACAACCATTCTCCGGCTACTCGTTCCGATGTCGCTCCTCGGAGGCTCCATTTCGGCACAGCAAGCGCCGACTGGTGCGCAGCTGACTCGCCCATCTCCGATTTCTCAAGCCGAGCTGGTACGACGGTTATCGAGCTCGCTCGACAGTCTCGTCAAAGCTGGCGAGTTCGCTGGTGTCGCGGTGCTGGCGAAGAACGCGGTGCCGGTTTTCCAGCGCGCATACGGGATGGCCGATCGTGAACGCAGTATTGCCAACAACCTGGAAACGGCCTTCAACCTCGGCTCCATCAACAAGGTCTTTACCCAGATTGCGATTCTTCAGCTCAGCGCCACAGGGAAGCTCAATCTTGACTCGACGCTCGCTGTCTACTGGCCCGATTATCCGAATAAGGCGGTCGCGAACAAGATCACGATCCGCCAATTGATGCGACACACATCAGGAATCGGCGGCAACATCTTCGACTTGCCGGCTGGTGGGACTAGGCACGATGTACGCACCCTCAAGGATTATCTCGCGCTCTTCGTTAATGAGCCGCCGCAATTCGAGCCGGGAACCGGCAACGCATACTCGAATGCCGGATACGTCGTGCTGGGACTCCTGATCGAGCGGCTATCCGGCCAGGACTATTACACCTACGTGCACGAACACATCTTCCGGCCCGCGAACATGACGCGCACGGGCTCCTTCTTCGCAGACTCGTTGCCGCCCAATACAGCGATCGGATACACTACCGGTAGGGAGGACGCTTCGCCGGGCGCGCCACTGCACCGGAACACGCAGGAACTTCCTGGACGTGGGAGTTCCGCTGGCGGTGGTTATTCGACTGCGCAGGACCTTCTCAAATTTCTGAAGGCGCTGCGAGAGCATCGCATTCCGAATGGGGTTCCAGCGGGACTCGGAGTCGCGGGCGGATCAGGCGGCATCAACGGAGTCGTCGAAGGAGCTCTCCCGGGCGGCTACGATCTCGTCGTTCTCGCGAATCTCGATCCGCCGGCAGCCGAGCGCGTTGCCCGGATGACGAGAGAGTGGCTCGGAGTTCACGACGACCGCGGCCCTGGTGCGCGTGGACCGAGGCGCTAGACTGACTTCCGTCCCGCGAAAACGAGCACGGCACCAGCTACTATAGCGACGACCCCGGCGATGGGTGGCACCATGCCGCGCTCCTGCGAAGTGACCTTCAGAGGTCCGACCTCGACTTCGTTATGGCTCTTTGTATACGGTATTCCGCGCATCGCGACGACGACAATGCCCGCGACGATGAGAAGTACGCCAATCCAACCGAGTGGCTTCATGATGTCTCCGGGAATTCGGGATCACATATGCTGCGGAAGGCAGGGCTTCGGTGCAAGGCGCGCTCGCTTAGTGGTGTACCAGCTTCCTATACGCTATCCGGTGCGGCCGATCCGCATCCGCACCCTTCCGTCTCTTGAAATCCTCTGCGTAATCGCGGTACGAGCCTTCAAACCACACCGTCTCTGAGTTTCCCTCGAACGCGAGTATGTGCGTCGCGATTCGATCGAGAAACCACCGGTCGTGCGAGATCACGACTCCGCAGCCCGGGAAATCCACCAGCGCTTCTTCGAGCGCGCGCAGAGTATCGACGTCCAGATCGTTCGTCGGCTCGTCAAGCAGGAGCAGGTTACCGCCCGACTTTAGCAGCTTCGCCAGGTGCAGTCGGTTCCGCTCGCCGCCCGATAGATCCTTCACTTTCTTCTGCTGATCCGCACCTTTGAAGTTGAACTGAGCCAGATACGCCCGCGTTTGCATCTCGCGTTTCCCGACCATTATCACGTCGTTCCCTTCGCTCACTTCCTTGTATACCGTATTCGCGTCATTCAGCTCGCGCGTCTGATCGAGGTAAGCAAGCTGCACCGTGTCGCCGACGGTCAACGAGCCGCCGTCTGGCTTTTCCCTTCCGGCAATCATCTTGAACAGCGTGGTCTTGCCCGCACCGTTCGCTCCGATGATTCCGACGATTCCTCCGCGCGGCAACGAGAACGAGAGATCATCGAACAGAACGTTGTCGCCATACGCCTTCTTCAAACCCTTGGCTATTACGACATCGTTCCCGAGCCGAGCGGGCGGTGGGATCACGATCTCGTTCTGCATGATCTTCTCGCCTTCAGCCGCTGTCGCCAGCTCCTCGTACTTCTGAATGCGCGCTTTGCTCTTGGTCTGCCGGGCACGCGGTGACATCCGCACCCACTCCAGCTCGCGCTCCAGTGTTCTCTGGCGCGCGGACGCCTGCTTCTCTTCCGTTGCCAGGCGCGTGCGCTTCTGATCCAGCCACGCGCTGTAATTTCCCTCGTACGGGATGCCTGCTCCGCGATCCAGCTCGAGAATCCAGCCAGCGACGTTGTCGAGGAAGTAGCGATCGTGAGTCACTGCAACCACGGTTCCCGGAAACTCCGCCAGATATCTCTCCAGCCACGCGACCGATTCAGCGTCCAGATGGTTGGTGGGCTCGTCGAGAAGTAGCATGTCCGGCTCTTCGAGCAGCGTTCGACAGAGCGCCACCCGTCGCTTCTCTCCGCCAGACAGCTTGCTCACATCGGCATCGGCAGGCGGAAGTCGCAGAGCATCCATCGCGATCTCGATCTTCCGGTCCAGATCCCAGGCGTTGGCGGCGTCGATCTTCTCCTGCACCTTCGCCTGTTGATCGAGCAGCTTCGTCATCTCGTCGTCCGACAGCGGCTCGGCGAATTTGTTGGAGATCTCCTCGAATTTTATGAGAAGATCGCGAGTCGGCTTTACCGCTACTTCGACATTGTCCTTGACGTTCTTGGAAGCATCGAGCTGAGGCTCCTGCGACAGATATCCGATCCGCGTTCCTTCATGGGGCCAGGCTTCGCCCTGAAAGTCGTGGTCGACACCGGCCATGATGCGGAGCAGCGAGGACTTGCCCGCACCATTGGCGCCCAGGACGCCGATCTTGGCCCCGGGATAAAAGGACAACCAGATCCCGCGCAGAATCTCCCGCGATGGCGGAACGACCTTGCGCAAGTCCTTCATTACGTAAATGAATTGTGGAGGCATCCGACACAATTTAAGGTGCCGGGCAACTGCTGCGGAGTACGGACTGCGGACCAACTGCATTTCGGACTGCTGACTAAATACGAATTGGGAGACTAACTGCGAACTGCGTGACTAATCCATCGGTCAGTTGCATGAATTCGCAGTCAGCCCGCAGTAGTCAGCAATCCGTAGTAAGTCTCCCAATCCGCAATTAGTCAGCAGTCAGCAGTGCGGTTGGTCCGCAGTCCGCAGCTCTTACTTGGCATCCCCGAGCATGGCGTGATCGTGGTCCCTCATGTGATCGTCGTGCCAGATAGACTTGAGATCGTTGCCCGCAAAGGTGTTGGCGTGAAGCATCCAGCCGAATGCCTGAGGAATGAAGCGCCCACTCGCATCCTTGCACTCTGTCTCGGTCGCGACACCGAGCGGACCAAACACCGGTCGACCATTTCTCGTCTGGTACCACTGGTCCTTCTGTCCGCGCGGGGGAACGCACCAGTTGATGTGCCGGTGCCAGTGGGCAATGCTCAATGGAACGCGCGCGTTGAGATCCTCTTCGGATGTGCGCTTCGAAGCGGTGTACATCGCGCCAATCAAGTGAAATTCATCCCGCCCATCCTTCTTATATAGAAGCGAGGTCGGACGCGCGGGGTCGAAGCCGAACTGATTGCGCACCGCGTTCAGGCCTTTTGTGAAATGGTACTGTGGCTGATTCTTGATCTCGGGCGCGAACATCTTGTAGCCGTCCGCCTCTGCCACCTTCACATCCTGATACTTCGCGATCGCCTGGCGAAGCTCATTGATCACATAGGCGGCCCGCACAGAATCCTGAGCCCTGAACGGCCTCGTGCCCGAGTAGGCCATGTGCTTGGCCATCGCCGCCATCTTCCAGTCGCCAGTCATGCCGGCTATCGGATCGGCCGACGCGGACCCGGGCGCGGTGGGCGTCGCCGGATCTGAGTGATCGTGCGAATGCTGAGCGCAGAGTCGGCCTGAGACAGCTACGATGAGCGTGGCGACTATCGTCGAGTGCCTGAAGAAGGTGCGGGGCATGCCGTTACCGCCTTCCGGTAAGAGACAAGGAGACAATGTCGAACGTCCGTATCTCATTAGACGATCCCGGTAGCTGCTGGTTAACCCCCGAAATCCGCCAATAACTTGCCAAGGGCCTTGGCGACCCTCTCGTGGGGCAGCTGCTGGATCTCTTCCTCATTCCAGGCGAGGACCTCGCCGGGTGTGTTGTACGGTGCGTATGGTCGATGCTCGCGTTTGAGTAAAACCAACGAAGGTTTCCGAAATGCCGATGCGGCGTGCGAGATACTGGTGTCGGGTGTGAACACCAAATCGGTAGTTCCAACGAGCGCGAACGCGTCGCGCAGTTTGGGCGTCTCCGCCGGCAGTGCGCGTACCTCGTTAGCAACTTTTTGCACGCTCTCCCACTCACTCGGAAGTCCCATGACGATCATCGGCATATTGGGGAATCGCGCACGAGCTGATTGCAGCGTGACGATGAATTTGCCGTCGGCCCATCTTCGCTTTGGCTCGGATGCCGAGAGATTTACGAGTAGCCTTTTAGCTCCGGTTTCAGGCTCAGCATTTCCAGAAGAGACCAGTGACTTGGCTTCCTTCCACATCTCCTCGGCTCCAGCGCGCTCTTTTGAAGAGAGAAATATCTCCGGCTGCCAGTCAACGCTCGCCGGATTCACACCGAATGGCACAGCGAGCTGCTTCGAGCCTTCGATGTAGTGGTCGATGCGGTTCCACTCAGGCACTGCGACATTATAGATGCGGGGTTTCTTGTTTCCGTGTGCCCCTACCCTGAACCGGGCGCGGCCGGCGTACATCAACAGCGGTGTCGACGTGAATATCGGTGGGTTGTTGATTCTTCCGTCAACCATGACCGTGTACCGCGCCTGCCTGAGCTGCTTCATGACCTCCCTGTAGCTGCGCACCGAGCCCCGGTTTAGCGTGAAGACCTTTCCTACGTAGGGATTGCCCTCCAGAACCGGGGCCGTCGCCGCCGTCGCGAGCACGTCCACTTTTCTGCTCGGAAGGGCGTTTGCAATGTTCCGAATGAGCGACGTCGCCATGATCATGTCGCCAATCCGCTCGTAGCGAATAATCAGGACGCGATACTCGGAGTTTGTCGCCAACGGAAGCGTTGCCTCCCGCGGCCCCGGGAGCATCGAGCCGAGCAGGCGCATCCATAGTCCGCGCCACGCGATTTCAATCTTTCTGAGATCCACCGGTTAGTGGCAGCTCCAGGAGCTTCCGTGAAGGTTGTGGATCTCGTGTGTGATAAAGCTGGATTGCGCTTATCACGAACGGTTCCGGTATTCTGGTCTTGAGCAGTTCACCGATCGCCTTCTCATCGAGCGATTGGTAGAGGCTCAAGGTGGAATGTGGGCTAAAAGTGTACCGCGCCCGCGTAAACGGCAGTCCGCTTGTGATGATCCTGTCATGAAGGATCCTTAGCGGACCGTGCGGATCGAGCGGCAGCACGATGATGTTCGTCTGCATGAATCTCTGTGGAGGCTGGAATGAGAGCGTAATGGGCGCCGTATCATCCGTGATCGGCTCCAGCTTCTCCCGCATCTCTTCAACGCCCACAGATGGTGGTATCGGACCCGCACCTGAGGAACCGGTAAGCGTTAGGTGGGGCGGTTTGTATCGCGACAGCCTGGGGTCATACCGCTCGTTGATCGCGCGTACCTGGTCCGCTATCTCGGCGGGCAGCTCCGCCAGAATGAAGATTCCATTCAGGGGCAAGCATAGCTCGCGATTGGAGCATGGCCGAGCATCAGAACTGAATGGAGAACAGGACGGGACTGGCCTGGAATGCGGAGCTCTTACCCTTTATCAGCGCTTTGTCGAGGCGATTTCCCGGGTTTGAGTGCGTGTAGTTCACCACCTTGAGCCCAACGAGTGTGCCGATTGCCGCCCCGGCCATCACGTCGCTCGCCCAATGCTGGTTGTTATATATGCGGGACAGGCCTACCAGCGAGGCGCCTCCGTAAAACACCGTCCCCACGTACCAGGTCGCGCCCGGCCGCCAGAATTTGGACTCGCGGGTCACGGTCGACGCGAATGCAAAGGCAGTAATCGTGTGCCCCGAAGGAAAAGAGCGCCATTGGTCGCCCTTAAAACCCCTCCAGAGCTGAAAATTGTCCGGGGTTTTCACGTCGACGAACGGACGCTGTCTTCCCACTGTGAGTTTTATCGCGCCGCCAAGAACATCCGCCAACAGGATTGCCTCGACGCTGTGCAGCCCAACTGATTCGACGCGCCGGTTCCCTTGGGCGCGGCCAATCAGATACACCGCCGTGCCGGTGACGAACGAGCCGGGATCGCCGAGCAAGCGAAAATTGGTTGCGGCATGGTGAAGAAACCTGTTTGCCTGAGTTGCCGAATCCTGAAGTCTATTGGCAACCTTCAAGTCGAGCGGCGCGACCAGCACCGTGCCGACCGTAAATGCTCCCAACAGGATCAGATCCTTGCCGACAAAAAGCGGCGACTTCGTCCCGATGGTGTCCTGAACCTGCGCTTGCGCAGTGGTTCCCAGAGTCAGGCAAACCAGCGCAATACGTAGCGGCTTTACGAACAAGAACGTCTCCCGTTGAACGTTTATGAATGTCCTGCCCGGTTTCCGGAATGCAAATCTCTTACCCCTTGTAAATCGTGCTTCGAATCGCGATATCACCCGAATGCTGAATATCGACCTCGCCGGCAAGCGCGCACTCGTTGCCGGGGTCGCGGATGACGCCGGATTTGGGTTCGCGATCGCCAAGTCTCTCGCTGAAGCGGGGGCTAACGTGTCCGTAGGGACCTGGCCGCCCGCCCTCAACATCTTCATGAACCTCATGGAGCGCGGCAAGATGGACGAGTCGCGAAAGTTATCCAGCGGACAGCTTCTCCAGTTCGAGAAGGTCTACCCGCTCGACGCGGCCTACGACACCCTTGCCGACGCCCCCGAAAACATCCGGTCGAACAAACGCTACAAGGATACCGACGATTTCAGCATCGACGGCCTGGCTCGCCAACTCGAGGCGGATTTCGGTCGGGATTCCCTGGATATCGTTATCCATTCCCTCGCCAACGGGCCGGAAGTAAAAAAGCCGCTTATCGAGACGAGCCGGCCTGGCTATCTCACGGCGCTGAGCGTCAGCGCGTATTCGCTGGTGTCGATGGTTTCGCGGCTGGCGCCGCTGATGCGAAAGGGCGGGTCATTCCTCTCGCTCACCTACATGGCGAGCGAACGCGTGATCCCCGGTTACGGCGGTGGCATGTCATCGGCGAAAGCGGCGCTCGAAAGTGACACTCGAACACTCGCCTTCGAGGCCGGCCGCAAGTACGGCATTCGGGTCAACACGATCTCGGCCGGTCCTCTGGCGTCGCGCGCCGCGAGTGCCATTGGAATCATCGAGAAGATGGTGGAGTACTGCGCCCAGAATTCTCCGCTCACCGATCCGTTGGAGGCCGAAGAAGTCGGCAATACCGCGGCATTTTTGTCGAGCCCTCTGGCGAGCGGTATCACCGGCACCATTGTATACGTGGACAAGGGATATCACTCGATGGGGATGTCGCAGGACGCGAATCCCGCAACATGAGCAGCTAGGGCTTTTTCTTTACCGCTGCCGCAGCTCTTTCCCGCTCGATCCTGAGTTTGATTTCCTTGAGGCGCTCCACGGACATCCGCCCGGAGAGTCTCAGCATATTGCCGGTAGACGCGTCCGGCCAGCTGATCGTGGTCACTCCGTTCGCGACCTCGACTTGCAGTGGTCGTACAGCCGAAGATGGGGATGCCGCTCGCATGGCGGCTGTTGGCGCTGATTTTTCCATCGACCGGCGCGCCTGTGGTTCCGCCGAGGCAATACCGGTCGTGACTACAGCGTTCAGCTGAACGTTCGACGGCTCGGTGAAAGTGACCGTATCGCCAGGTGCTACTTCGTACAACGTCACCTTTGCTCCAATCAATCTCGGCGTTCCAACCACTTTTAGCGGTGGTTGCCCGCTTGCTGAGTCCACGGTGCTCACTCCCGCCACGCGTAACGAAGGAGCGGATTGCAGTGCTGTCACGCCTCCCGCAGTTTGAGCGGGGGCGGCAGCATACCCGTCGATTGCACTACTGGCCGCTTGATTCTGTGTCCTTTGGCGCGCGACGGCACTGGGCTCCGCGTTACCGGCTTGTTTGGAGAAGTCCGCTTCAGCAGTTGGCTTGTTGGAGGAAGCCGCGCCGGAAGCAATCGCACGCTGTGCCGCCGGTGTAGCTGGAGGTGGTGCCTGCAGTTTGCTCGTCGCAGTTGGTCTGGGCGATGCCGCCGTGATTTGTGGCGGTGTCACCGCGGATTGAGAATCGGCAGCACTACTGATGAGAGTCGGTGCAGCAACCGTACTGCGCTCGCTGTTTCTAACGACGACCAAACTTCCAACTGCGACAACCAGCACAGCCGCCGCCGCGCGCCACGCTGACCGATTGTACCATTTCACCGGCGATGCTGCCGGCACGACACCGCGCGGCACGTGATCGAGCGCGGTAAGTATCCGAGACGAGGCAGCGATGAAACCCCGCGCCTCCGCGACAGCTGCCGCGCACTGAGGACACTCAGCCACGTGCGCTTCCGCGCGCGCGGCTTCCTCAGCTCTCAAGGCGCCGTCCAGCCAGGAATGAATCGTCCCTTCGTCAAGATGCTGCATTTTTTTCTCTCTCTTCTCGACTCTTCTGCAAAGCCTCGTAGCTCTCCACCAGCCGACGGCGCGCACGCGACAGCGTGGTTCCCACGGATCCTGGAGAGAGCTGTAATGCTTCAGCGATCTCATTGTAGTCCAAGCCTTCCTCGCGCATCAGAAGCGCGAGCCGGTCTCTTTCGGCGAGGGCATCGACTGCCTTGCGCGCCATCGCCGCCTCCTGCGCGCGCTCAATGGTCGTTTCCTCGGGCTCGACCATCGCCTCGCGTTCCTCTTCCGCCAGTAATGCCAGATGCTTTCGGCGCCTCATATCCTTCCTCGCTTCATCCCGCACGAGATTCGTCGCCACCGCGAAGAGCCACGCCCGCTCGTTCTGTATCGAAGTCTGCCTGAGAGCGCGCACGAATGTCTCCTGCGCGACTTCTTCCGCCCAGTCGCGATCTCCCAAACGCCGCGTCAGATATCGCACCAACGCGGCGTTGTACGTTCGGAAGAGTCGGTCGACGTCGGTCACTCGATTACCAGTTGTTCCTTATCAGAGCCGTATCGCGATCCGTCAGACGCTCCGCGCCGAGCGGAGTCAGCTCGATAGCCATGCTGCGCCCGGCTACTATGATGCGCTCGCCAACGGAGAACGGCTCGCGTAGCTCGGGCACCATTTCGACCAGCTTGAAATAGGCGTCCGAGAACGGCTTTACCCGCAGTATCGTTCCGGATTTCTTGTACCGAACGTCGGTCCAGATACTATCGCGCAATACGAAGGTCACATTGCCGACTCGGGTGACGCTGCCGCCCTGGCGCGCACCGGGGTAGCCGCTGAAGTCGGCTTCGTCGGCCATCGAAAGGCTGGTGACCGAGCGTTGCGCGGCCGCCTGCTTCGCCGCTTCGAATTGAACGGCGGCTGGAGCTGCCGTTGCGGAGCCGGTAGTCACCACGCCTTGGAGCATTACGCCCCCAGCGCCGATGTCCCTGCGGCGGTTCACGCCTGGTTCCACCACCAGATAGGACGAGAACTCTGTCGGGATCCCGAAACGCTCTCCCAGATCGCGGATCTCGTCGTCGATCTCCTGCGAGCCGCCATGCTTCCTCTTCTCCGCGCTCAGATATCCCACTCTCTGTGTCGCCCAGAGCCGCGCCACAAATGGGTTCTCGCGCGAACGGTCAGGAAAGCTGACACGTGAGCTCCATCTCACTGGACCATTGGTCGTCTGTCCATCGAAGCGCACGACTGCATCACCGCTCCCGCTGTAGCGTGCGAGAATCACGAGGTCCTCGCCCGCAAATATGTCCACCGGCCCCGACGGGTGCATCTTGAGAAGACGCACGCCATCACCGTGGACGCGGACATCGGTAACGAGAGGACTGGTCAGCCTGCTCGCCACGATTCCCACAGCGCGCTCGACCGATTCCTCCGGCCGCACAAAACTCGCGGTGCCACGGCCTTCGATCGCCAGCTGCTCGATGAGGGACACGTTGAGATCAGCTCCGACTCCAAACGTGAACAGGCGTCGCGATCCCCTCTCTTTAGCGACGTGCGACGCGATCACTGACGGGTCGCGCTCCCCCACCGTAGGCTGGCCGTCGGTCAGAAACAATATGATCGGCAGTCGCCCGGGCTGAGCCGAGGTGGACAGAGCTTCATCGAGCGCGCCTGAGATGTTGGTAGATCCCTGCGCATCGAGCTGATCCAGATATCGTTCCGCTGCGCGAAGGTTCTCACGCGTCGCAGTCGAGAAGCCATCGCGGAACGTCCGTACATCGCTGGAGAAGTCGATCAGCCTGAATCGATCTATCGGCGACAGGGTGTTCAGAATCTGCTTGCCTGCGGCGCGCGCCTGCTCGATTTTCTGGCCGGACATCGAGCCCGAGACGTCGATGACAAAAGTCAGGTCTCGCGGAACCGGGCGCGGCCGGACCGACGGCGGCGACAGTGTGATGAGCGCAAATCCATCGCCGTTACCGGGCGCATTCGCCAGCAGCGCGATCGACGCGCTCGTCGAGCGGCGAACAGGAATCAGGATCGTTACCTCGCCCCTCGCGTCGCGAACCTCGACCCTGCGCATTGAACTGCGAACGTTCGAGGCGAAAAAATGATCCTCAGAGTCTTCTCTGTCTCTGACGTATCCGCCCTCGTAGAGCGAGTGTGTCGGGGAGTACGCCCTTCCGTACATCGGCTCGTCCGGATACATGAGTACAAACGACGTCCTTCCCTCAGGCTGTTGGCTCAGCTCGCGCTGAGTGTTCCGCATTCCGCGAAAGTAGTCGACCCTCAGCGCATCTCCTTCGCGCTCGGCTACAGTCTGAAAACGCACGACGACCTTTTTCTGCTCCCCCGGCGCGATTGGAAAGATTCTGGCCCGAAGCAGTCCATATCCCATCCATTCGAGAAGGGCGGGATCTCGCTGGCGTCGAACGATCTCTTCATAGATCTGGCGCGCCTGATTGGCATTCATTGTTTCGCCGGAGACCATGTCTCCGTTGATGGAGAGCTTGAGGTCCTGGAACGCTGCACCCTTCGGCAGCGGAAACATGAAGTCCGCCTCCCCGACTCTGCTTCCACGATTTATGAATGTCTCAGTGACTTCGTAGCGAAGCACGCGATCGACGAGCTCGACACGCACGTCGCTGCTCTGTCGGACGACGTACGGAGATTGGATCTGGCATATCGGTCTCTGACACGGCACACCGGGCCGGCATGGAGGAGCCGGACATGGCCATCCAGGCGGGCCCTCCACGATCTGCGAGGAGACGAGGCTCGGAATGCTGAGAGCGGCCAACAATAGAAATGTGCGCATGAGACACCAGTAGAAAGGGTTCTACTGTGGGACGTGTGTCGGAGCTTCACTTACACACGCCTGGCGCCCTTGGTGGCTTTCTGGAAATTGGCCCCCGCTACGGCGGGCTAACTGACCTTTGGCTTCCTTTTCCGACGCTTGTGGAGGGGACGCCGCTCATCCACTCTGACTTCCAGCAGCCTCTGGTCTGCACGAACCATTGTGGTCTCGAAGCTCTCCCCGTTCCTGCGCGCTGCCCATCCCATCGAGAAAGGCACGGGTGCCGAAGTTGCCGCCGCCGTACGCAGTCGGGCAGCGATGTGATCAGTTTGGTCCGCGCCGGAGTCGCAGAGTACAACCAGGAATTCATCGCCACCGACTCGCACTACCGCTTCCTCTGCGCGGACATGGCGCATGAGAAAGCGGGCCATCTTCACCAGCACGCTGTCGCCCTCGGCGTGACCATTCGTGTCGTTGTACTGCTTGAAGTGATCAATGTCGAGATAGATGCAGCCCCATTCTCCCTTTGGCTGCGCTTCGCACTGCCGCGTGACTGTATTGAGGTAGCGACGATTGTAGCAGCCAGTGAGCGGATCCCGGATGCTCAGCTCGAGTAGCTGGGTCTGAAGCTCCTTTCGCTGCGTGATGTCAACGAGAATACCGTGACAGTACTTATCGCCAGTCTTCGGATCGACTGAGAGAAATGCGCTGTCGACGACCGTCCTCACTTCTCCATCGCGACGCGTGACCTGAAACTCGATGTCGCGAACCGAGCCATCGCGCTCGAGTAGCGCCATCTCCCGGGCTCTCACTTCAGGCCGGACGAAATCGCTGGTGCGGAATCCTCTCAGCTCGTCCAGCGATTCGACGCCGAACATCTCCAGAAACGCCGGATTTGCATCGATGATGTCACCATCGAGCGTCGTTATATAAATTCCCTCTTTCAGCCGCAACGCGAGCTCGCTGAGCGTGTTCGGATCGCTCAGACTGCGAAAACGTTTTGTTTTTGGCTTTCTCGAAGGCTGGGGACGGCTCACATCGATGCCTCAGCAAACGGCATGTCCGTTGCTTCAATAGGAGGGTAAAGATTGGAGATATTATGGCATCCAGACGGCAGCAGGAACAAGGTACCAAACCCCCTGCAGACCAAGGCGACGGCGAACAGGGTACCCGGTCCGGTCGACCCAACCCTGAAGACGTTCCATCGCACCCCAGCGAGCACAAAAGTGGATATGGGGGCGAGGGCGGGTCTCCCCGTACGAGCACCGAAAAGCGCGAGACTCCGAAGAGAAGCTAAGCAAGAATCGATTCGATGAGCTTCCGCACTGCCGGTATTCACCACGTCACCGGTATCGCGAGCGATCCCCAGAGAAATCTCGATTTCTACGCCGGAGTCCTCGGCCTCCGGCTCGTCAAGCGTACCGTAAACTTCGACGACCCGACCACCTATCATTTCTACTTCGGCGATGAGCAGGGGAGCCCGGGGAGCATTCTTACGTTCTTTCCCTGGCCGGACGCGCGGCGAGGAAGACAGGGCGGTGGCCAGGTCGCCGTTACCTCGTTCGCGATACTCCCAAGCGCCGTCGGTTTCTGGATAGAGCGGCTGATAAGGAAGCAGGTCGAGTTCGCGCAGCCCGCTGCCCGGTATGAGGATGAGCGCGTCATCGCCTTCAAGGACCATGACGGATTCATGGGCGAGCTCGTCGCGCATCCCGCTGCAGATGCGCGGATGGGGTGGTCAGGCGCGGGGATACCTCCGGAGCACGCGATTCGCGGCATTTATTCCGTCACCCTCTGGCTCGATGCCAACGAGCTGACCGGTCAGCTCCTCACGAACACTCTCGGCTTCAGGCTGGTACGTGAGCAAGGCAGCATTTTCCGCTACGCGGCTGGCGACGGTGGTCCAGGATCCATCGTTGATCTGCGCTGTGTTCCCGGCATATGGCCCGGAGTGATAGGAGCAGGTACCGTGCACCACGTGGCCTTCCGTGCCTCCGATGAAGCCGAGCAAATGAGCCTTCGCACCGAGCTCACATCACTCGGCTATAACGTCACCCCGCAACTCGATCGCGATTACTTCAAGTCGATTTATTTCCGCGAGCCTGGTGGCGTGCTCTTCGAGGTCGCGACGGATGGTCCCGGATTCGCGATCGACGAGCCTCTCGACTCACTGGGACAATCATTGAAGCTTCCAGACTGGCTCGAGCCCCGACGGTTCGAGATCGAGGCGCTCCTGCCGAACATCCACACCCCGATCGAGCTGCGCGGGCCAAACGCATGACCGACGACATCGGTTTCATCCATCGTTTCGTGCCCGCCGAAGACAAGGCCTCAGCAGAGACGTTGATCGTTCTCCACGGAACTGGAGGCGATGAGAACGATCTCATCGGAATCGGGCAGACGATAGCTCCCGGCGCCGCGATTCTCAGTCCGCGCGGCAACGTTCTCGAGAACGGTGCTCCACGCTTCTTCAAACGGCTCGCGGAAGGCGTGTTCGACCCGAAAGAGGTAAAATCGCGCGGTGAGGAGCTTATTCGCTTCATTCGCGCTGCTATCTCGAAATACGGATTGAATCCTGAGCGCGTCTTCGCGCTTGGCTATTCGAACGGAGCCAACATCGCGTCCACAGTGATGTTCATCGAACCGGGATTGATACGAGGCGCGATTTTGTTGCGCCCGATGGTCGTGTTCGAGTCCGATGAGCGCCCGGACTTAAGTGCTGCCGGCGTCCTCATATCCGCGGGGCGGATGGACCCGATCGTACCAACAAAAAGCGTCGAGCGATTGGTTGAGTTATTCGAAGCCTCGCACGCCGAGGTCACTCTGAAATGGCAGCTGGGCGGTCACAATCTTCTCCCGAGCGAAATACGCGAAGCAGCCGACTGGCTCGCCCTGCAACGCACCCGCGTATGAGCTAGTTTGTAAATAATGCTCTTCCCGAGCATGGCAGCTCCTGTAAACCCGCATTATTTCCATCCTACGGCGCACCTGGTTCACTAATGTCCGAGCCCACCGATACCGCGGCCGCTCCGCGATCAGCAACATCGTCTTCGTCAGCATCCGGCCAATCGCTCGAGGAGCTCTGCATCAACGCGATCAGAGTTCTGTCGATGGATGCGGTCCAGAAAGCCGACTCGGGCCATCCGGGAACACCGATGGCGCTTGCGCCGCTCGCTTACGTTCTCTGGACGCAACACCTCCGATACAATCCCGCGGATCCGAATTGGCTCAACCGCGATCGCTTCGTGTTGTCAGCGGGCCACGCGTCGATGTTGTTGTACAGCGTGCTCTATCTCACCGGCTACGATCTCACGCTCGATGATCTGAAGCAGTTCCGCCAATGGGAGAGCAAGACCCCCGGGCACCCCGAGTACAGCCATACCCCCGGTGTCGAGACGACGACCGGCCCGCTCGGACAGGGAATCGGCAATTCGGTTGGGATGGCTGTCGGAGAAGCGCACATGGCCGCGGTCTTCAACCGCGAGCAGAAAATCTTCGATCATAACGTCTACTTCATCGCCAGCGATGGCGACATGATGGAAGGCGTCTCACATGAGGCGTCGTCCTTCGCTGGACATCACAAGCTCGGCAAACTCATCGGGTTCTACGATGACAATCACATCACGATCGAAGGCGATACGGCACTCACCTTCAGCGATGACACCGCCGCGCGATATGCCGCCTACGGCTGGCACACCCAGCACGTCGCTGACGTCAACGATCTCACCGCTCTCAATCGGGCGATCGGTGCGGCGAAGGCAGAGGCATCCCGCCCTTCATTGATCGTCGTACGGTCGCATATCGGCTACGGGAGCCCCAACAAGCACGATACAGCCGAGGCGCACGGCTCCGCGCTCGGAGTCGAGGAGATCAAGCTCACCAAGCAGGCGCTCGGCTATCCGTCGCAGGAGCCGTTCTATGTAGCTCCAGAAGCTCTTCGCTCTTGGCGCGACGCAGCGAAGAAGCGAGCAAAGGCGGAAGACGAGTGGGAAAAAGTCTACGACGCCTACAAGGCGGCGAATCCCGCGCTCGAGAAAGAGCTCCAGCGCCGTTTGCGCGGGGATCTTCCCGATGGATGGGAGGCCGCGCTTCCGACGTTTACTGCCAAAGATGGAAACGTGGCGAGCCGCGCTGCATCTGGCATCGTCATCAACGCGATCGCCAGCAAGGTCCCCGAGCTGATCGGCGGTTCGGCGGATCTGGCGAGCTCGACGAACACGATCATCAAGGGCGAGCCGAGTTTCTCCGCCGAGAATTATGGGGGTCGCAATTTCCATTTCGGAATTCGCGAGCACGGGATGGGATCAATCATGAACGGAATGTCCCTGACCGGCGGCATAATACCGTATGGGGCGACGTTCCTGATCTTCTCCGATTACATGCGGCCCCCAGTCAGATTGGCGTGTATCATGAGTCGCCACGTCATCTACGTTTATACGCACGATTCCATCGGTCTCGGTGAGGATGGCCCAACCCACCAGCCGATCGAGCAGCTCAGCACTTTGCGCGCGATCCCGGATATGACACTGATCAGGCCCGCGGATGCTTCAGAGACCGCCGAGGCTTGGCGCGTGGCGCTCAAGCATAAGGAGGGACCCGTCGCCCTGGTTCTGACTCGGCAGAAGTTGTCGTTCATCGACAGGACAAAGTACGCGCCGGCGGCCGGGCTAGCACGAGGAGCTTACGTTCTCGCTGACGCCCCGGGCGGTGCACCTGAGGTGGTTCTCATCTCCAGCGGGTCGGAGGTCGGGCTCATTCTCGATGCGCAGAAGAAGCTGGAAGCTGGCGGCATCCGTGCGCGTGCAGTCAGCATGCCCAGCCACGAGCTCTTCGCCAGGCAGGACGAATCGTATCGCAACACCGTGTTGCCCAAGGGAGTACGGCGTATCGCGATGGAGGCCGCGCACCCGATGTCGTGGTACCGCTGGGTCGGTGATGACGGGGTCATACTCGGTCTTGACCGCTTCGGCGCATCGGCGCCGGCAGCAACTATTTATACCCAGCTCGGCATCACTGTAGATCGAATGGTCGAGACCGCGAAAAAACTCGTGGGAAAGAAGTAGGCTCGTCCTCGTGAACGGTAACGAGCCGACCCTTCGCGACATCAGCGTCATGCTAAACCCCGACACACCCGAGTGGCCTGGAGATACGCCATTCACGTGTGGGTGGGCTTCATTGATCGGCGCGGGCGCGAGCGTGAACGTTTCCTCATTCAGCTCGAGTCCGCATGTTGGTACCCACGCCGATGCGCCCATCCACGTCCGCGAAGGGTGGTCGGGCTCACACGAGCTGTCTCTGGACGCTTTCTTCGGTCCCGCGATCGTGGTGGACGTCTCAAGTCTCAGCAAAGAAATCGAGATGGAAGCTCTCGAGAAAATCCAGTCGCTGCCCTTTGTGGAGCGGCTTCTTCTTCGTACCGGACGCACGATCGCCAGCGGTGCCTTCCCCGAGGACTGGCCGACGCTGTCTGAGTCCTGTGTCAGAACGCTGCTCGGTCGAGGACTCCGTTTGCTCGGCGTCGACGCACCCTCGGTCGACCCAAGGGAGAGCAAGAATCTTCCCGTTCATCACATGCTCTTCTCGGAAAATGCCGCGATCCTCGAGAATCTCGATCTGCGAAGAGTGACACCAACGATGTACGAGTTGATGGCCTTTCCGCTCAAGGTTATGGCTCTGGATGCGGCACCTGTCCGAGCGGTGCTCCGCCAGATAGTCGGCTGACACCGTGTGGTCGCTGGATGCATGGATGACGCACGCCGTGAAACGACCCAGCCGAGTGCTCGCCGATCATCGACATTCTCCCTGACCCTCTGATCGCCAACGACCGATAGCCATGCTCAGACGTACGTTGATTGTTGCAGCCGTAATGGTGTCGTTGGCTTTCTTTATTCAGGCCCAGTCGAGTCGAGGGAAGGGCGCACGGACATCGCATAGTCGGCGCGCGGGACGCAGGCCGGCCCGGCCACCTGTCACCAGGTTCGTAAATGATTCCGGCGGTCGTGAGCTGATCGTTCGTGTGTTGGACATCGGCCAGGGAGACGCGACTTACATAAGAAATGGATCCAGTCGCGTCATCATCGATGGCGGGCCCGATACAGCCGAATTTGGCCGCTATCTGGATTCGCTCAATCTCAACAACTCCACAATCGATGTCGTGATCCTGTCGCATCAGCATCTCGATCACTACAGCGGTCTCCGCGAGCTCTTCAAGACCTCGCGTCATATCCGCGTGCGCTACTTTTTCGAGAACAAGGATCCGGCTCCCGCGACGACGCTTGCGGCTCTGCGCGATTCGATTCTGTCGCGAATGGATCATGACAGCCTGATCTATCGCGACACCGATGATCCGTGCTCGGATGGACGGAGGATGTGCACCATCACGATGACCGGTGGGGCGAAGCTGCACATCATGGCGCCAATGCCGAATGGCGAAAAATCGAACAATCGCTCGACTGCGGTCAAGCTCATTGGACCGGACTCCGCGTCATTCGCGATGTGGCTCGCGGGGGACGCTGAGCGCGAGGAGATTGCCTGGTTCGAAGACGCTGGTTACGACCAGAATCCCGGCATGCTGGTGAATGTTCTCAAAGCTGACCACCACGGAAGCTGCAACGGAGTGACGCCTCGTTATCTCTCGCTGATCAGGCCCCAGTGGGTAGTCTCATCACTCGGGGCCAGAAATGGCTACGGCCACATGCACACCCAGGCAAAGAAGATCTACAGACAGGCCGGCGTGCCATGGTACCGCACCGATCAAAACGGTACCATCACGATTCGCTCGCCGGGAACAGTGGGTGGAGGCTTCACCATCAGTCCGGAGCGACGCGGCATTGATCTGGATGGACCTGGCGATCGCGTGTCAGGGCAGCTGGACTGCGCAGCGCCTTGATCGTCGACTTCAGCTACATGGGCTGATCACAGGCTGACATCCCCGCCCCGATCATTCTTGGACTTGGTTGCGACTTGCCTCGCTGACCGGTCGAGTGCTTTCTTCTTCCCTTTCGGATCGGTCTCGATGAGAAGCTCCGATTTTCCCTCTCTTCTGTCGTGAGTCACTGAGAGTACGTCGCCTTCTCTTACGCCTTCCGGCAGCATCCATTGCGGAATAGGCGTCACCGTACGGCCATCCACTTCGATGGATGCGGAGCCGTCTTCAATCACATCGACGATCCACGTATGCTTGGAATGTTTACTCATTGATTCTCCGTCGCCCGGAAATCGCTCAGATTCTACAGTAGCACATGGCATGTCCTATGCGCCATTGCCTCCTCCCCGGCAGCACTACTCGCACCAATTATCCCCAGATAAGATCTATGCAAAGTGACTCGGGTCGTACGACCTCCGTCTGGATGGCTAACACCGAAGTTCCGCAATTCCAGCCGCTCAGTCAGGATCTCCGCACGAATGTTTGCGTGATTGGCGCTGGAATCGCCGGAATGACCACAGCGTACCTGCTCGCGCGCGCTGGTCGCGCGATTGTGCTGATAGATGATGGACCGATCGGGGGTGGCGAAACCGGTCGCACCACGGCCCATCTCACGGCGGCCCTGGACGACCGCTACTACAACATTGCCAAGCTCCACGGCGAAGAAGGCGCCCGCCTCGCGGCCGAGAGTCACATGTCGGCGATTCATCGCATTGAGACGATTGCCTCTATGGAGGACATCGATTGCGATTTTGAGCGTGTCGAAGGCTACCTCTTTCTCGGCGGCAACAGCCAGCGAAAGGAGCTCGAGCGAGAGCTCGAGGCGACGCATCGCGCCGGAATCAACGACACCCAGCTGATCGATCGCATTCCCTTCAGCTTCTGGGACAGCGGTCCGGCGCTTCGCTTCCCGCGCCAGGCAACCTTTCATCCTCTCAAGTACCTGAAAGGCCTAGCACGCGCGATTCTCCGCGACGGAGGAAAGATCTATTCCGGCGTTCACGCCGAGAAAATTGTGGACGGTGAGCCGGCGCGCGTTACGACGAGCGACGGGCACGTGATCAGCGCCGACAATGTCGTGGTATGCACAAACACACCGGTGAACGATTGGCTGATCATCCACAGCAAGCAGTCTGCGTACCGCACCTATGTCATCGGGGCGCGCGTTCCGCGTGGCTCGGTTCCGCACGGGTTGTACTGGGATACGCCCGATCCTTACCACTACATCCGCCTGCAGCAGGCCGAGGACAGCTCGGGCAACGAGCTCGATTATGAGATTCTCATCGTCGGCGGTGAGGATCACAGGACCGGTCAGGCCGATGACATGGGGGAGCGTTTTACACGCCTCGAGAAATGGACCCGCGAGCGTTTTCCGATGATCGAGCGCGTAGAGTACCAGTGGTCAGGGCAGGTGATGGAGCCCGTGGACTATATGGCATACATCGGGAGGAATCCGGGCGGTGACGAGCACATCTACATCGCCACCGGCGATTCAGGAAATGGAATGACCCACGGAACTATCGCCGGAATAATCCTCAATGAGCTTGTGCAGGGGCGGAAGCACCAGTGGGCAAAGCTCTACGATCCGTCCCGCGTCTCGCTTCGCGCAACGCCGGAATACGTCAGGGAAAATCTGAACGTCGCCGAACAGTACAAGGATTACTTCACGGTCGGTGATGTCGGTGATGTCGCCGCCATCAAGCCCGGCGAAGGAGCGGTAATCGGTCGCGGACGCGGCAAGATTGCGGTGTATCGCGATGATCGCGGCAACATCCACCAGCACTCGGCCATCTGCACCCATTTGTACTGTGTCGTCAACTGGAACGACACCGAGAAGACCTGGGACTGTCCGTGCCACGGATCGCGCTTCGATCCCTTTGGCAAAGTCGTCAACGGTCCCGCTATAGTCGGGCTTTCTCCTGTTGGGTCGGAGCCGAAGAAGGAGGCGACGAAACCGAAGAAGGCCGCATCGAAGCGGTGACGTTGTGAGTCTTCCCGTCATCGGCCAGGTAAATGGCTTTCTCGACCTTGCGCCCATCGACCGTCAGCTCGGTAAGTCCGCGCTGCAAGCCATTGGGATTCTCAACATTTATCACGTAGGTCGATGATTTGAACCGGTATTCGACGGTGAATCCCTTCCAGCTCGCCGGAATGCATGGTTCGATGTACAGGAGCTCGCCTCGTTGCTGGAGCCCGAGTATCGCCTCCAGCGCGGTTCGATACATCCAGCTGGCCGACCCCGTGTACCACGTCCAGCCGCCGCGGCCGAGATGTCCTTTTGCCGTATATACATCTGCGGCCACGACATACGGCTCGACTTTGTAGATATCGACCGCTTTAGGCGTATCCGAATGCGTTATCGGGTTGAGCATCTGGAACAGCTCCAGCGCGCGGTCTCCATCTCCCTGTAACGCAGTCGCAAGCACCACCCACAGCGCGGCGTGCGTGTACTGTGCTCCGTTCTCGCGCACTCCGGGCAGGTATCCCTGGATGTATCCCGGATCGTGCGTCGTCTTGTCGAACGGCGGCGTCAACAGCATGATGATGCGCGCGTCGTCCCGGACGAGATACTTGTTGAGCGACTGCATCGCGATGCGCGCGCGGTCGGGTTTGCCCGCTCCGGAGATTACGCTCCAGCTCTGCGCGATCGAGTCGATCTTGCATTCATCGCTGGTGCGCGAGCCAAGTGGCGAGCCATCGTCGAAGTACGCGCGGCGGTACCATTCGCCATCCCACGCTGATCGCTCGACGGCTTCTGCATACTCGTCAGCCTTGGTGAGCAGCTCATCGCGCATGGCTGGATCGCCTTTCTGATCGGCATGCACTGCGAACTTGCGGAGAGTGGCAATGATGAACCAGGCGAGCCACACGCTTTCTCCCTTGCCCTCGATGCCAACTCGATTCATTCCATCGTTCCAGTCGCCACTCCCGATGAGCGGAAGCCCGTGCACTCCCTTGGTGCACGCTCTTCTCAGAGCGCGAACGCAGTGGTCGTAGATGCTCCCGACCTCCGACGAGACCTTGGGTAGATCGTAAATCTCGTGCTCGTCGGGATTGAGCTGTCGCATGGTGAGATACGGTACCTCTACATCGAAGATCCCTCGGTCGGCGGCGACGTTCACGTAGTGATCGATAACGTACGGGAGCCACACGAGATCGTCCGAAAAACGGGTTCGCACTCCGCGGCCGCTGTGCGGGTGCCACCAGTGCTGGACATCTCCTTCGACAAACTGGCGAGACGCGGCGCGAACGATGTGCTCTCTCGCTATCTCGGGCTCGGAGTATACGAAAGCCATCACGTCCTGCAGCTGATCGCGGAACCCGAACGCGCCGCTCGACTGATACAAAGCGGAGCGCGCCCACATTCTGCACGACAGCGCCTGATAGAGCGCCCAGCGATTCACCATCAGATCGAACGTCGGCTCGGGCGTCTTTACTTTGATCGTTTCGAGTCTACGGTCCCAGGCCGCGTTGTTCGCGTCCACACTCTGCCGTGCCGCCTGTGGCGCCCGATGCCGGGAGATGATCTCGCGTACGGCGTCCTCGCCCTCCGCAGCGCCGAGTAGCATCACAATGTCACGCGATTCACCCGGCTCGATCGTTATACTCGTCTGCATCGCGCAGCACGGATCTATCGTCGCCCCAATTGCCCCCGATAACCCCGCTCGCTCCAGACCTGCCGGGCTCGAGATCGTTCCGTTTCTCCCCAGGAATTCGCGGCGATCCGCGGTGTAGTACGCGACACGCTCGCTGATCGAGGCGAATGCCACGGTCTCGGCGAATTCCGTATCGAAATAATTGCGGGCAAACATCGACTGGGTATCCTCGTCGAAGCTCGTGCGCACCTGATACTGCGTCAGCTCGCGAGTGACCCCAAGCACCCACTCCAGGTACCATGTCAGCGTAAGCTTTTTGCGCGTTACTCCTTCATTGCGAAGCGTCAGCACGCTGATCTTCACCGGGTCGTTCTGATCCACTCCGAGGCGCAGTGAGCTCGCCAACCCTTTGTGCGTGTGATCGAATACGGAGTAGCCCGCGCCGTGCCGCACACGATATGGTGTCGGCTCGCGAATCGGGCACGGCGTTGCCGTCCACAGATCACCATTGGCGTCATCGCGCAGAAATACGCAATCGCTCGACGGATCGCGCACCGGATCGTTGTGCCACGGAGTAATGCGGTAGAAGAAGCTGTTCTTTGTCCACGTTACTCCGCTCCCTCCCTCGCTCACGCAAAATCCCCCAGCGGGATTCCCGACGACATTGATCCACGGGGCAGGCGGAAGGTCGCTGCCCGTCAGATGGATCTCGTATTCGCCTTCCTTGTTGAAGCCGCCCAGACCGTTGAACGACTGGAGGCCGGTCCCGGGATCCGGCTTTTTTGCGTGAATCGCCACCGCCCCGAGGGGGACAATGTCGCGGTTCATGATCTCTAGCTTGGGCGGATATCTGTCCTCGACCCCGGGGAACTCGAGGAAATTCCCGAGTCCAAGGCCGTCGCAATTCACCTGAACCCGAGCCATTGCCTTGAGGAGCGTGATCTCTTCCGCGTTGAGCAGGTCCGACCGTCTGATGAAAACGCCGCCCGGTCGATCGAGCAGACCAGCCTCGCTCGACGCCATACTCGTCGCCAGCAGCTCGTCACTCAGCTCCTGCATGTAGCTCGCTGGATGCATGTTGAGGATCACGAGGTCGCAGGTGATTCCCTTCAGTCTCCAGTAGTGGTGAGTTCTGAGCAGCTGTCGGATGCTCGGCATTCCCACCGGACTTTCGATTGTCGCCAGGAGGATCGGCCAGTCACCGGAAATGCCGAGGCTCCACAACGCCTGCTGACCGAGCTTGTTCTCTTCGACCGCGCTCTGGGCCGGCCGGAATCCCGGATGCGGGAACATCAAATGCCCCGCGAGATCCTGATACAACGCGGCATCAGCAGGCGCGATCCCGAGATCCCGGAGCTCCGCTTGCGCCTGCGCCCACGACAGATCAAGCGCGCGCCTGGCGCTGTATGGATCGTGGTACAGGTCAGCGAGCTCTATAGCCCGCTCCTTGTTCTCGGCGATGAAAGTCGTGAATGCAACGTGCGCCGATGCGCCTGGCAAGATGCGAACGCGCACACGAAGCGAAAAGATCGGATCCAGCACTGCTCCCACGGTTCCACTCAGCTCCGCACCTTCATCGAGAGCCGCCGCGTTCCTCACCGAGCGGCCTCTGCCTACGAATTTCGCTCGATCAGTTTCGCAGGTGACACTGCCTACGATTTCCGGCCCGACTGCCACAACGTGCGCGCACCAGATTGCCGCTTCCGTCGCCGACCGCGGCCGGCGCGTCGCGAGCAGCGCTGCATTCGGACCAAGGAACTCGGTCTGCACAAAAAGATTCTGAAACGCCGGATGCGCGCGATCCGCTTCGGGCGGAGCGAGCACGACTTCGGAATAACTCGTCAGCTCGATGTCTTTGGGCTGCAGCGACCTGTTCGTAAGAGTTACGCGCCTGACTTCGGCCGCGTCGTCCGATGCGACGGCGATCTCCGTGACGGTATCTATGTCACCATCGCGGCGAATGAAGGTGATGCGGTCGCTCGCGAACAGCACGCGGTACCACTGTGGCTCGGTTCCTGACGGCTGGTGTGCGGTCGACCAGACATGTCCGCTGCCGAGATCCTTGACGTAACACCACTGTCCGTAGTTGTCGCGCGTCGAATCGTGACGCCACCGGGTGACAGCAAGGTTTCCGTAACGGCTGAATCCACCACCGGCGTTCGTGATGAGTACTGTGTATGGGACGTTGCCGAGAATTCCGACGACTGGCTGCGGAGTGTGTGGCGTCTCGATCTCGCGCACCGCCGGCTTCTCCGTCTCACTCGGCACCCGTGCAGCATCGGCCCCGGACACATCCTGCATGACAAGGCGTCGCGGAATCCTCTCCTGCAGTACCAGCTCCGCCGACCGCACGAGTGGATCTGTATGGAAACGGCGGGGCCATATCTGGCGGTTGAGAGCGTTGTTGAGGGCGACGATGCTCATTCCAATGTGGTGCGCCATGAACGTGCACACGATCGTCTTTCTCGACCCGGGCGACGGGCGCGTGTAGTCGAGGGCATCCCGGAAGCCAAACGGTCCGAGCGCGCCTTCCGCTTCAAGAGTCGTGAGATTCTTGAGAGCCTGCCTGGGCTCGACGATCATCGCCAGCAGTGTGGCGTATGGAGCAATCACCAGCTCCTTGCTGAGGCCGCGCTTGAGCGCGAGATCCGGCACTCCGAAGCCGCGATACTGGTAGGTGTGCGACCTGTCGCGAACGGCGTACGCGGATTCCGAAACCCCCCACGGCACTCCTCGCTCCAGACCATACGCAATCTGTCGCTTGACGCATCCCTTGTGCGTTTGATCGAGCAGCGTGAATGGAAATGTCTGCATCACCAACGCGGGCATCAGATACTCGAACATGCTGCCGCTCCACGAGAGCAGCGTCCTCGTTCCAGCGGCGGCAGTGAGGGACCGACCCAGCCTGAACCAGTGATCGACCGACACGTCGTCCTTGGCAACCGCTATGAAGGATGCGAGTCGCGACTCCGAGGCCAGCAGGTCGTAATACGAGTTGTCTACGGTGTTGCTGCCGATGTGATATCCGATCGTGAACAGCTTCCGCTTCTCATCGTACAGAAAGCGGAAATCCATCTCGACTGCGTAGGCATGGGCGCGTTCGGCGATTGCCCGGAGTCGCTTGGCATCCTCCTCCGAGCAGGACGGATCTTTCAGCATCTCGTAGCACGCTTGCTTCAGGGCGATCAGGTGCCCGGCGAAGTTTCCGCTGTCGACTGTTGAGACGTACGCTGGCTCGAGCACTCGCAGCTCGCTCAGGTCGTACCAGTTGAAAAAGTGTCCGTGAAACCTTCGCATTCTTTCCAGGGACCGGAACACTTTCTCCACGCGATCGATCATGTCCGGCCGCGTGATGAAGCCTAGGTCGGCCGCGCTGACGGTGGACAGAAGCTGGAGCCCGATGTTGGTAGGTGACGTGCGGAGAGCCAGTACAGGCTCCGGGTCTTCCTGGAAATTGTCGGGAGCAAGCCACTGGGTTTCTTCGGTCACGAATTTCTCGAAGTACATCCAGTGCAGCTTCGCATACCTCAGCGATGCCTGGCGCTCGACGTCAGTCAGGTGAACTTCACCAAGGATCGCCGGCCGGCTGAGTGCGGACGCAATGCTCGGGCTCGCGAACCACGCCAGCAGCAGAGGAAGCGTTCCCATTACGAACAGGAACCGATCACCGGAGGTCGCAGCCCGTCCCACTGTAACGTGGAAGCCGACCGCGACGGTAAGCGCGAGACAGAGCGCAGTAACCGGCCACATCTTGCGCCATACTTCGAGCTGCGATCCCGTCCCCATCGACCGCTCGACCTGCGATGCGGTTTGCCACTCGATGAGGTGTCGGTGAGTTATGAACAACCTGTATAGCGTTCGGAGGATCGCGTCCGCCGAAACGACCGCCTGATGCGGAAGAAAGACGAGAGCTAACAGGAACTGCTGTGCGTTCGTTACGGCGTCACGGCCGACCGCGAGGTAATACGCCAGCCACGACTGATCACGTGGCGGGCGCAGCAGCGAGATGGTGAGCGAGAAAAGCCAGGGAAACGCGATCGCCACCATTGCGATCCCGGTCCACCGGATGACCGAGCCTGGAAGTATGAACCAGCCGACGATGAGCATCACCAGCTGTGCGATCTCGACGACGCTACGGCGCAGATTGTCGAAGATTTTCCACCGGGAGATCGCGGATAGCCTGTTCGGCACCGGGCCGTCGGGGCCTGGAACGGTTCCCTTGAGCCAGCCTATCAGTTGCCAGTCACCGCGAATCCAGCGGTGCTTGCGGCGCGTGAAGGTGAGATAGCGCGCCGGGTAGTCATCGTAGACCTCGATGTCGGTCGCAAGTCCAGCGCGCGCGTACGTCCCCTCTATAAGGTCGTGGCTGAGGAGAGTGTTCTCCGGAAATCTTCCGTGCGTCGCGTCCTCGAACGCGTCGACGTCATAAATGCCTTTTCCGGTAAAGCTGCCTTCCCCGAATAGGTCCTGATACACGTCGGATACCGCGGTCGTATACGGGTCGACACCCGGATGCCCCGAGTGTATCGCAGCGAAGAAAGAACGGTGTGCACTGGTGAGCGACACCCCGACTCGAGGCTGGATGATCCCATATCCGTCGATCACTCGACCCGCCGCCGGATCGTAGTGCGCACGGTTCAGCGGGTGGGCGATGGTTCCAACGAGAAGCTGCGCTGCATCCCGCGGCAGCACCGTGTCGGAGTCGAGGGTGATTACATAGCGGACGAAGCCTAACCGGCTCGTGTCGCCAACGATTGTGCTGAAGGCATCCTTCGCGCCTCCCCGCAGGAATCTGTTGAACTGCGAAAGCTTTCCCCGCTTCCGCTCCCAGCCCATCCACACGTTCTGCTTCGCATTCCACAACCGCGGACGGTGGAATAGAAGGAAGACATCAGCGCCGCCGTTTCTGTATTTCGCGTTCAGCGCGCGCATGCCCGACGTCGCCGCGGCCAGTATCTCTTCGTCATCGGGCCTGTGCTCGGTGGGAGAGTCCGTAAAGTCGCTGAGTATCGCGAACTGGAGATTTGGGTCGCGGTTGGCCAGGTACTGCACCTCGATGTGCTCAAGCGCTTCTTCCACACCATGCGCGCTGCTGAGAAGAGTCGGCACTACCACGGCGGTCATGTACTCTTCGGGAATGCCGTCGTCCCGCAGCTCGAGCTTCGAAAGAAGCCGGGGCGGCATCAGCAGAGTTATGAGCTGGTTGATGACACTGATCCCGATCTCGCTCGCTGGTATCAGAGCAATCAGGGCAATAATGAGCTGTATGGTCGCGGGTGCGGTTTCCGCCACCTCGAGAATCACACCCAGTGCCAGCGTCGTGAACAGCGTAATCCCGCCGAAGTACAGCGTGTTCGGATGGCGCTGCGTCCACCGATAGAGCCATTCACCCGGCGGAGGAGTATACCCGACCTTCTCTTCGAGAGTTTTCCGTCCCTTTTCGACGAGGAAGTAACCAACGTGCGCGTGCCTCGCATCGGTGGAGTCGGCGAGCTTGGCCAACGCGAGTACCTCGCTCGCGATCTCTTCCTCCGGTCGCTTCACGCGCTTCGCCACGTGTTCGACGATATGGCGGTAGTGATCGCGCGTTCCGAATGTCATCGATGCATAGTGCCCGCTGGGATCCTGGCGAAGCAGTTTCTCGGTGGCGCTCTGCGATTCGACGAAATCCTTCCAGTCGAGCCGTGATATTGTGCGAAGGCTCGTGATGCTGTTGGCGACCGTTACCTGAGTGAGAGCCACGCGACGATTCGAGCGCGTTGCCGCCTCTTCGGCGCTCGGCCCATCTTCGGCGATCCACTGCTCGAGCCAGATCAGCGGCGTGAAGTTCGTCTGGTACGAACGTACCTGCTGGAGGAAGCGCGCGACCCATGTCGGAGTGAACGGAGGGTGTTCATCCACGAACGCAGCTAGCGCGATCGCCAGTGCCTGGGACGATTCTTCGCTCGCTTCGCGCAGTATCGTTGCGGCTCTGTCGGCGGACTCCACTTCCTTGAGGCGGGCGGCAACCCTCAGCGCCATCCGCCGAATGTTCTCGACGAGGCCGAGCCTGAGCATCGTGGGTATCGCCCACAGCTCACCCATTCGAAGAGAAGTGACGGTTTGATACTCGCGCACGAACAGCGTGATGTTGTCGAGGTCAAGGTGGCCCTCGGTATGCGCGATCAGCTCGATCGCTACCTCGTATGCGCGTGGATACCCGGCAAGAGAGCCGGTCGAGAGCTTGGGAAGCTCCTCGTAGTAGCCCTGGGGAAGATTTGTCCGGATCTCACGGATGTGCTCCTGAACGATGTAGAAATTGTCCAGTAGCCAGTCGCCGGCAGGGCTGATGTCGAGTCCACGCTCGGCCCCATGATTCAGCTCCTGGTAGACTCGATCGAGAACTACCTTCGTGTCATCGAGGCGTAACAGCAGCGGACCTGGGCCACGCTGTTTCTGGGCGGGGAGCAGATGGTGGCCGCGGGCGACTGCGCGCGCGCGCTCACCAAGTCGTTCGGCGCCCAGGACCTCGCCGCGGATCGGGCCAACGAGTTCTTCGCTGGCAGCTCCATCGCGCGAGCGGCGAAATAGACGACTCAGAGTTGTTGCAGGACTTTTGGGCGGAATTGCTGTTGCCACGTCACCTACTCAACGCCAAAGATATGCCGCTCCCCAATGGAGCACGCCGCAAAATATCCCTGTTCGCTACTCCGCGTAGTAGGCCCGAATACAGAGCGTCACCAGGCGTTGACGGACAAGCTCGTATTGATCCGCGCTCTGCGGACGCAACGACTCCGCGAGGGAGTTCCACAGTTGCTTGAAGATAATTATGAGTTGCTCAGGCTTGATGTCCTGATCGTGAGCTTCCCGCGCTACTTTCCGGAGAAGGGTCGAAAGCTCCTGCGTCGGGCCGTCCGGCCTTGTGAATTGCTCGGCAAGCGCGGTCCGTAGCTCCTTCATTGTGTTTTCCGAAAGTGAGCTCACAGGGCGTCGCGACAGGGTTTTCCACCCCCCTCGCTAGACCTATAGAGAGGAGTGGACATTTGTTCCTAGAATATCTAGGCGTTACCAGCCGTACGCCAGAGAACCCCTAGGTCCGCAAGTTGCCGGGTGCTGACAACTCTTCCTGGCCGACCTGAGTGCGTAGGCCTGGATGCCACCCCTATCCTGTTCAGTCCGTTCAGAATGCAACACGAGGTGCGCGCGGTGGCGACGCGTTACGGGG
>JANMWS010000123.1:0-20255 GCA_031394125.1 Gemmatimonadales bacterium
GCCTCCTCGAAGCGGTGATTCAGATACAGCGCGTACGCGACTTCGTGAGTGATGATCGGTGACAATGGATCGAGCGTCGACGCGCGTTTTTCCTCCGCCAACGCTTCCTTCAGCCGCCCCAGTACTTCCAGATTGTCGCCGTACCATTGGTGCGTCGTCGGATCCTCGGGCTGGAGCTTCAGCGCGCGGCGGAATTCCGTGTCAGCTTCTTTCAGCTGCGTGGCGCTGCAGAATGCGTTTGCTAGAGCCAGGTGCGCGTCACCGAGCGTGGAATCGAGCGCCACCGCCAATCGCGCGTTCTTCATTGCCAAAGCAGGTGTCGAGTCCGACGCCTCGAAGCCGCCCAATACCGAGTAGGCCATGCTCATGCCGGCGCGCGCCCTTGCAAAGTTCCGATCCTTTGCCGCGGCCTGACCGAAGTACGAAATCGCTCGCTTGAGGCCGGCCGTTCCGCGCTTGGCAAAGAAGTAGCGGCCTTTCAGGTAGAGCTCGTACGCTTCAGGATCATCCGTCCCCCGACCGGTGCTTGCGGCGGCCGCCGCGGTTGCGCCGCCGAGCGCGGGTCTCAGTGCTTCAACTATTTCTCTGGTGAAATCGTCCTGAACCTGAAAGAGATCACTGGCGCTGCTCTCGAAGGCGTCCGACCACATCACTCGGCCATCCGCGGCATTCGTGAGCTGCGCGATCACTCGCACCCGATGCCCCGCCCGGCGAACGCTGCCTTCGACAACAGCCGAGACGTTTAGCGCGCGACCGATTTCCTGCGCCGGAATGGGCTTCCCCTTGTACGAATACGAAGAGCTGCGGCCCGCCACCCTCACCTGCGGCAGACGCGACAGCGCATGCGCCAACTCGTCCGTCATTCCATCGGAGAAGTATTCATCCTTGGGATCGCCACCAGTGTTCGCGAACGGTATGACCGCTACGGCGTTGAGTGGAGCTGCCGACCCCGGTGATTCACCCGCGCTATTTCCCGCACTCCGGCGATGAGATGAGTAAGCGTAGACAGCGCCGGCTGTCACCAAAGCAAGGATGGCCAGCGCCGCCGCGGTACCGGGCCTCGACAAAAACGTTCTCGACGCCGGACGCATTTTGGTTGGCGCTGTCGCCCCGCTCGGCGTGACCGCGGCCTCGAGCTCGGCCAGCATCTCGCCCGCCGACTGCGGCCTATCGGCGGCGTGCTTTTCCAGTGCGCGCATGACCAACGTCGAGAGCGATGCCGGTACCGATGGCCGCCGTTTATCCACCGGCTCGGGTTTTTCGATAGCGTGGGCCGCCAGCATTGCCTGAGGTGACCGCGCGCTGAATACCTGATGTCCGGTCAACATCTCGTATGCCATTGCGCCAACGCCATACAGATCGGCGCGATGATCCGTCGCTGGATCGGCCGCTGCCTGTTCGGGCGCCATGTACGCTGGCGTCCCCAGGGCGACACCGAGCGAGGTTAGGGAGGAGCCGGGGCTCGTAGCGGCGCTCAGAGCCTTTGCCACGCCGAAGTCAGCGACCACGGCATGACTCCCGGTGAGCAGAACATTGTCCGGCTTTATGTCGCGGTGCACGACGCCGTGCTCATGCGCGTAAGAAAGCGCGCTCAGCACATCGCGAAGTATCTTCGCTGCCTCCGGCACCGGCAATTCACCGGAGCGGGCCAGCTTGGCGCGCAGCGATTCGCCCTCGATGAAGGGCATAGTATAGTATGGGAGCCCGTCGCTGATCCCCGCGGCGAGGACCGGCACGATGTGCGGGTGCTGGAGCCTCGCGGCGAGCTGGATCTCGCGACGGAATCTTTCGACGTTCACCGTCGCGGCCAGGTCGTGAGGAAGTACCTTGACCACCACTTTCCGACCCAGCGAGGTTTCCTCGGCGACGAAGACGCGCGACATGCCGCCCCCGCCTAGCTCGCGCTCGAGGGTGTAGCTACTCCCCAGGGTTTGTTGGAGCTGCTCCTTTAGATCCGGCAGAAATCTCTCATGGGCGGTCAAATGTATCGGAGCGCCACGGGCGGGGCCAACGGATGCTTTTCGCGGGTGGGCCGCCACGCCTCACCGTTTTCGTAAGCATCACCGTTTGCAAATCGCTGCGGAGGGATTGGCTAGCCGTCTCCAATTTCGGCTTTTGCCAGACGTAGCGTGAAGGTGCTTCCTTTCCCGGGAGTGCTGATAGCTGTGAGGGTTCCACCCATCGCTTGTGCGAAGTCGCGGCTGATCGCCAGGCCAAGCCCCACACCCTCCCTAGGCCGATTCAGGGCTCGACCGAGCTGCACGAACGGCGAAAAAATTTCGTCGATCTTCTCCTGCGGTATTCCGATGCCCGTGTCCTCGACCTCGAACTCCACACAGTCGTCACGTTTCTCGCAGCGCACCGTGATTCGCCCGCCCTTTGGCGTTGCCCGACTGGCGTTGGTCACGAGGTTCGTGAGAATCTGAAGGATTCTATCGCGATCGCCCATCGCGACGGCATCGGCGTGGCTGCAGCTCACCGATAGTGAAATTCCCTTGCCCGTTACCTGCGGCTCGACGAGGGGAGACAAATCGGCCAGAACGTCGGACGCCTTGACCGGCACCACGCTCAACTCGAAACGCCCGGCTTCGAGGCGTGCGAAGGAAAGGATGTCGGTGATCACCGCCAGCAACTGCTCCTGATTGCGGCGAATGCGATCGATCACGCCCTTCTGCTCGTCGGATAATTGCCCGTACATTCCCATCTCGAGCAGCTGGATGAACGACAGGGTGGCGTTGATCGGCTGACGCGTTTCGTGGCTCATCGCGGCCAGAAAGTCGGATTTGGCCTTGTTCGCTGCCTGGGCCGCCTCAGCTGCTTCGTGCTGGGCCTGCACGTCCGTGTTCGTTCCGAACCAGCGGGTGACCTTGCCGGATGCATCCTTTACCGGCGCAACCCGCGTAAGGAACCAGCGGAACTCACCGGCTGCGCTCCTGAGGGGGAAGTCCATTTCAAACGGTTCTCCGGTCGAGATCGAGTCACTCCACCTCTCCATCACGGACGGGAGTACCTCGGGATCGTGGACTGACTGCCATCCCCAACCTTCCATTTGTTTAGGCGTGGTCCCCGTGTATTCGTACCAGCGGTCGTTGTACCAGAAGATCCATCCCGTCTTGTCAGCCATCCAGACAAGCGTCGGAATCAGATTGGCGAGCGCTCGAAATTGTTCTTCGCTTGCCGCCAAAGCCTCTGCGGCAGCCTCTGCTTCCTCCCGCGCGCGCACCTGTTCCGTGACATCCGACCCGTGCGCGATGATGCCCACAACCGTTCCGTCACTATTTCGAAGCGGGGCGTAGATGAGGTCCACAAAAATGTCTTCGGGCGCGTGACCGGCCACCTTCACGATTTGAGCCCGGATCGCCCGCGCAATGTATGGCTCGCCCGTCGCGAGCACACCGTCCAGCAGCTCGATGAAGCCCTGCCCCCGAATCTCGGGGATTGCCTCGAGCAGCGGCTTACCGATCACATCGCGTCGTCCGATAAGATGGGAATAGGCTTCGTTGACTCTCTCAAAGACGTGGTTGGGACCACGGAACACGGCGAAGAACGCCGGAGCCTGTTTGAAAACCTCCTCTAGCTGCGCAACCTCTCGATCGGGTTCAAGAAACGCCATCTGGAAGTCGTCTACTCCGCGACTGGCTTGTAGTACTCCTCGAGGCAATGCATTACGAGGTGATCGTACCAATCCTTGCGACGGGGGTATCTCCTCGTGAGGCCGGCCTCATCCCACGCAGTCCTGAGGTGAATCAGTAAAGCTTCTGGCGGCATGCCTTGCGCTTTCGCCATCCTGCAGATCTCACCCGCTAAGCGCGTCGTTTCCGGCGGCGCGGGGATCTTCAGGTCCTCGGTGAGGCTGCCCTGAAAGCTCGTAACCAATTGAGCTGTCAGATTCACGAACAGCGGGTCAGGGGCGTCGGACATCGCGGAATAGGAACAGGGATTATGCCTCGGATCCAAGGCGGTGGGAACGGGGAGTACCGTTTGCAAATACCGGGCGAACCCCGCCGCGGTTCCCGTTAAATGGATTATCTGTGCGCTATCGATCACTTTTCGAGGAAGACCACATTCCGAGGGTGTAGTTGCTGCGTGTAGCCGACACGATCTCCATCGACGATGACTCTTGAATGAGGTCTAGTAATTAGATATAGTTATCCCATGACAGCACGCCAGTTTGCCGTCGCTTCGGCAGCAGATATCAAATGGATCATGAACTCCGCCGCTCTTCTCCGCCGGCCGCTTCGCTACAATGACAACGAGGCGAAATGGTGGGGATTCGTCAGGCTACTGACGGAAGCGATCGGATTGCCACTCAAGACGGCGGCCGCCGCCGCCACTGCATCGCTTCGGGTCGCGCAATCGAGCATGCCGGTGACTATCGGCGCGGATCCATCGCATTCTGCCTCTATCGTGGTCGACCTCGCTCGCTATGAATCGATCTTTCTGGGCAACCTTTCTCGTGCGCTCGTGCACGAGACTCCAAAGCGGAAAGGACGTCCCCCGCGGCTGGCCGCCAGCCGGCAGGCGCTCAGCTCGGCGCGTCGGTACGGAATAGACCTCGGGCTGATCGAGTCAGCGCTCGCCCGAACACCGACCGAGCGTCTGGCCATGCTCGAGGCCAACTCTCTCTTCCTGCGTGAGATGCGGAGGAAGCCGAAGTGAGCTTCGCCTCGATGCTCAGTGGGCTAATCGCCGGGAAGGTCCGGTTCATTGTCGTCGGGGGTCTCGCTGCTGCCGCGCATGGCTCGTCTCGCGTGACGAATGACCTCGACATCTGCTACGATGCGCTAGACGGCGACAACCTCGTCGCACTGGCCACGCTGCTCGCGGGTTGGAAGGCCTACCCGCGAGGAATCGAAACGGGTCTTCCTTTCATCATGGACGACCGCACGCTACGCGGCGCGCCGATTCTGACCCTGATGTCGACGGAAGGGGATATCGACGTGATGGATAGGATCGCGGGGGTTGGTCCGTACGCAGATGTGCGGAAGCATTCGGAAAAGATTGCCGCGCTCGGCGTAACCTTCCGCGTTCTCGACCTTCCGTCTCTGATCAAGGCCAAGCGGGCCGCGGGCCGGCCGCGCGATTTCGAGCACCTCCCGGAGCTCGAGGCGTTGCTTGCGCTGAGCAAGCGGAAGTCAGCGACCTGAGGCGAACGCGCGCTTCACTATTTCCTGCGCCTCGATCTGAATCATCTTCAAATGCTCCGGCCCTCTGAAACTCTCGGCGTACAACTTATAGATCTCTTCAGTCCCCGACGGCCGCGCCGCAAACCAGCCGCCGTCCGATGTCACCTTCAGTCCACCGATCGGATCGTTGGTACCCGGCGCCGTCGTCAGGATGCCGGTGATCTTTTCACCCGCGAGCTGAGTCTCCGTTAGATCTTTTGAGGTCAACGCCGCCAGTATCTTCTTCTGCTCGGCCGTCGCCGCCGCATCGACGCGCACGAAATCGGGTTGGCCATACCGTCGCGCGAGATCCTGATACAGCTCGCCCGGATCCTTGCCGGTGACCGCCGTCATCTCCGCGGCGAGCAGCCCCATGATGATTCCGTCCTTGTCGGTGGTCCACACTGTTCCATCGCGACGCAGAAACGACGCGCCCGCGCTCTCCTCACCGCCGAAGCCGAGTGAGCCGTTCAGCAATCCATCGACGAACCACTTGAAGCCGACGGGAACTTCCTTTAGGGCGCGACCGATTCCCTTCGCGACGCGATCGATCATGCTGCTGCAGACGACGGACTTGCCGACCGCGGCGTTTTTCGACCAGCCGGGGCGATGGGTGAACAGGTACTCGATCGCGACGGAGAGATAGTGATTGGGATTGAGCAATCCGGTGCTGCGCGCAACGATGCCATGCCGGTCGTGATCGGTGTCGCACGCCCACGCCACGTCGAACCGCTCCTTCATGGCGATCAAGCCCGCCATCGCGTAGGGCGACGAGCAGTCCATTCTGATCTTCCCGTCCCAGTCGACGGTCATGAACCTGAAGGTCGCGTCGACTGTTTCGTTCACCACCGTCAGCGGGATTCCATAACGGTCGGCGATGACGTCCCAGTATTTGACGCCGGCGCCGCCGAGTGGATCGACGCCCAGCGCGAGATTGGCGCCACGAATGGCATCGAAGTCGATGACGCTGCCGAGATCGCCGATGTACGCATCCATATAGTTGTGCCGGTGCGTCGTCGACGACGATTGCGCGCGAGCCAACGGAATGCGCCGAACACCCTCGAGGTGGGCGGCGATGAATCCGTTGGCCGTGTCCTGAATCCATTTCGTCGTCGCAGAATCGGCCGGGCCGCCGCTCGGCGGGTTGTACTTGAAGCCGCCGTCTTCGGGCGGATTGTGCGAGGGCGTGATGACGATGCCATCGGCGAGTCCGGTCTTCTTTCCCCGATTGTGGGTGAGAATCGCGTGCGACACGACCGGAGTCGGCGTGAAGCCATCGCGATCATCGATCATTACTTCGACACCGTTTGCCGCCAGGACTTCGAGCGCCGAGGCGAATGCCGGCTCCGAGAGAGCGTGGGTGTCGAAACCTATGAACAGCGGGCCGTCGATTTTCTGCTGGTGGCGGTGAATGCAGATCGCCTGCGTAATCGCGAGGATGTGCTCCTCGTTGAACGCGCACTGGAGCGAAGTTCCGCGGTGTCCTGAAGTCCCGAACGCGACGCGTTGCGCGGGCACGGCGGCATCCGGCTCGAACGCGTAGTAGCCGGTCACGAGGCGTGGAATGTTGGCGAGGATCGATTCTGGGGCCGGCTTGCCGGCGAGGGGACTGATCATTTGCGCGGGTGCTCAATCTCTTTCAGTGGGTGCCTGGCCGGAATTGGCGATCAAGCCCTTATTACTCAACGTGTTAGAAGCCCGGTGGGCTTCATTATACCTCCGGGCGGCGCCTAGGCGAACAACAAGAATCCTACCACAATGACCAAACTTGTCGGCTCATAGATCGTCCTATATGTAGTAACCGGCGCTTCACCGATTGGTCTTAGCGCTACCTCCTGAAGTGGACACGCAGTTGGAGCACCAGAAAGAGGGGATTCGCCAAAAGGCGGTCCCCTCTTTTCATTGCGGATTGCAGAGTCCATGCAAAATGCAAGGGCCAGCCCCGGAACCCGCTCGCCAAGCAACTCCGTAAGTTGCTTTGGGACAACAAGTTAGCTTCGGGCGGTTTGAGGAAGGCTTATAACAGTTGCCCGAGCGGTGGGCGCTACGTCTTACAGGTACGAGGAAGCCAACTATCTGGCTCCTTATCCAACTGCTTCAGGAGTTCTTACAATGTCGAGCAATAAAAAGGGTTTTACACTCATTGAGCTTTTGATCGTTGTCGTCATCATCGGCATTCTTGCCGCGATTGCGATTCCTAAGTTTGCGAACACGAAGGACAAGGCGTATGTGGCCGCGATGAAGTCTGACCTTCGTAACCTCGCGACGTATGAAGAGCAGTATGCCGCGGACAACAACGGCGCGTACTTCTCGGGTACCGCGACGAACGCGGCGCCGCTACAGGGCTTCACGCCGTCGCAGAATGTAACGATCGTCGCCATAGCTCTTGTGGGTCCGCCGCCAACGTGGACCGCGACTGCAACGCACACGCAGTCGGCCAAGACCTGCTCGAACGCCACTGGTGCAATAGTCTGCGCGTAAGCTGTAGTAGATCGAGAGCTGCTACAGCTGAAACGAATAAAGCGGGGACGGCGAAAGCTGTCCCCGCTTTATTTGCTTGCTCGCTGGAATCCCTGCACTTACGCCCTCGGTGACACTGGTTGATCTTCCGATGGTGAGATCATTCACCGCGTTGCCAAAGAACTCCATCGCGACTGCGATCCTCCTGGCGCTGGCCAGTGATCCGGTCACTTCGCAAACGCCTGCGACGACGTCGCCGCCACTCCCTCTTTCCCCGCTCGCGGTCCTGCTCACCGATGCAGCGCGGGAGAATGCGCGTATTCCCCGAGAGCTCAACGCCTACCGGGCGCGCGTCGAAAGCGAGATGTCGCTCGTCGTTCTCGACTCCGGCGCGCGCGAGCGCACCGTGCAACTCGAGCAGGTTGCAAGCGACGTTCGATGGCGCGCTCCGGATCGCTACGACCAGAGGGTGATCGGCTACCGCCATCAGGCGATCGGGCCGATGTTCTCGCTCCTCAGCTTCTTCGGCGGCTGGACGATCCCGACCCTCTATGGAAACCGCCTTCAGCTCGGCCTCACTTCGTCGACCGAACCGAATACGGTCCAGCGCGGAGAATATCAGAGCCTCGCCGTCCATCCTCTCGCCTTCAATCGTAACCGCTACTACGCGTTCGCCGGCGGCGACACTGCCGTCACTCTGGTTTCGAACGGAAGGCAGATACCGATCGTACGCGTGCTGGTGACACCGCGCACGGACGCGCCCGGCGACGCGATCCTCTTCCTCGGCGAGATGTACCTCGATGCGGACTGGAAACAGATCGTGCGTATGCGCGGCCGCCTCGTCGAAGTGCGCGACGGCAAGGTCACCCTCAAATCCGGGAGTCGCCTCCCCGGAGTCGGCGGAGCCTCCTTCGTCGAGCTGGTCAACGCCGAAGTGAACGGCCAGTACTGGCTCCCGGCGTTCCAGCGGACCGAAATCCAGGCGCGCATCTCCCTTTTCGGTGACTTTCGAAGCATCGTGCGGGTCGTCTCCCGCTTCGACGATTACCACGTGAACGACTCCTCGTGGCTGCCGACCGTTGACCGTTCGGAAGTCCCGCGCACGCTCACCTTCGCGCCGGCTGCGAGCCAGGAGAGATTCATGGACTGGCAACGCCCGATTGGCGCGGCGAGCAGAGACGTCTACTACGGCCAGTTCGACGATCTCGCGCCCGTTGAATGGCAGGATGCGCCCGCCGATAAAGGCCTTCGCTTCCATCCCCGTTCGCTCGGCGAAGTGTTTCGCTTCAATAGGATCGAAGGATTGTTTACAGGCATCGCGCTGGAACATGACGTCGGAGAGCCTCGGCGATCTGTTTCGATGCACGGCTCCATCGGGTGGGCCTGGGCGGAGCGCACCGCCCGCGGCGTCGCCGCGCTCGAACGGCGGCGTGGTGCCACGCTGGGAGGACTGCGGTTCGAGCGCGCACTCGCCAACACCAATGACTTCCAGCTCCCGTTCAACTGGGGCTCGACGCTCTCCGCCCTGTTCGGCAGCACGGACGACTTCGACTACCTCGATCGCACCAGCGCGACCCTGACATTCAGCCGCGCGCTTGGCTTGCGGCAGCGCTCGCTTCTGAGACTGGAGGCCGGCCCTGCCCGCGACCGTGGGGTTCACCAGAACGTGTCGCGCGGTCTGTACGTCGGCAGGGGTGAAGGATTCCGTCCCAACCGCGGTATTCGCGAAGGCGACTACTTCCGTAGCGTCGCCGCGCTGGAACTGAACCCCGAGATCAGTGGTGAGTTCGTGGATCGCGGCGTCGGGTCGAGCCTTCGCTACGAGCGCGCCGACGGAAAACTCCGCTGGCAACGAGCGGAGCTCCGCCTCGCCGCTCGCCGCGAGCTGGGACCACTGCAGCTTTACGCGCGCGGTGATGCCGGCATACTGATCGGCCCGCCGGCGCCGCAAGTGATGTTCGAGATCGGCGGCAGCGAAGGCCTCAGCGGATACGACTACAAGCAGTTCGCGGGAGATCGCGCCGCACTCGGGAGAGCGGTGCTTGGCTACACCTTCCCCATTCTGAGCGCGCCAATGCGTTTCCCGAGCCAGATATTCGTTCCCGGACTTTCGCCCGGCGTGGCGGCGGGAATCCACGCCGGGTGGACCGGCGTCTCCAGTCCCGCCGCCGAGCAGGCGATGCTTGAGCTCGGGACGCGACTCGATTCGATGAGCGGGCTGCCGGTGCCGGTGTCGGCGGCGACGAAAGGAGTCCGCGCGTCAGCGGAGTTTCTTTTCACGTTCTTCAGTGGGTCTCTGTCGCTCGGGGTCAGTCGTCCGATCGACAGACGCGGCGCCTGGAAATTCACCGGCAGAATGGGACAGGGCTTCTAACAGAGCTGACTGCGACTGGACGTGGCACCCAACTTGAAAGCCTACAAGTGAAGCCACTCCAGAGGAAAACATGATTTATCGAAGATCTTCGCGCGCGATTGGCGCGCTCTTGTGCGCCGGCGCCGTAGCGATCACGGGCTGTGCGGGGATGAGTCAGCAGCAGCGGGGCGCGGTGATCGGCGCGTCCACGGGCGCCGCTGTCGGCGGCGTCATTGGCAATCAGACGGGTTCCACCGCGCGCGGCGCTATTATCGGCGCCGTCATCGGAGGAGCGGCCGGTGCGATCATCGGCCACCAAATGGACCAGCAGGCGAAGGAGATTCAGCAGAACATTCCCGGCGCGACGGTCGAACGGGTCGGAGAAGGAATCGATGTCACGTTCGCGTCGGGAATCCTCTTTCCGTTCAACTCCACGGAGATTCTGCCGGCGGGCCGGACAAATCTTCAGGAGTTGGCCAACAGCCTTCAGAAGTACGCGACTTCCGATGTCCTGATCGTTGGACATACGGACAATGTTGGGACAGACGCGTACAACATGGATCTGTCGCAGCGTCGGGCTGATGCGGCGAGCTCGTATCTGCAGTCTCTCGGCGTCTCATCCGCTCGTATCAGGACATCAGGCCGCGGAGAGAGGGAGCCGGTTCAGTCCAACGACACCGAGGAAGGTCGTCAGCGCAACCGGAGGGTCGAGGTCGCGATCTATGCGAACGAAGCATACCGGAACCAGGTGAAGAGCGGCTCGCGTTAGTGCATTGCGATGGGAAAGGAAAAAGGACGAGCGAAAATGCTCGTCCTTTTTTTTGCCGGTGACCACGGGTCTTGCTTCGAAACGCGCCCGGAGGGACTCGAACCCCCAACCTTCTGATCCGTAGGCCGTCATGGCCCCGCCCCAAAAGGTGCGAACTGCGCGATTGCTAGCGCGATATCCCGCAAAATGCAGCATCTCAAAGCGCGAATACTGCGACACGCAGTACAATTTCAGCGAGGTGTCCAGTGTTCAACAACTGACCAAAGAAAAGGTAGGAGTCGTCGCACCAACGCATTAGAATGTCTCTTTGGATGGATATGGATTCGGGGCATCCAGAACCCCTCGGGCCGGCGAAGGGAGAGAGTATCGCATCGATCAAAATGAGCAAGAAAGTGTGGATCGCTCTCATTGCCCTTCCGTTCCTGTTGTACGGACTTACCGGCGGAGGATGTGGTGCTCAGCGGATCCCGGCCGCATTAACGCCCACCGAACGCGTTCTGCTCGCGCAGCCTTCCCTCCCGTACAGCGTCGCGGTCGTGTCTTGGAAGCCCGGATCGCGAGGACAGAATGCATCTGCGTATGCGTCGCCGCTCACAGCCGCCCTTGAAGGCAGCAATGCGTTTCGCTCCGTGGAACGCGACGTGATGTCTGGCCAGCCAGCGGCGAATCTCACAGCAACATCGACGGGCGACTATTGCAACACCGCTGTGATCCCGATCTACACAATCCTGACGCTTGGCATTGTTCCTACCATCTTCACTGACACCGACTGCATCGGTATGGTCTTTCGCCGAAATGACGTGAACCCGGGCCGGGATTCTGTAGTGGTGCACTTTCAGAACAGTGGAAGGGTGGTCATCGGATGGGTCGGTATGGCACTGGGCTTTTTTCCTGGGTGGACGCACGGAGAAGCGCGCGCCAGCCGGCCATATCTCGACAGACTAAGAATCGAGATTCTCTCCCACAGCGATCAGATTGGGGCACTGGGAAGGCATTAGACATCACGACCCTCGGGACGACATATGCGCCTGAGGAGGTTCGCAGTTAGTGGGATTGCAGGGACTTGAACCAAGAACAAAAAATGCGAGGCAACCTCAATGGTTGTCTCGCCTAATGTACGACCTACGCGCCCGGAGGGACTCGAACCCCCAACCTTCTGATCCGTAGTCAGATGCTCTATCCAATTGAGCTACGGGCGCCCACACTCGCCTGCTCGCAGACTAGCATCCCCACCGAAAGAGCGGATCCGCTATCAGACGCTTTCAACTATAAGGTATGGGCGGTACAAGACTCGAACTTGTGACCTCCACGATGTCAACGTGGCGCTCTAACCAACTGAGCTAACCGCCCCTTCGCACCAGAGAGCGGGAAACGGGACTCGAACCCGCGACCCCAACCTTGGCAAGGTTGTGCTCTACCAACTGAGCTATTCCCGCGAACAAACAACAGTTCCAGTTGCCACTCTAGCCATGGAGGTGAGGGGAATCGAACCCCTGACCTCTTGAATGCCATTCAAGCGCTCTCCCAACTGAGCTACACCCCCGGCATTTCCCTGCGGTGCAGACGTCGCCCGACAGGAACCGCGAAGGATATCCAAGGGTATGATCGAAGTCAAGAAATTCGCTATGGCAAAAAGGCCAACGGCCAGTATCTTGCAGCGCTTCTACAACCTGGATTTTCGATTGCTCAGCAGCGCTTTCGCTTTCGCGCTCCCAGGTCGTCGAGACAACAATTATCCGCTCGCATTGCTGGCCTCAAAAAGGCTGCATTCGCATAGGCTTTCACTGCAGTATCAAGAGGTGTGCACCAATGGCTGAAGTAAAGCGTCGCCGCAAAACGGCCGTCGCCGGGATCGCTCCGAGTGAGCCCGAAAGGGACATTCTCGATCAGTACCTATATGAGGTCAGCACTTATCCGCTGCTCAAAGGTACCGAGGAGATCGAGGTTGCCCGTCGGATCAGAGCCGGAGACCCGGACGCTCTCCAGGAGCTAGTGCAGCGCAACCTGCGCTTCGTGATCTCCGTAGCAAAAAAGTACCAGAATCGCGGCATGCCGCTCATCGATCTGATCGGCGAGGGCAACGTCGGCTTGCTGACGGCTGCGCGCAAATTCGATCCGGATCAGGGCGTGAAGTTCATCTCTTACGCTGTGTGGTGGATTCGCCAGGCGATTCTGTCGTCCCTGGCGCGTCAGGGCCGCACGGTGCGCGTTCCGCTGAACCGCACTGCCGATCTCTCGCGTATCATCAAGGCGTCGGAGATTCTGCGTCAGAAAATGCGGCGTGAGCCAACCCCCGAGGAGCTCTCGCAGCTCACCGGTCTGTCTGTTGACGTCGTGCAGTCTCTGGCCGCGCTCAACACCGGAGACGTGCGTCTGGACGCCCCGATGGATCCGGAAGGCGATCGCTCGCTCATCGAGCGCTTCGTTGCCGACGAGATGCCCGACACCGAAGAGGAAGCAATGAATCGCTTCCTCAACGACGAGATCGAGACCGCGCTGTCTACGCTTCCCCCGCGGGATGCGAAGGTCCTCCGCCTGTACTTCGGGCTCGAGGGCGGGCGCGAGCACACGCTCGAAGAGATTGGATCTCTGCTCGGCGTCACTCGCGAAAGGGTGCGTCAGCTTCGCGACCGCGCGTTGAAGCGGCTGCGCGAGGGTGATGTAGGAAGAGCACTCGGTAGCTTCGCAGCATAAGTACCTCGCGCAGTGCAGAAAGGGACGAGCGATGCTCGTCCCTTTTTTGTTGCTTCTCCCGACCCCCTTCCGTTGTGAGGCCATGACTCCATCTTTGTGACATGATCAAGCTGATCGACGTCCACAAAGCCTTCGGGTCAAAAAAAGTCCTTGAAGGTTTTTCCCTCGAGGTCAACGAGGGCGAGACCATGATCCTCATCGGCTTCTCGGGAAGCGGCAAGTCAGTCGCGATCAAGCACATCGTCGGGCTGCTCGAGCCCGATCGGGGCACGGTGATCGTCGACGGCCAGGAAGTGCCGCGGCTCCCGCGCGACGAGCTGTACGCGCTCAGATCCCACATCGGTTACGTCTTTCAATTCGCTGCCCTGTTCGATTCGCTCTCAATCTGCGACAACGTCGCGATGGGCCTGCGGAAGGAAGGCCGTCTCGCCGAGCGTGACATCATGAAGCGCGTCGCCGAAGCGCTGGATCTGGTCGATCTCCCCGGCGTCGAATCCAAGTACCCGGCGGAGCTTTCCGGCGGAATGCGCAAGCGGGTTGGCATCGCGCGCGCCATCGCGCGCCAGCCGAAGTACATCCTCTACGACGAGCCGACTACGGGCCTCGATCCCGTCACGAGCGCGATCATCGACCAGCTCATGATCCGGATGCGGGAGAAGCTCGGTGTCACGAGCATCGTCGTTACCCACGACATGCGGAGCGCTTACACGGTCGGCTCACGGATAGCGATGCTGTTTGAAGGAAAGGTGCGCCAGGTCGGCACGGTCGACGAAATTCAACACACGACCGATCCCGTGGTCCGGCAATTCATCGAAGGGAAGCCGGACCTCGACGCAGTGGAAGCCGGAGTCTAGGGTGGCTGCCACCGATAGCTCGGCGATGCCGACGCTCGTCGTCCACTTGGAACGCGAGCGCGCCCGGGCTCTCGTTCGCTCTGCGTTTCCGAGACGGCGGTGGAAGATCATCTCCACTCGATCCGCCGAGGAACTGGAGTCCGTATTCCGTCGGGTGCTGGTCGATGCGGCGCTCATAGACCTGGGCACTCCCGATGAGGATGTGTGGAAGGCTGCCGCATTTGCCGCCGAGTTTCCGAGCGCGCCGTTCTTCGGAATTCTGCCGCTCCGTCCTTCCGACACTCCGGCCGTGGCGAGGTGCGCGGGTCTGGGATTCATCGATTTTATCGTCGACGGAATCGACGACAACGCCGCGCGGGATCTGGTGTTTCCCCACGCTTTCTCCACGCGGTTTCGCCACGCGTTGGGCGAGCCGCCCCAGTCCCTAGGGTTGACGACTCAGTTGCAGCGCAGCGCATGGGAAGTGGTAGTAGCGCATTCGGGTCGACCGGTAACGACGACCGCACTGGCAAAAGCGGTCGGTCTAAGTCGAGAGCATCTGAGTCGGAACTTCGCCAAACCTGGGGCACCCAATCTGAAACGGGTGATCGATCTTGTTCGCCTCGTTGCCGCTGCGGAGCTGGCCAAGAATCCCGGTCACGACATCAGGGACATCGCCCGCATACTCGACTTCGCATCCTCATCACATTTGGCAGTGACCGCGCAAAGAATCTTCGGAACCCGGCCGGCGTCCCTCGCTCGGCTGCGCACCACAGACCTCATCGATCGGTTCGCTCAAGGGCGGACGAGAAGTCGGACATAATAGAATGACTTCTTTGCCGCGGCCCGGGATTTCCAGAAGCTCCATTGTTGCCCAGGAAAGGGGCTTGTGATAAATTTCACAAGCTAAGCAAAACCCCTCCGGCGAGCGCCCAAAAAGGCTCCCGCCCAGCCCAGGTTCAGAGCACAAAGATCATGGCCACTGAGACGATTCTTCGCCCCGGCGAAATCAAGGACATACTCCTCCGCGAGATCGAGGCGGCGGACCTCCACGAGCTGGACGTCGAGGAAGTAGGGACCGTGCTCGAAGTGAAGGACGGCATCGCGCGCATCTACGGGCTCGGTAAGGCGATGGCTGGCGAGATGCTCGAGGTCACTTCGTCGGAGACGGGCGAGAAGATCACCGCGCTCGCCCTCAATCTCGAAGAAGACAATATCGGCTCGGTAGTCCTCGGCGATTACCTCCAGCTCAAGGAAGGGGACGAAGTACGCCGTACCGGACGCGTGCTCGAGGTTCCCGTTGGACAAGAGCTCGTCGGTCGGGTTGTGGATCCACTCGGTCGCCCGCTCGACGCCGCCGGCCCGATCAACGCCAAACACGCCCGCAAAGTCGAATCCGAAGCGCCCGGGATCATCGTCAGGCAGCCCGTCAAAGAGCCGCTCCAGACAGGTATCAAGGCGATCGATTCCATGATCCCTATCGGCCGCGGACAGCGCGAGCTGATCATCGGCGACCGAGGAACCGGCAAGACCGCGATCGCGATCGACACGATCATCAACCAGAAGGGCACCGGCGTCATCTGCGTCTACGTCGCGATTGGGCAGAAGAATTCCACCGTCGCCTCCGTGGTCGAAAGGCTTCGCCAGGCGGGCGCGATGGAGTACACGATCGTGGTCGTCGCCGGCGCGTCGGATCCGGCGCCGATGCAGTACATCGCGCCTTACTCCGGTTGCGCGATGGCCGAGTACTTCATGTACAACGAGGGGAAGCCAACGTTGTGCGTGTACGACGACCTTTCGAAGCAGGCGGCCGCTTACAGGCAGCTCTCGCTCGTTCTCCGTAGACCGCCAGGGCGCGAAGCGTTTCCTGGTGACGTCTTCTATCTCCACTCACGCCTGCTCGAGAGGGCTGCGAAGCTGAGTGAAGACGCGTCGGTCGTGGACGGAACGAACATTCGGAAGCCGGGCGGCTCGTTGACGGCGCTCCCAATCATAGAAACTCAGGCTGGCGATGTCTCGGCCTACATCCCGACAAACGTGATCTCGATCACCGATGGTCAAATATTCCTGGAAGCAGACCTCTTTTTCGCCGGCGTCCGCCCGGCCGTCAACGTCGGGATCTCCGTTTCCCGCGTCGGTGGCTCGGCGCAGGTGAAGGCGATGCGCTCCGTAGCGGGCAGGCTTCGTCTCGACCTCGCCCAGTACCGCGAGCTCGAAGCTTTCTCGTCCTTTGCGTCGGACCTCGACGCCGCCACCAAGAAGCAGCTCGAGCGCGGCGCGCGGACGGTCGAAATTCTCAAGCAGCCGCAGTACCGGCCAATGTCGGTCGAGCATCAGGTGATGGTGATCTTCGCTGTCACCAACGGATTCCTCGATCAGGTCGCCGTCGGCGACATCAAGGAATGGGAGCGCGAATTCCTCGAGTTCGTGGAGAAGCAGTTTCCGCAGGTCCCGCAGAAGCTCCGCTCCGAGAAAGTACTGTCGAAGGAAACAGAAGCCGAGCTAAGGCGGGCGATCGAGAATTACAACCAGTCACGCACACCAGCGAAGTCTTAAGAGATGGCGAAGGGACGCGAGCTAAAGGGACGGATCAAGACCGTAGAGAACACGCGGAAGATCACGCGCACGATGGAGATGGTCGCCACCTCCAAGATGAAGCGCGCGCAGGATCGCGTGGTCGCCGCGCGTCCATTTGCCAACTCGCTGACCGAAGTGATCGCGAATCTGTACACGCCCGAGCTGGCCGAGCGTTTTCCGCTGTTGCGCCAACCTGCAGCCGTAAAGAAGGCGGCCGTCATCGTGCTCACGAGCAATCGCGGACTCGCTGGTGCGTTCAACGCCAATCTGCTCAAGGAAGCGCGCGCTCTGCTCGCTCGCCTGAAGGAGACGGGAGTCGAGCCGGAGCTCCACGTCATCGGCAAGAAAGGACTTGGCTATTTTCGCTATGTCGGACGCGAAGTCGCGTCGAGCCGCATTGACGTCACCGATCGGCCCACTGCGGAGAACGCAGCGGAGATCGTGGATGCGCTGATCCAGCGTTTCGCGTCAGCGGAGATCGACGCGGTTTACGTCGTGTACGCCAAGTTCCAATCGGCGCTCTCGACGCCGCCGGCGACGCAGATGATTCTGCCGGTGACTCCTCCGGAGCGAAAGGGACCACAACCGGATTATATCCTTCTGCCATCGGCGGAAGTGATTCTTACCCAGCTCCTGCCGTCGTACGTGCGCAATTCGGTTTATCGTGCGCTCGTCGAGACGGCAGCGGGAGAGCAGGGCGCCCGCCGTACCGCAATGAAGAACGCAACAGACAACGCGGGTGAGATGCTCAACGTTTTGCGCCGCACATTCAACCGCGCCCGCCAGGCGCAGATCACGCAGGAGATCGCTGAGATCGTCGGCGGTTCCGCTGCGCTAGAGGGGTAACTATGGCAACTGCCGGCCGTTCCGAAAAGCTGCGCCCATCCGAAAAGAAGAAAGTTAACTTTGGAAGGGTCGTGCAGGTCATCGGCCCTGTGCTCGACGTCGCGTTTGAGTCTGGGCACCTCCCGGAGCTTTACAACGCGCTGCGGATTCGCGGCAAGACCGAGGCGGGCGTCGACATCGATGTCATCGTCGAGGTCCAACAGCACATTGGGCGCAACCAGGTGCGTGCGGTCGCGATGTCGTCGACCGATGCGGTCGTCCGCGGCATGGACGTCGAAGACACCGGCGGGCCGATAACGGTGCCGGTTGGCAACGCAGCCCTTGGCAGAATTCTCAACGTCATCGGAAAGCCCGTCGACAACGGTCCGCCGATTCCCGATGATGTCGAGCGCTGGCCGATCCATCGCCCGTCCCCCGAGTTCGCGAACCTCGAGCCAAAGACCGAAGTGTTCGAGACGGGCATCAAGGTCATCGACCTGATCGCCCCGTTCGTGAAGGGTGGAAAGATCGGGTTGTTCGGCGGCGCTGGTGTCGGAAAGACCGTCGTCATCATGGAGTTGATCAACAACGTGCAGAAAGGGCACGGCGGAAAGTCGGTGTTCTGCGGCGTCGGTGAGCGCACCCGCGAAGGAAACGATCTCTACCTCGAGATGAAGGAATCGGGCGTCTTGAACTCGACGGCTCTGATTTACGGGCAGATGAACGAGCCGCCAGGAGCGCGCCTTCGCGTTGGTCTTACCGGCCTGACGGTAGCGGAGTACTTCCGCGACGTCGAAAACGCCGACGTTCTTGTCTTCATCGACAACATCTTCCGGTTCACGCAGGCCGGCTCGGAAGTGTCAGCCCTTCTCGGGCGCATGCCAAGCGCGGTGGGTTATCAGCCTACGCTGGCGACGGAGATGGGGGATCTGCAGGAGAGAATCACCTCGACCAAGAACGGATCGATCACGTCGGTGCAGGCGATCTACGTCCCCGCGGACGACATCACCGACCCGGCGCCCGCCACGGCCTTCGCTCACCTCGATGCGACCGTCGTCCTGTCGCGTGCCATCACCGAGCTCGGCATCTATCCCGCGGTCGATCCACTGGCTTCGTCGTCGCGAATTCTCGACGCGCAGTTCATCGGCGACCGCCACTATAAGGTGGCGATCGACGTGCAGCGCATTCTTCAGCGCTACAAGGAGCTGCAGGACATCATCGCGATCCTCGGCATGGACGAACTGTCGGAAGACGACAAGCTCGTCGTCGGTCGGGCTCGCAGGATCCAGCGCTTCATGTCTCAGCCCTTCGCGGTGGCGGAGCAGTTCACCGGCATCAAGGGGCAGTACGTGAAGCTGGAAGAGACCATCTCCTCGTTCGAGCGGCTCGTCGCGGGTGAGTTTGATCAGTATCCCGAACAGGCGTTTTTCATGCAGGGCGGCATCGACGGAGTGGTCGAGGCTGCGCAGCGTCTGGCGAGCGCGTAAGAGATGCTGAAAGTCTCCGTGATCTCACCCGAAGCGGTGCTCTTTGAGGGAGAGACAGATGCTGTCGTCGCGCCGGCTTACGACGGAGAAATCGGCATCCTCACCGGCCATGCGCCTCTGATGGCGCTTCTTGGCAACGGTAGGCTGCGCCTCGGTGGCGGTGGCGGACCCAGCTTCACGGTCAGCGGCGGCTTCATGCAGGTTCTAAATAACGACGTCAGGGTCGTGACGGAGAAAGCGACACCCGGCTGATTCCGTGGGGTCCGCAAGGACATTTTGGTTGGAGACACCGAACCGGCGATGGACTGTCGCCGTGCGTACGGTTGTTACCGAACGTTGACATTGTCACTACCCGCCCTCTAATTTCATGAGATAAGGCGACACTTGGCCCGCGTCCCGGCTTCTCAGTCCGGTGCGCAGGGTCGTCGCCGCTATCTGCGTGTGACGTGTGGCGAATTTTTTTCGCCCATTTCCGGACGCGGAAATATCAGCCGCTCCGCGAGTTCTGGTCGACCGACCCCCAATCGCAGAACGGCCAGTCTCATCCCAGTTTCATTTTCTGCGAGGTGTTGTATGGGAATGACAGGTAAGATTTCTCGCTTCCTTGCGATCGCTGGAGCCGTGCTCGGATTATCCCCGGCATTCGCGCAGGCGCAAGGAACGACCATCAGTGGCCTTGTTACAGGCACGGGTGGAGCACCAATTGTGGGAGCCAGCGTGAGCATTCCGACGCTGCGCGTAGGCGGATTTACGGATGATGCGGGTCGCTATAGCTTCACAGCGCCGGCGTCGGCGACTGGAACCACCGTTAACGTGGTTGCACGACGTCTCGGATTTACCCCGAGCTCAGCGTCGGTAAGCCTCACCGGATCAGCGGTCGCTCAAAACTACAGTCTCTCCACCGCGCCCACCGAGCTGCAGGGCGTCGTAGTAACGGCGCTGGGTCTGACGAGAGAGAAGAGCAAGCTCGGTACTGCGCAGCAGCAACTGAGCACGAACGACCTCAACCAGACCAAGACCCTGAACGTTATCAACAACATTCAAGGCAAGGTTTCCGGTGTGAACATCACCGGGTCGGGGACACAGGGCGGC
>JANMWS010000126.1:0-1976 GCA_031394125.1 Gemmatimonadales bacterium
TAGCGCATCCACTGCTTCCTGGAGCATTCTCTTCTCGTTGCGGAGAATGACTTCAGGCGCGCGGTGCGAGATCAGCTTCATCAACCGGTTATTGCGGTTGATGACGCGACGATAGAGATCGTTCAGGTCCGACGTGGCAAAGCGGCCGCCGTCGAGCGGAACGAGCGGACGGAGATCCGGCGGAATTACCGGTATCACGTCCATGATCAGCCACTCGGCCTTGTTGCGCTCCTGGCCTGAATCGCCGGAGTTGCGGAACGCATCAACGACCTTGAGGCGCTTGAGCATTTGCTTCTTGCGATGCTGCGAGCCTTCGTCGACCAGACCCGCGCGCAGCTCGCCCGCGACCTTGTCGACGTCGATTCTCTTCAGCAGCTCACGAACGGCAGGCGCACCGATGTCGGCGAGGAACGCGTTGTCGCCCTCGTCCTTGGCCTTCTGCTTCAGGTTGAGGAACGTGTCTTCGTCGAGCAGATCGTTCGCCTGGACTTCCTGCTTGCCGGGATCGATGACGACGTAGTTCGAGTAGTAGATGACCTTCTCGAGATCACGCAGCGTCAGGTCGACGAGATTGCCCATGGGGCTGGGCAGCGTCTTGAAGAACCAAATGTGCGCGACAGGTACGGCGAGCTCGATGTGACCCATGCGCTCGCGACGGACGCGGCTCAGGGTGACTTCGACGCCGCAGCGATCGCAGATCACACCACGATAACGAATGCGCTTGTACTTTCCGCAGTGGCATTCCCAGTCCTTGACGGGACCGAAGATGCGCTCGCAGAACAAGCCGTCCTTCTCGGGCTTGAACGAGCGGTAGTTAATGGTCTCGGGCTTCAGAACCTCGCCCCACGACCACCAGGTGCGGAGGCCGGCCATCTCCAGCCGCTCCCGCTCCTTGGAATCCTTTGGGCCGCGCATCTCTTCCGGAGAAGCAATGCGGACCTGGATGTAATCGAATGAAGATGCCCGCGTCTCGCGCGTGCTACGAAAATCAATCATTAGTTAGTCCTCGCTCCCGTTACCGTTTCTGGAGCCGGCGTTTCCGAGGCCGTAGCCGCTGGTTGCATTCGCTCCCATGCTGACGTGGATTCCCAGCGCCTTCAGCTCCTGAACGAGCACGTTGAAGGATTCCGGAATTCCTGGCTCGGGAAGGTTTTGTCCCTTCACGATTGCCTCGTAAACTCTGCTGCGGCCGTTCACATCGTCCGACTTGACGGTGAGAATCTCCTGCAGCGTATGTGCAGCGCCGTAGGCCTCGAGTGCCCACACTTCCATCTCTCCGAAACGCTGGCCGCCGAACTGCGCCTTTCCGGCAAGCGGCTGCTGCGTAACGAGAGAGTAGGGTCCGATGCTTCGCGCGTGAATCTTGTCGTCCACCAGGTGCGACAGCTTGAGCATGTAGATCTCGCCGACCGTCACGGGGTTGGCGAAGGTCTCGCCGGTGCGGCCGTCGCGCAGCCTCACCTTTCCACCCGCGGAGATTCCCGCCAGACGCATCAGCTCCATCGCTGCCGCGTCCACTTCGACATCGGACTTCTTGGGGCCGAGCGCCACCGAAAGCGCGGGCAGCTCCTGGCTGGCCAGTACTGAAGCGGGATCGGTATTCCGCTTCCTCTCGATCTGGTTCCCCGCGGTCTTGTACTGCGCGCGTGCTACTGGCTCGTACTCCTCATCGCCCGCCGCGGTGGTGTGGAACGCGATCTGGTTGTTCACCTCCGCGGTGTCGCGCTCGGCCAGCTCGCGAGCGGCGGCCGATATGAAATCGCGAATCCGGTTGTAGACATCGCGTGTCTGCGGTGATACTCCGCGCGCTCCAAGTGAGTCAATCGTCGCATCGGCGAGCAATTTCACACGATCTTCGCTGCCGACTCCTTGGACGTCACCGATGATGCCGCGGATCTCCTCATCGGAGATCGTTACGCCTTCGACCTTGAGGTCGAGCGCATCACGAACCCACGCGACAGCGGCCAGCTTCAGCA
>JANMWS010000152.1:0-24455 GCA_031394125.1 Gemmatimonadales bacterium
CGCGGGCGGTCCGGTGAATGAGGTGACCGCCCGCGCGCTCGAGGCGCTCGGAAAATGATTCAGATCAAGTCACAGCGCGAGATCGAGATCATGGCGAGGGGCGGCGAGATACTGGCCGCCACAGTGCGCCTGCTGGAGAAAAGCGTGCGTCCCGGGATGACGACGATGGACCTGGACAAGATCGCCGACGATTTCATCCGCAGCCATCCGGGCGCGACGCCCGCGTTCAAGGGCCTATACAACTTTCCCGCCAGCATCTGCACGTCGATCAATCAGGAGATAGTGCACGGGATTCCGTCGAAGAAGCGCCTCATCGAAGACGGTGATATCATCTCGATCGACATCGGCGTCAAGCTCGACGGCTACTACACTGACTCGGCGACCACGGTCGCTGTGGGAAAGGTCGACGTTGAATCGAAGAAGCTGCTCGATGTCACCAGGAATGCGCTCGCAGCGGGAATCGAGGCGGCCACGCCGGATAATTTTCTCGGCGACATCGGCGCCGCCGTGCAAAGTGTCGTCGAAGCCGCCGGATTCAGCGTCGTCCGCGACCTTGTCGGGCACGGGATCGGCATCGGCTTCCACGAGGATCCGCAGGTGCCCAACTACGGGAAGCCGAAACACGGGAAACGGCTTCAGCCCGGGTTCACGATCGCCATCGAGCCGATGGTAAACGTGGGAAAACCGGGAACCCGCACGATGCCGGATCGCTGGACCGTGGTCAGCGTGGACGGGACCCGCTCGGCACATTTTGAGCACACAATCGCAATTACCGAGAACGGACCGCGGGTGCTGACCGCGTTACCGGCCTAGCGCCGCACCGTTCAGCTCGAGAGTGCGCGCTCCACTGCGGAAGTAGCCCGTTCCGCGAGCTCGCCGGCCTTTTTCACGAGCAACTCTGCCTCGCGCGCCAACGTCGCACCTTTGGACTTGTCGTCCAACGCCCGCACGTTGACCCGCACGTTATACGCTGCGCCCTTGCACGCAGCCTGAGCCAGAAGCGCCGCGACGCCCGCATCGGTGACAGCATTAGTATTGCCCTTTTCCGCCACAAGCGCTGCGAGCTGTGCGACCTCGACGGACGCACGAGCGGTTTCCAGCGGGACCTCGGCGGCTTTCAGGAGGGCAGTCGTCACTGCATCCACGCGACGGGTCGCCGCCTCGGCAGGCTCTTTGGGAAGCTTGTATACCTCCGAGACGTGCGAGTAAGCCTCTGCGTCGCGCTTTACCAGGGCAGTGAGAGTGTTGCCGAGTGAGACCGCCTTGAGCGCGGCTTCTTTCATTTCAGCATCAACAGCAGCGTATTTTTTCTTGCCAATGGTCAGTCCCGCTACCATCTGTGCGAGCGCCGCCGCCAGCGCGCCGGCATGCGCAGCGACGCTTCCTCCTCCCGGCACCGGATTGGACGATGCGACGGACGCGACGAACCCGCTCACGCTTTCGCCGCCGCTCGTGACTTCGCGCACCTGCCGCTCGAGGACCTGCTTCGGGGTGAATTGACGGAGCTGGAGGTGGCTCGCCGCCGCGTCAAACAAAACCCGTTCCGGGACAAGCCCAACGATCTCGCTCCAGGTGACCTTCGCTCCTTCGGTCTCCGCTCGCATCTTCACGAAATCGAAAGCGGTGTGGAGGGGTGTCTTCTCGGTATCGACGAGGTTCATCGATACCTGTGCCTGTCCGTCGACCTCCAGTCCGAGGCCTTTGACATACTTGAATCCGCCCGACGATCCGCGCACCGCCTTGGCGACGTTCTTCGCGATCTGAAGATTGGAAGCAGGGCCGAGGTAGACGTTGTAGGCGACCAGAAATGGGCGTGCGCCGATCGCGATCGCTCCGCACGTCGAATGAATGTGTGCCGGTCCAAAATCGGGATTCCGCGCCGGATTCTTGCCCAGCTCTTCGCGCAGCCCCTCGAATTCGCCGCGCCGTACATCGGCGAGATTCTCTCTCTCTGGAGTCGTCGCCGCGCGCTCATAGAGATAAACGGGAATCTTGAGCTCGCTCCCGACGCGCTCGCCAAGCTGGCGAGCGAGGGCAATACAATCCTCCATCGTCGATCCTTCGAGTGGGATGAAGGGAACGACGTCCGTCGCGCCGATACGCGGGTGCTCGCCGGTGTGCTTGCACAAATCGATGCGTTCGGCCGCGGCGCGAATGCCGGCGAACGCGGCATCAACCGCCGTCGCCACGGGCGCCACGAAGGTGATGACTGAGCGGTTGTGCGAGGTGTCGGACGAGACGTCGAGGACTGAAACTCCCTCGACCGCCGCGATAGCGTCGCGGATTGCCGTGATAACTTCGGGCCGCCGGCCTTCGGAGAAATTCGGAACGCATTCAATCAGCTTCATTCGGTTTCTTCCTTGAGCATGTTTGCGCGTTTTACCGTTTGGAGGAGCCACGCATGCATGGCGGGATTTCCGGCGACGAATGCTCCCCCAACGGGGCGAGCTGGATTTCCTTCCAGGTCAGTGACGATCCCACCCGCTTCCTGAACAATCAGCATACCGGCAGCGACGTCCCACGGTGCGAGAGTCAGCTCCCAGAATGCGTCAAATCTTCCACAAGCGACGTTGGAGAGGTCGAGCGCCGCGGAGCCCGCGCGACGAATTCCAGCGGTTCCACGCATCACCAAACTGAACTGCGCCACGTACTGTGGCAACAGCTCGAGAGTCTTGAACGGAAAGCCGGTCCCGATCAGCGCGCGGGCAGGCTCTCTGAGGCTCGAAACCCGCACCTTCTGCCCATTCAGGAAGGCCCCGCCGCCTCTTACAGCGGTGAATTCGTCACCGCGCGCAACGTTCAGAACAACACCGGCGCACACCACTCCGTCGCGGGCGATTGCGATCGAAACCGCGTACTCTGGGTAGCCGTGCAGAAAGTTCGTGGTACCGTCGAGCGGATCCGCGATTACGACGAGCCCCTCGGAAGACACCGCGGCTGGGGACAGCTCCTCGCCCAGGACGATCGCTTCAGGGAGGCGGCGCTTGACGATCTCAACGATTCGCTGCTCGGATGCCTTGTCGACCTCACTGACGAAATCGGACCTGCTTTTCGTCTCCCAAACGAGCTTGTCGCGGTGAGCGCTGGCATCGCGAATCACGACGGCACCCGCGCGAGCCGCTTCGAGCGCGACGTCGAGAAGCTCCAGATTGTCTCGATCAGTTCCGGAAATTGCTTGCAACTCCTCTCTCGCGCTCTTTAATTTGGCGCAATGTCCCGCATCTTCAGCGGCATTCAGCCTTCAGGCTCACTGCACATCGGAAATTACCTCGGAGCAGTAAAGAACTGGGCTGATCTGCAGCACAAATACGAGTCGTTCTTTTGCATCGTCGACTATCACGCCATTACGCTGCCCTACCAGCCTGCAGACCTGCGGGCCCGCACGGCCGACATGGCGCTCTCGCTGCTCGCCGCGGGATTGGATCCGACGAAGTGCACGCTGTTCGTGCAATCGATGGTTCCGGAACATACTGAGCTGGCCTGGATATTCAACACTCTGACGCCGCTCGGTGAGCTCGAGCGCCAGACCCAGTTCAAGGACAAAGCGAGCCGCGAAGAGAGCGTTCCTGCCGGATTGCTGAACTATCCAGTGCTGCAAGCAGCGGACATTCTGTTGTACCGCGCCGAGCTGGTGCCGGTCGGGGAAGACCAGGTTCAGCACCTGGAGCTGTCGCGCGAAATCGCGCGCAAGTGGAACGCAAGGTTCGACGTCCCTTCGGCGGCGAGGAACATGTTGCGCACTGGGGAGAGCGAGGCGCCGGGTTTCTTCCCGGAGCCCAAGGCGTTGCTCACGCCCGCGAAGCGCATCATGGGACTCGATGGCCATGCGAAAATGTCCAAGTCGCTCGGCAACACCATCGATCTGCTCGAGTCGCCGGAGTCGGTGTGGGAAAAACTTCGGCCCGCGGTTACAGATCCCAAGCGCGTCCGCCGCTCGGATCCGGGGACGCCCGAAGTGTGCAACATCTATCACCTGCACAAGGCTTTCAGTCCGCCCGCGACCGTGGAGCATGTGGCAGTGCAGTGCCGGACGGCGGGCTGGGGCTGCCTCGATTGCAAGAAAGTCCTGCACGAATCAATGGAGAAAGAGTTGGCACCCATACGTGCCAAGGCGAAGGAGCTGGCTGCTGACCCAAAGAAGATTACGAACACACTGGCCGCCGGGGCCGACCACGCGCGAGTAATAGCACGTGAGACCATGGGCGAAGTGAAGAAAAAAATGGGACTCCTCTAGATCACGACCTGCATGCCTGACCAGGAGCTCGTTCAGCGCGCGCAGGATCTAGTGGAACGACTCTCACAGAAGCCCAGGTTCGCAGGCAGTCAGGAGGAAGCAGAGGCACGCGCGCTGTGCAAGGGAGAGCTGGAGCGCGCCGGCTTTGCCAGCATCGAGCGACCCTTCGAGTATTCGCAGTGGCCCGGCAAGTGGGGCATTCCCGTCGCAGCCGCAGTCCAGACTGCAACAATCTTCGTCGTTGCGCGTACGGCAATGCATCAAGGTCCGCTTGTCGCGCTGATAGTGGGGGCGGGTCTGTACGTCGCTCTGCTCTTCGCGTCGGCCGATGCGAAGCGTCGCTGGATTACCGCCCTACCCTTTCAACGCGCCAGCTCGGTGAATCTCGAAGCGGGACGCGGAAATCCTTCGGTGTGGCTCGTGGCTCATCTCGACTCCAAGTCCCAGACGGTGCCGATGTTGCTACGAATTGCGAGCTCGATTGGAATGGCAGCAGTGACCCTGATAGCGACCATCGTCCTTCTCTTCTCGCTTCACGGCGACCCTGACGTGAGCGCAATGTGGCTCGCCATAGAGATGTCCGCTCTCATTGCGGCGCTGCCATCGATTCTGTGCTGGGTGCGCAACCGGTCTCCGGGAGCGGTGGATAATGCGAGCGGGGTCGCGGCCGTGCTGCTCGCGGCTCAGTCTCTATCCTCCGTACCCGACATTGGAGTGCTGATCACGAGCGGCGAAGAGCTTGGGCTCGCTGGTGCCCGCGCATGGGCGGCGAATGCACATCCCGGAATCGTTGCACTCAACTGCGATACCGTCGACGACCAGGGCGGGTGGCGCTTGATGTACACGGGCCCTATTCCCAGTCGAATCAAAGAGGCAGCTGGAAAAATCTCCTTCGGCAATGGGTCAAAGTCCGTTATCAGACGATTCATTCCGGGAATCCTGGCGGACAGCATGGCATTCGCGGATCGGGGCATCGAATCGGTAACGGTGAGCCGAGGAACGCTATTCACACTCGCGCGCATCCATACACGGGGCGATAATTCCAGTGTATTTACAGGGAGCGGTGTTGCCGAGGCGAGCGTGCTCCTCGCGGCTTTAACCAGGGAACTGGCCTGATGGCGCTACTGATTCTGTCGGCGGTAATAATCCTGTCCCTTATCCTGATTGTCCTGGGACTGCCCGGACTCTGGATAATGGTGGCGTCGGCAGTCGTCTATAATATGATTGTGCCCGGCGATCCAATCGGGTGGGTTTCATTGATCGCCGTTGCGGTGCTCGGACTGGTAGCGGAGCTACTAGAGTTTACGATGACTGGGCGATACGCCCGGAAGTACGGGGGCTCGAGACGGGCCGGCTGGGGAGCGATCCTTGGCGGAATTGTCGGCGCCATGGTGGGATTTCCCGTGCCCATCGTCGGGCCGATTATCGGCGCATTTGTCGGTTCGTTTGTCGGAGCACTCTTCGCGGAGCTCACCGGCGGGGCGTCAGCAGGTGACGCCACGCGAGTCGCCAAAGGGGCACTGATCGGACGAGTGGTTTCCACGGTGCTCAAGATCGGAATCGGATTCACCATCGGCATTTGGATTTTCATTGCGGCAATGAAATAACCCACTGATCATCTAACCCACATGACTCCAGGCGAAAGCGCAGCGGAACGGTCGGAGCCGGTTTCGGCCGACAATACGGGAGAGGGCAAGTATGTCTACTGCATCATCCGTCTCGACCGCTCGCGCGAATTCGGCGAGATCGGGATAGGGGGAGGCGCCCGGGTTTACACCGTGACCCACAACGATCTGGCGGCGGTCGTCAGCGATACGCCGATCGTGATATACGATCCCACGCGAGAGAACGTGCTCGCCCACGAGTTCGTGAACGAGACGGTGATGCGCGAGTTCACACTCATTCCGATGTCGTTCGGCACTGTCTTTCGGTCTGAGAAGGACGTGCTTGCCCTTCTCAAGTCGACTTACCAGGCATTTACCGACGTGCTCGAGAAGATGCAGGACAAGATCGAGTTCGGACTCAAGATCCTCTGGGACCGCGACAAGGTCGTCGCTGCGATCGAGCGCGACAACGACGAGATCCGCAGGCTGAAGGACGAGATCACCCGCAACGCCGCATCCTCGACATACTTCGCGCGCATGCAGCTCGGCCGCCTCGTCGAGGCGGCGATGGAAGAAGCGAGCAACAGGTATGTGGCCGACGTGCACGAGCAGCTCACGGACGTTTCGGTTGCTAGCCGCAGCAACAAAGTCATCGGCGACCGCATGATCCTCAACGCGGCATTTCTGGTCGACAGAAAGGCCGAGAAGCAGTTCGATGAAAAAGTGAAGGCGATCAGCCGCCAGTACGAGGATCTCCTTACCTTCAAGTACACGGGGCCCTGGCCGCCCTACAACTTCGTCAACATCAAGCTCAAGCTCGAAAAGGCGACCTGACACAACTCTGATATCATGGGACTTCTCACCAACATTCTCCTCGCCCCATTTCTCGCCCCGATTTACGGGACGAAGTGGACGCTGGATAAAGTCGATCGCGTAGTACGCGAACAGCTCACCGACGACACGCCAATCAAGGAGGATCTGATGACGCTTCAGCTGGAGCTGGAAATGGGCGAGATCGACGACGCCGAATACGTCCGGCGGGAAGCAGAGATCATGAAGCGTTTCCGAGAGGTGCGCGAATGGCGCGAGAAGCTCGGCATGTCCACCAGCGGTGGACCAGTGCGGGTCGCTGAAAGCGACGAGACAGAGTAGGCAGATCAGAGCCCTGACCTGATGACCGAGCGCCTGTACTATGTCTATGGAGTCGTCGGAGCGTCGGTTGAGACGGCCACTGCTCCCAAGGGGATCGACGGCGGAACCGTCAGTCTCGTACCGAGTGGCGATTTCGCCGCTTTGAGTACCTCCGTCAGCGCCGATGACTACGCACCGGACAAAGTCGAAACTCTAACCGCTGACGTTGACTGGGTCAGCGAGCGCGCGACCGCTCACGACCGTGTTCTCACGTGGGCTTCCGACGTCGGAGCAGTAATTCCGTTCCCGATGTGGACGCTTTTCAGTGACGCCAAGGGCGTGAGCTCGATGTTGTCGAAGCGAACGAACGAGCTGCGACGGACATTCGAGCGCGTTCGCGATGGAAGAGAATTCATCGTCCGCGTCTACGTCCAATCAGCGGTGCTCAAGGGTCACCTCGCGGAGCATAGTGCCGAGCTGACTTCGCTGGAGGCGCAGGCCGCCAATGCAACGCCCGGTCAGAAGTATCTGCTCGAGCGGAAGATCGAGAATCTGCGGCGCGATGCGGACCGCGACCTGACACGGAAAGTCGCGAACGAGATCCACGACGCTCTGAGCCATGCCGCGATGGAGACAGTGCGGGAGCAACCGGTAAACTCCGGGGCTCCGCGCGAGCAGGGCCGGGCGATCCTCAACGCTTCCTTTCTCGTCGCTCCGACTCGTGTCGTCGATTTCCAGCGCGAGCTGACGACGATGGTCAACAAGTACGAGCCGTCCGGATTCAAGTTCGACTTTACCGGTCCCTGGCCGCCGTATCACTTCGTCGGCGAGAGGACATAGTGGGGCTTGACGACATATTCGGGGACGAGAAGCTCGAGCTCGCGGAAGTGCTCAGTCACGTCCTGGACAAAGGCGTCGTTCTCAGAGGTGAGGTCATGCTCGCAGTTGCGGACATCGATCTCATTCGGCTCGACCTCGGCCTTCTACTGACCGCCGTTGAGTCAGTGGTAAGGCGCGGCGGAGCGGCCGGTCTGGGTGACCTCGGCCTCGCTGCGTTACGCACGCCACGTTCTGCGCCAATTCGACCATCCGGATCGACAATGGAGAGTCAGGTCGTCGAGAGTCTGGATGCTCCAAAGGACGCCGCGATGGCTCCTCTGGAAGCGGTTGCAGAGGGGCTCCCTCCGCGTCTCAATACGGACCCGGATAAAATCGAGAACGGGCTCGCCAAGCTCGTCTTGACGTTGATTGAGGTATTGCGTAAGGTCCTAGAGCACCAAGCAGTTCGGCGAATGGAAGGAGGGCATTTGAGCGACGAAGAGGTGGAGCGTCTCGGTGTCGCGTTACTCCGCCTCAACGACCGAATGCAGGACATGAAGGGGACTTTCGGTCTCACTGACGAAGATCTCCAGATAGACCTGGGCCCTTTAGGAAGGTTACGCTAACACGGCGACGAGCCGAACGGAGAAGACTGCTTGGCAGACCTAGTATCCCCGTCGCGCAGCTATGGTCTGGTCGACATTCTGGATCGCGTGCTCGACAAGGGCCTCGTTGTGGTCGGCGACATCAAGATCAATCTCGCCAACGTCGAGCTCCTGACCATCCAGATCCGTCTTCTCATCTGCTCGATCGACAAGGCCGAGCAGATCGGCTTGAACTGGTGGAAGACAGATCCGCGGCTAAGCACGCATGCCGCGTCCGCAGCCCTCCCACAATCCACACACCCCGCCTCGGCAACAAAACAAGAGGAGTCACGACATGGCAGTTGAGCGTTCCCCGAGCGGTAGCTCGCTTATCGATGTTCTCGATCGCGTTCTCGACAAGGGTATCGTCATCGACGCCTGGGTGCGTGTGTCCCTGGTTGGCATCGATCTCGTGACGGTCGAAGCTCGCATTGTGGTCGCATCCATCGAGACTTACCTCAAATACTCGGAAGCAGTCGGACTAACTGTGCCGGGATCCCGCCCGTTTCGCGAGCTCACAGCCGGTGGGGCAGACGAGCTCGATCGGATGCGGACTGAAAATGCTGATCTGAAGCGGCGGCTTGAGCGACTCGAAGCGTGAGAGTGCAGCGGTAGTCGCCAGTCCGCAGCTCAGCGGAGAGAGGCTCGCAGGGCTTCTTTCCGCAATCTCCGAGGCACCAGATTTCGTCACTGCGGCGACCTACATGCTAGCCCAGCTCGCTGACATCCTCGGGGCGAAGCGGGGGATCGCCATCACGCTCGACAGCCCACCTCGCCGCTTCGTCAGCACGGCGAGCATCGGCTTTGAAGGCAAGGCTACCCCGTCGATCTCGCTGCCCGTGAACGACCTCTCCAATCCGGTCGTCCTCTCCGCGTTATCCCTTCATGCGGTGAGTTGCGACGGCATTGCGCCGCTGGCGGGACTTCCCTTCGGTGAATGGGTCGCGATTCCGTTCCCCCAGCCGCAGTATCGGGGGGCGCCAGCCCTGCTCAGCGATGCAGACCTGGATCTCGCGCAGTTTGACGGCTGCGCGGTGAGGCGGCGTAACCCCGTCGACAGAAGGCGCAGGCTCGCCGACGCGCCTGCTGGCGTCGCCCTGATCGAGGCGTCTGTGGATGACGCGACGCTCGGCGCAGTGATGCACGCGACTGCCCTGGCCGGCCCAGTCCTGTCACGCATGGCGGCCGTCGAGGAATTCCGGCTCTCCAGCAGTCGCCTGGACCAGCAGCGCGAGATGCTGACCGCGATCGTGAACTCTCTTCCCGATCCGATCGTGATCATCAACTCCGAGCACGACATTGTCGTCCAGAACAAGCGCGCCGAGCACCTGCTCTCGACTGGCGACAAGGATTCCGAAGGCCGGCGTCGCGCTGTGGAGATCAACAATCTCCTGTTCACATCGCACCTATCGAAAACAGCGATGGGTCCCAACGAGACTGCCGGGTCGCGTGAGCTGAATCTCGTTGATCCTGACGAGGGCACGGATCTCCTGTTCGAAGTGCTCACCCACGATCTCAGCGGGCTCGAAGGCGCCCAGGCTGGCTCGACCGTTTCCGTTCTGCGCGACGTGACGGATCTGCGCCGCGCCGCAAACGAGCTCGAGCGGCAGGTTCAGAGAGTCAGGCTCGCCGAGATCGAGGCGAAGCGGGAGCGCGACCGCTTGAACCTGATTCTGGAGAACGTCGCGGATCCAATTCTCGTGACAGACGACCGCTCGAACATCATTCTGATGAACAAGGAAGCCGAGCAGTTGTTCGAGTCGGATGACAGCCAGGCCTGGGAGAGGGCGGCCACCGTCCAGGCGAACGACACCAAGTTCACAACCTTCATTTCTGATTTCACCATCAGTCCATCGCTCGCGCGTCGAGAGCAGATGAAGCTGCACATCCCCGACACGGGCGTCGAGCTCCCCGTGGAGGTGGTATCTGGAAAGATTCTGAACCGCCGTGGGGAGCCACTCGCGATCGTATCGGTACTCCACGATCTCACCGAGCAAGTCGAGAACGAGCGCCTGTACGATGAGCTGAAGACGTTCTCCAGCCAGCTCGAGGACCGCATCCAGGCCGCCACGGCCGATCTCGCCGAGCAGAACACGAGGCTGCAGTGGCAGTCGCGCGAGCTGGAGAAGGCCAATCGACTGAAGTCGGAATTCCTGGCCAGCATGTCGCACGAGCTGCGCACCCCGATCAACGCGCTTATAGGCTACGCGTCGCTGATGCTCGACCGCATTTACGGCGAACTCACGCCGCGGCAGGAAGAAGGCTTAAATCGCATTCAGGGGGCGGCGCAACACCTGCTCGCGCTCATCAACGACATCCTCGACCTCGCCAAGATCGAAGCCGGACGCATGCCGCTGCACCTCGATGATGTGACTCTCGGCGACATCGTGAAGGAGATCTCCCAACAGATGGAGCCGCTGGTCAAGAAGCGGGCTCTCACCTTCAACGTCGACATGCCCTCGAAGGACGTTACGCTTCACACCGACCGAACAAAGGTCAAGCAGATACTGCTCAATCTTCTCTCCAACGCAGTGAAGTTCACCCACCACGGCGGGATATGGGTCACCATCTCGAAGGATGAAGAAGATCTGCGGTTCGACGTCCGCGACACCGGCATCGGAATACGCGCGTCCGATCTGGAGTCCATCTGGGAGGATTTCAGGCAGGTGGATCAGTCGAGGACTCGTGAGTTCGGCGGGACCGGCCTCGGCCTGAGTATCACCCGTAAGCTCGTCGACGCGCTCGGAGGGCACGTTTTCGCAGAGAGCGTATTCGGGAAGGGCTCGACATTCACGGTTGTACTGCCAATCAGGACCGTGGCGCGCCCCGATGATCCGCCTCGCGTGATAGACGAGGTTCCTGCGCCATCCCCTGTCCGGCGTTGACAGGGACCCCCGAAAACGTAGATTGAACCAACGCCCCGAAGCTCTCGGGGCGTTTGCTTTTCCCTCCGTCTGAACCCTACCGAACTCAACCAGATGTTCGACTCGAAAACACGCACGATCGTCGTCGTCGGCGCGCAGTGGGGCGACGAGGGTAAAGGCAAGCTTGTAGACGTATTGTCCGAGCGCGCGGACTGGGTGGTCCGCTACCAGGGCGGCGCCAATGCCGGTCACACCGTTCAGATCGGCGAGAAATCGTTCGTGCTCCACCAGATTCCCAGCGGTATTCTGCATCCGGGCGTGCGCTGCGCGATCGGGAACGGTGTGGTGCTCGATGTCGAGACCTTGTTCGCCGAGATCGACGAGCTGGTTTCTGACGGGATCGACGTCGAGGGCCGGCTCTATGTGAGCGACCGCGCACACCTGGTGATGCCCTACCACAAGCTCATCGACGCCCAAAGCTCGGCAAGCAAGGAAATCGGCACGACCGGTCGTGGAATCGGACCGGCGTACGAGGACAAGTACGGCCGTCGCGGCATTCGGGTGCTCGATCTTCGGAATCCCGAACGGCTGAAGAAGCTGATCGAGCGAGGAGTGGCGCACGCCAACATCGAGCTCGCAATCTCTGGATCCAAGCGCGCGGATGTCGACTACACCCTCGATCTGCTCGGTCGGTTTGCGAAGAGACTTCTCCCGCTGGCCGAAGACGTAGGGCTGAGGATACACCGCGCGATTGTAGGCGGCTCCGCTGTACTCCTGGAAGGCGCGCAGGGGTCACTGCTCGATATCGATCACGGCACGTACCCGTATGTGACGTCGAGCAGCACGACATCAGGCGGAGCCGCGACGGGCGTCGGCATCGCGCCGAAGGAGCTCGACTCGGTGATTGGCGTCGTCAAAGCCTACACGACGCGAGTGGGGAACGGTCCGCTGCCAACGGAGTTCGAGGAGCCGCTTGAGTCAGAAGTGCGCAAACTCGGCAACGAGTTTGGCGCCACGACTGGACGTCCGCGCAGGTGCGGGTGGTTCGACGGGGTCGTCGTGCGCTACGCGGCGCGCGTCAATGGACTGACGGATCTCGCTGTGACGAAGCTCGACGTTCTGGACACGCTCGAACGCATCGGGCTCTGCACTGGCTACCAGGTGGACGGCGAGGTCTACGAAGAATTCCCGGGCGACCTGAGTGTGCTCGATCGCGCCGTGCCGCGGTACGAATGGTTCGAGGGATGGAGGAGCTCCACAGCCGACGCGCGCAGCCTGCTGGATCTGCCGACCGAGGCTCGCCGTTACCTCGATCGTATACAGTCGCTGGTCGAGACGCAGATCACCTACGTGAGCGTCGGAACGCGCAGAGACCAGATCATTGGAGTGGAAGGCGCGCTCCCTGCGCCTTCGGCTGCCGTCGGCTAACGATTGAGCACAATGTCGGACGACGCGGACCTCGTCATCGTGGGAGCGGGGCCGTGCGGCCTCGCTGCTGCGATCTCGGCGCAGAAAGCGGGACTAACGCCCGTGGTGATCGAGTCTGAGGTCGCGGTGAGCACGATTGCCGCCTATCCGGCGTACGTGCGATTCTTTTCGACGGCTGAGAAACTGGCTATCGGCGAGCTGCCGTTCGTCGTCGCGACGGAAAAGCCGAGCAGGCGGGACGCGCTCGCCTATTATCGCGCTGTAGTCCTCCACTTCGCGGTTCCGCTGCGGCAGCGCGAACGCGTGACGGCGATCGAGGTCTCGCCCGCGGGCGAAGGCTTCATGGTGCACTCGCGCACGCAGGCCGGTGAAGAGCGCCGAACCAGGACGCGGGCGGTCGTCGTCGCAACTGGGTACTTCGGGTCACCGAATCGCATCGGTGTGCCGGGCGAGGATCTCCCGCACGTGTCGCACACCTATCACGAGGGCCACGAAGCGTTCCTGCAGGACGCCGTCGTCGTTGGCGGGGGCAATTCTGCGGCGGAAGCAGCCCTGGATCTGTGGCGCTCGGGGGCGCGCGTGACACTCGTTCACTTTGGTCCGACTTTCGACAAGAAGATCAAGCCGTGGGTGCTGCCTGATTTCAGCAATCGCGTGAAGGAAGGACTCATTGGCGCTCGCTGGGATGCGCGTGTGGTGGCGATAGAGCCCGAACAGGTGGTCATCCGGACGCCGCGGGGCGACGACACGCTGAAGGCTGACCGCGTTTACATCATGACGGGATTTGCGCCGAGTCTGGACCTGTTGCGCGCCACCGGTGTCCCAATCGACCGCGAGACCGGCATCCCTGAGCACAACCCGGAGACGCTCGAGACCTCGGTTCCCGGTGTGTACATAGCCGGTGTCGTTGTCGCCGGCTACGACGCGAACAAAGTGTTCATCGAGAATGGTCGGTACCACGGTGATCGCATCGTCGCGCACCTGCTCGGCAAGCGCGCGCCATCGGAGCCGAAACTGAGCGCGGAGCTGGATACCTAAAGGATGCTCTGGATAACACCACGAATGCTCCGGATCTCGCTGTGAAGACGTAGAACTGGTCGCGGCGACTCCCGCCTCGTACCTGGTGTCTGCTAGCTTTCCCCTATGCCAAACCACCCAGATGTGATGGAGAAGCTCGTGTCGCTCGCCAAGCGTCGCGGCTTCATCTTTCAGTCCTCAGAGATCTACGGCGGTACCGGCTCCGTCTGGGATTACGGTCCTCTCGGCGTCGAGCTGAAAAAGAATCTCAAGGACCGCTGGTGGCACGCCATGGTGCGCGCGCGGAATGATATCGAGGGGCTGGACGCCGCGATACTCATGCATCCACGAGTCTGGGAGGCAAGCGGACACGTCAGCGGATTCGTGGATCCGCTGGTCGATTGCCGGAACTGCAAGAAGCGTTTCCGAGCCGACGATCCTCGTATCAAAGGCACACCGGGCACTCCCGACGCGCAATGCCCCGCCTGCGGAATGAAAGGGACGTTGAGCGAGGCGCGCCAATTCAATCTGATGTTCAAGACGTTCATGGGCCCGGTCGAGGACTCGGCGGCGGTCGTCTATCTGCGCCCGGAGACGGCCCAGGGGATTTACGTGAACTTCCTGAACGTGCAGCAATCGACGCGGCAAAAGGTTCCCTTCGGAATTGCGCAAATAGGCAAGGCATTTCGCAACGAGATCACGCCCGGCAACTTCATTTTTCGGACGCGCGAGTTCGAGCAGATGGAGATGCAGTTCTTCGTCGAGCCCGGAACAGACATGAAGTGGTTCGAGTACTGGAAGCAGCAGCGGATGGATTGGCACCGCGCTCTCGGCCTCAGCGAAAACAGGCTCCAGTTCCATGAGCACACCAAGGAGGAGCTCGCGCATTACGCGCGCGCTGCCTTCGATGTTCAATTCGACTTCGGCGGCACGCTGGGCTTCCAGGAGATCGAGGGCGTGCACAATCGCGGCGATTTCGATCTCTCGCAGCACCAGCAATTCTCCGGCAAGAAGCTGGAGTACTTCGATCAGCCGAACAACAAGAGGTTTTTGCCGTACGTCATCGAGACATCGGTGGGCGCCGACAGAACGGCGCTGGCGGTGCTGGTAAACGGATATCGGGAGGAATCCGTCGAGGGAGAGTCGGAGGGAAGGACCGTGCTTGGACTGGACCCGTCGATCGCTCCGATCAAGGCGGGGGTGTTTCCGCTGGTGAAGAAAGATGGAATGCCCGAGATGGCGCATCGTATCGCCGACGAGCTGCGGGCGTCGTTCACGGTTTTCTACGACGACAGCGGAGCGATTGGCCGCCGTTATCGGCGGCAGGACGAAGTGGGCACGCCGTTTGGGATCACTGTTGATGGCGAATCCATCACGAACGGAACCGTCACCGTGCGGGACCGCGACACGCTCAAACAGGAGCGTGTCGACGCGTCCAGGCTGAAGGAGTACTTGAGCGCGAAGCTCGCGCAGTGAGCGCTTTGTCCCTTCAGCGCCTGCGAGGTGAAGGCCAGGCGTTCATGGAAGCGATCTCGCGCGAAGGATATCTCGCTCTCGCCGGTCACAAGAAGACGGCGGAATACCAGCCGATCTACCAAAAGTACGCGCGAATTCTCGGAACCGACGCGCTCGAGCTGATGCTGGAAGCATTTCGATCCGCTCCGGAAGGGAGCGACGACAAGCGATCCGCGCAGTGGCTTCTGGAATGGGAGATAGAATCACAGGCTTCCAAGCCGTTGGCCGCTCTCGACGAACGCGAAATCGCCTGGGAGAATTCCGCGGTGATTCGCTCTCCCGACGGGCGCGTCATTCAGTACCAGGCGGCTCCAATCGAGATCGCGAACACCAAGGACCGAAAGCTGCGTCTCGCACTCGACTCCGCGCGGGCGGATCTGGTCGAGAAGGAGCATTCGCCGCTTCGGCGTGAGCGCCTGGAGCGAGAGAAAGAGTACATCGAGTCTCTGGGCGTCGCGGACAATTACAACAGCTCGTTCGAGGCAGTGACTGGGATTTCTCTTGCCGCACTCGCGGCGAGCTGCGACCGGTTTTTGCGCGATACCCAGGCCATGTGGGACGACACGCTTCCACGAGTTCTGAAGAAGAAAATCGGCATCAAGGCGTCACAGGCGAAGCGCTCCGATGCGCTCGTGCTGTTCAGGGCGTCGGAATACGACGATGCTTTTCCCGGAAACCACATGGAGTCGGTGCTACGCCGGCACGTCACGGAGATGGGGATCGATCCGACCGCCAATGGCCGCATCATCTTCGACGTCGGCGACCGGGAGGGAAAGCGATCCCGTGCATTCTGCTCGCCGGTTCGCGTTCCCGAGGAAGTGTACCTGGTGCTCCGGCCGCACGGCGGGCAGAGCGACTACAACACATTTCTCCACGAGCTGGGGCACGCGCTTCACTTCGCGTACGCGAGCGCCGATTACCCATTCGAGTTCCGTTGGCTCGGCGACAACTCGGTGACGGAGTCCTATGCCATGCTCTTCGATCACCGCATGCAGGAAAGGGGATGGCTGCTGCGGTACGCACAGCTCGGCGCGAACCGGGTAGCAGAATTTCTGCGCGCAGCCGGCTTCGAAGAGCTTCACTACCTTCGGCGCTATTGCGCGAAATTCCTGTATGAGCGCGCTCTGTACTCCGGGGAAGTGCCGTGGGAGCAATTGCCCGATCTATACGTCTCGCTTCTGAGCAACGCTACGGGCTTCGAATACAGTCCCGCTGATGCGTTCGTGGATGTGGACCCGCGATTTTATTCCGCCCGGTATTTACGCGCGTGGCAGTTGCAGTCCGTCTTAAACGAGAAGATGACTGCGCGGTTTGATATAGACTGGTTCAGGAATCCCAGCGCCGGACCATGGATGGTCAGTGAGCTCTTCTCACATGGGCAGCGCGAGACGGCTGAAGAGATCTCGGCGCGTGTGGGCGGCGGCACGCTCTCCTTCCAGCCACTGGCTCGAAAGGTCGAGGCGCTGCTTGAGGCCTGACTGGCAGAGTGCGGACGCCGAGACCGTCTCGCGGCTCCAGGCGATAATTCGTTTCGACACGACAAACCCACCGGGGAATGAGCTCCCGCTCGCACTCTATCTCGAAACGGCGCTTCGTGACGAAGGGATCGAGACTACCCGCTTTGAACCCGAGCAGAATCGCGCCGTGCTGGTCGGCCGCATTCGCGGTAATGGAACGAAACGACCGGTGATTCTTCTCGCGCACATGGATGTCGTGGGAGTGGAGAGATCGCGCTGGTCGGTGGATCCTTTTGCCGGCGAAGTCCGTGACGGCTACCTCTACGGCCGCGGCGCGATCGACGACAAGGGTATGCTTGCGGCGAATCTGATGACGATGCTGCTCCTCAGGCGCACGTTCCTGGAGGGGCGGGGAACGCTGACCCGCGACGTGATCTTCCTCGCTACCTCCGACGAAGAGGCGGGCGGCGAGTGGGGAATGGGCTGGCTGGTGAAGCACCACCCCGAGGTGCTCGACGCGGAGTTCGCGCTCAACGAAGGAGGGCGAACCCGTATAATCGAAGGCGGACAGAGGTACCTCGCGGTGCAGAGCGCGGAGAAAGTGTCGCATGTCCTCACGGTGACTGCTCATGGGTCGGCCGGCCACGCGGCGGTTCCGCTTCCCGACAACGCGATCTTTCGCCTTGCCGGCGCGCTCGAGATTCTGTCGCGATATGTCGAGCCCGTGATGCTGACCGAGATCACGCGCAGTTTCTTCGGTCAGCTCGCCGAAGTCTGGCCGCGCGAGGGCGAGAAGGACGCGATGGTCGATCTCGTCTCCTCCGAGCCAAAGCGGGCAGAGGCCGGCGCGAAGGTGCTGTCGCTGATTCCGGTTTTCAACGCCGTTCTGCGCAATGGAATCTCGCCGACCGTCGTCAAGAGCGGGAGGCAGTTCAACGTCATTCCTGCCTCGGCCGAAGCCGTCCTGAATGTCCGCACGCTGCCTGGCCATTCGGTCGACAAGGTCGTGAACCGGTTGAGAGCGATCGTTTCAGAGCCGGGCGTCTCGATCGAGATTACTCATCGGGGCGAAGAAGCCCCCGCGTCCGACCCTGGCTCGGAGATGTTCGCGGCGATCGCTGAAGCAGCGCACGAGCTCGATCCCAAAATGGCGGTCGTGCCGTACTTGAGCACAGGAGTCACCGACAGTGCGCGGTTGCGGACTCTCGGCGTCAAAGCCTACGGCGTGCTTCCTTTCCCGATGGTTCAGTCGGACGAAGAGCGCATGCACGGCCACGATGAGCGGGTGCCGTTGGAATCGCTCTACTTCGGCACCCGGCTCATTTACGGCGCCATTTCTCGAATCGCGCAATAGCTGTCAGCCGCGGGCGCGGTTCCTTTGCATCTCTGTTTGGGTCGAGTCGAGGTATCCTCTTCGGCAACGACGGGCGCTGGTCGGAGCCCCTAACTACGCTCCTTCGCTCTGCTCAGTCGCGGGTCTCCTCGGGCGCGCCCTTGGACGTCGCCTACGAGGACACCCCTCCTCTCCCTGCATAGATCTTTGAATCGCACGCACACACCTGACCTCTCGCGCGATTTTTCGCTGGCCTGAACGAGCCGAGGCGATTTACGCGATCCGGTTCGCGAGACCAACTACATCACGCGTCAGAGCGTCAGTGACTCGAAGGCGAGAGTAGTCGGGCGAAGCGCGACACTGCCCCGCAGCGAGCACGGCGCTGACGAGCGCCGGAGAGGAGACGAGGCGCCCAGTTTGGTCAGACGCCAGTCGGGGAAGGAGGAAGGGTGTCGTCGGAGGGGCACCCGCAGCAGAGCGCGCCGCTAGGGCGCGCCCCGCGCCAGCGGCGGGCTGTGCGAGGACACTGCCCCGCAGAGGACACCCTTCCGACTGACCCGTGCAGAGATCCCGATCAAACGCGCGCGAAGCTATCGACCCTGGAGCTCGTCCGCGATGCGCGAGCCGTCGTACATCTTGCGCAGCGCCTCTGTGATCCCGCGTGAGTGCACGCTCACAGTGCGCCCGATGTCGGTCGAGAAGATGAAGCGGTTCGAGATGCCCTCGATGTTCGAGTCGAACACCAGGCCGACCACTTCCGCGTTACGATTGATCACCGGGCTGCCCGAGTTGCCGCCGATGATGTCGTTGGTTGAGACGAAATTGTAGGGCGTCGACAGGTCGAGATTGCCTTTCCTTTCGACCCAACGCTTGGGAAGCTTGAACGGATCTCTGTCGTCGAAAGCCGCGGATCGCTCGTACAGCCCGTAAAAGGTGGTCTTGTAGGGCGCGATCGTTCCGTTAGACGGGAATGACTTGACGACTCCATCGCTGATGCGAAGCGTGAAGGTCGCGTCGGGCGGTAGCGCGGTTCCGTAACTCGCGAAGAGGGCCTGGCCGATCTTCTCGCTGTTGCTAGCGATTATCGCGTTCAGCGCATTCGCCCTCGCGGTGACGGCGCGATTCAAAGGATCGATATCCCGCGCCAAGGCGACAATGGGATCGGTCGAAGTGGCGACGGCTGGTGCGCCTCCATTAAGCAGCGACGCGCGAAATGCCGGATCGCCAAGGCGCGTGCCGCGCACCAGGGCAGCGGCCGCTGCTTCGGGCGTGCGTCCCGCCAGTGCGATCCGAACGAACGGGTCGGTCGACCCGAGCTCGCTCTGCGCGGCGCGCAACTGAGCGGCGATGGCGAGCCTCTCGAACGCGGTGTCGATCGGGGTGCTCTGCGAGAGCCGGGCGGTCATGCTATTGATTGCCGGTCCGCGATAAGCGGCAAGACGGGCCGAGTCGGGCTTTCCTGACTCACTCGCAATCCGTACCAGCTGTCCTGCCATAGTCAGCAGTGTCGAGTTTCCTCCAAAGCTCCGGTAGCGGAGCTGTGGAGCGAATGTCGCGAGCTCGCGCTGCGCGGCCGCTATCGCATTCCATGTCCCACCGTACTGAGCCTGCAGCTTCGGATCGGCGGCGATGCGAGCCTGAAGCTCGCGCTCGAACGCCCGCTTCTTGGCCATGCTGAGGGTGTCCAGCAATCCGGCCCGGTATCCGGTTACCGCCTTCTGTGAATTGGCGACCCCGAACACGTCGTTCTGATAACGCCGCGCCGCCGACGTGTCGGTCCGCGCCAGCTCGGCGTAAATCGCGAGCGCCCGCTTGTACGAAGCCAGAGTCCCGGGATACCCGACATCCCGAAGAAATTCCATTTGCGAGATGGTGTTGAGCCGCCCAGTCGATCCCGGATTGCCGACGACGAAGACGAGCTCATTCTCGACAGCACCGGCCCCGCTCCACTTCAGATAGTCCGTCGGCGCGTAAGGCTGGTTGTTCTCGTAGACGCGAAGGAGCGTGAGGTCGAGGTCGTAGCGCGGGTAGGTAAAGTTGTCAGGGTCGCCTCCGAAGAATGCGATATCTCCTTCGGGTGCCATCACCAGACGAATGTCATTGAATCGGCGGTAGCGATATAGCGAATACATTCCGCCCTGGTACAGCGTCACGACCTGGCAGGTGAGCTGAGTCTGCTGATTGCACTCTGTCTGTATCTGGCTGATCACCGCGGTTCGCTGCGCTGCCTGATCGGCCGGAGACTTCCCGGTGATTGCGGACCGCACTCTGGTCGTCACGTCCTGAATCGATTGCAGCTGATCGACATAGAGTCCGGCGCACTTCTTCTCGTCGGCGAGGGTTCCCGCCGCGAATCCGGTCTGTATGTAGTTCGAATCGGGTGGTGACGAGCTGGCCGTACAGTCGCGGCCGCAGTGGTGGTTGGTCATCACCAACCCGCGGGACGACACGAACGACGCGGAGCAGTTCGGCAGGCGAACAGAGGCAAGCCGGACGTGATCGAGCCACTTCTGATCCGGCGCGAAGTTATAGGTTCTGCGCCAGTAGTCGAGCGGCGGCGCGTCGAAGGTCCACATCGTGCCGAATTCCGGCCGGTAGGTAGCGGGCGGCAGCTGATTGGCTGATGCCGGGCGCGCCGCGGTGCTCTGTGCGGAAGCCTGCGCGGATACGACCAGCGCCGAGGCGAGAGCCAACGCGCGGAGAAATGATCTACTCGTTAGCATGTGTCGTCTATCCTTTTCGTGAAGGTTTTGATCACGCGACTTGCAAGATGCCGACCGCGACACTGACTCGCCTTGTTGCCCCGTAGAAGGCGGCCTAGATTGCACGGACCTGCTCAAACCCTTTACCCGTCCTCGATGTCACAGCGCGACCGCACCCTTCAGGAGGCCACCACAACACTTACTCCGGCCGAGGCACTGGCGGCTGCGAAGTCTTTTTTCTCTCGGCAGAACGGTGTCTACGCAGCATTCCCCGAACAGGAAAGCGCGCGGCACCTCACGTTGCGTGGGCAGGGCGGTGAAGAAGTAGTGATCGCGGCGTTTTCTGATGCCGGGGGGACCAAGGTCACTGGATCCACATACCTGTTCGATCAGCAGGTCGCCCGGTTTCTGGCGACGCTCGCGCCGCTGCCCATGGAAGTTCGCGACGCGGGCGACCAATGACAGTGCCGACCACATTCGTCAACAGTCTCCGCACTCGGGGCCAGCCTTTCAAAGTTGGGGCTCCTTCGGATAAGCCAATCTGCCTCAGAGCACAGGTGCTCGAAGCATGGGATGCGATTCCGATCGAAGCGAATCCGTCGGCGTCGGTGCGGAGTCTCAAGCAGCTCGCTTTGCGGGAGCTGTATCCCGATGTGCAGCACGATGACGAGTATGTCGTGAAGCTGAATGGGTTCGAGATCCTCGACGAGGACGCTCCGATCTCGTCGACCGCCGCCCGCAACGGGTCCACCTTCCTCGTCACCGACCGCCGCCGGCGACCGGTAGAATAGCGGCCCACGGTCCATGCGGGCCGCTCTCATCTCCAACAGCGATTGTGGACGGCACGACACCGGGTGGGGACATCCGGAGCACGTCGGCCGCTTGCGCGCGATTACGCGCGCGCTTCGCGAAGATCCCGAGTTCTTTCACACCGTCGAGCACCTCGAGGGGCGACACGCGACCATTGAGGAGCTCGAGCTCGTTCATGACGCCGACTATATCCGCAGCGTCAAGCAAATCATCGATGATGGCGGTGGACGTCTCGACGCCGACACCGTGGTGAGCAGCGGGTCGTGGGACGCGGCGACTGCCGGCGCGGGATGCGTCCTGACAGCCGTCGACCTCTCCGTGAGCGGCGTCCATCCGCGCAGCTTCTCCGCGGTGCGGCCGCCCGGACACCACGCGGTGCACGACCGCGCCATGGGATTCTGTCTCTTTGGAAATATCGCGCTCGCCGCGCACTACGCCCGCAAGAAGCACGGGCTCCAGCGAATTCTGATCGCAGACTGGGATGTGCACCACGGGAACGGCACCCAGGCACTCGTGGAGAACGAGCCCGACATCCGCTTCGTCTCGATGCACCAGTGGCCATGGTATCCGGGAACGGGTGCCGCCGAAGATCGCGGGCCGCATGGCACCGTCTGGAACGTTCCGAAACCCGCGGGGCTGCCGCGCTCTGAATATGTGACAGCCTTCGAGAGCGCCATCGACGCTGCCACCAAGGGATTCGTGCCCGACCTCATTCTCGTTTCAGCCGGGTTCGATTCGCTCGCCGGCGACCCGCTGGGTGGCTTTACTCTTGAGATCGAGGACTTCGAGTTTCTCACCAGCTCGCTCGTGGCCCGCGCCAACTCCTGGTGCGGCGGACGCGTCGTCAGCGCGCTCGAGGGCGGTTATGCGCCCGACCGGCTAGCCCAGGCGAGCGTCCGTCATCTGGCCGCCCTTGCCGCCTAGCGACTATCTTGAACGATGTCGCGGCGCTTCACCCTCCAGCCTCCGCCCCCCAACCGTCGCACTTCTTCGCTACAGAGAAGAGCTCAATGAGCACTGCGCTGAGACCGCTCCAGGACGTGCGTCCAACGGCGGAGCCGCAGTTGTGGAGCTGCTATACGGACCCTAACGGAGGAATCCGGCAGGGCCTTTCCAGCGAAGAGACAGGCAGCGCGCTCGCTTCCGGCGAAGGCACGCTCTGGGTGGACATCGACACGCGATCGACCAAACAGGCCAGCCTCCTCGAGGATCTCTTCCACTTCCACCCGCTGGCGATCGAGGAAGCAGTCAATCCCGAGTCGCGCGTCAAAGTTGAGGAGTTCGATAAATACGTGCTCCTGATCGTCCGCACCGTTGCCTTCTGTGAGACGACCGCAGATCCATACGATCTCGACACGGTGAACATCAGCTTCTTCCTCGGCAAAAACTATCTCGTCACCGTCCACGGCGACAATACCAATCCAGTCGAGACAACCGCGGAGCTCCTGAAACGGAAGCCGGAGCTGGCCTCGCACGGCCCGGCGCGTCTGATGCACGCGATAGTCGACCAGGCGGTCGATGCCTATTTCCCGATCATCGACAAGCTCGATGAGTTCATGGACAGCCTGGAAGAGAAGATCTACGGCTCGTTCGATCAGGACGCTCTTCGCGAGGTCTTCGCGGTGAAGCGGTTGGTCTTGTCGCTTCGTCGTCACCTTGCGCCCGAGCGGGACGCCCTGAGCGTCCTCACCAACCGGCCCAGCACTCTCTTAACCCCGGACACCCAGATCTACTTCCGGGACATTTACGACCATGTGCTCCGGATTTACGACTCCCTCGAGAATTTCCGGGACCTGTTGAGCAGTACCTTGGACAGCTATCTAACCCAGGTCTCCAATCGTCTAGGTATGGCGACCAAGGCTCTGGGCGTGGTCGCCACCCTCAGTCTGCCGTTCGTCGTGGTGAGCGGCATGTGGGGAATGAACTTCGAGCACATTCCGCTTCACAGTCATCCACATGGTTTCATGATCCTGGTTTTTTCGCAGCTAGCCCTTGGTTTGGTAATCCTGACCGGTCTCAGATGGCGCAAGCTGCTTTGAACGCGCTTCGCATGTACGGCGTCGCCGCCGTCGAGTCTGGTCACACCAGCTCGCTCGCCGAAGGCACGGCCCTGACTCACTATCGGGCTCTGGCGGCGATCGTGGAGCCATCGCCCTATACGACCGTGAGCCTCGACGACGGTGAGATGCAGAAGTACCTGCGCGTTCTCGAGGAAGCCTATTCGCATTCGACGGTCCTGCCAGCGCCGCCCGGAACCGTGTTTCAGTCCCAGTCGACGCTGACTCGGTGGCTCGAGCTGCACTACTTCACCCTGACCGAAGCGCTCTCGGTAATCGAGGGGCACGCCGCAGCGCGCGTGAGCGTCACGAGGCGGGCAAACTCTGAAGATGGCGACCCGCAAAAGAGCTTCGCGTCGCTCGCAGCAGAGAGCCTGAGACTCTTTCGCAGCCAGGCCGCCGCGACCGTTACGCTCCCGAGGGCCGATGGGGATGATGAAGACGGAGTGGTCGCTCGGGCATCGTTCCTCATCGACAGCCAGCGCTGGGACAGCTTCAACGACACCGTGTCCAAGGAGGCTCAGCGGCAGCCCGCCCTCGACTTCCGCGTCACGGGCCCGTGGCCGCCGTACGACTTCGTGCGCATGCAGTTCGGAGGCTGACGGATGTTCTGTCCTGACTGCGGGAGCTGGAACCGGGGCGAGGCCGCGCGGTGCTTGCGCTGCGGCATCCACATGCCGGAAAACTCGGACAAGAGGCAGGGGCCTCCCGATCCGTCGGTAACGGCGCTCCGCCAGGTTACGGGCGGCCGCTACACGGTCATGCATCGCGGAGGGGAGGGCGGCATGGCGAGCGTCTACTACGCGAGCCACGGGTGTCTCGACTCTCCCGTCGTGATCA
>JANMWS010000159.1:0-10985 GCA_031394125.1 Gemmatimonadales bacterium
CCACCGCGAGCAATCGCAGGCGCCAAAGCGGGTCACGGGATAGTGCGCGGGCAGGTTTCATCTTCGATTAAGGTAGCATTGCGCGACAAAAAGGGTAGCACTCAGGTTGCGCGAGTGGCATTTTTCCATGTTCAATGAAGCGTGAAGATGCCCTCGACTACCACGCATCCGGACGCCCCGGAAAGATCGCGGTAGTACCGACAAAGCCACTCAATAATCAACGCGATCTCGCGCTCGCGTACTCCCCTGGAGTCGCGGCTCCGTGCCTCGAAATCGAGTCGAACCCCGACGATGCCTACAAGTACACGGCGAAGGGCAATCTCGTCGCCGTAGTAAGCAACGGCACCGCAGTCCTGGGGCTGGGCAATATCGGTGCGCTCGCGGCCAAGCCGGTGATGGAAGGGAAGGCAAATCTCTTCAAGCAGTTCGCTGATCTCGACGTGTTCGATCTGGAGGTGGGGTCGGAAAATCCGGACGACGTGATCAAGTTCTGCCAGCTCCTCGAGCCCACGGTCGGAGGAATCAACCTTGAAGACATCCGCGCTCCCGACTGTTTCTACATCGAGGAGACGCTGCGGAAGACCATGCGCATTCCCATCTTCCACGACGATCAGCATGGAACCGCAATCATCTCGGGCGCCGCTTTGCTCAACGCCCTCGAGATCGTCGGCAAGAAGATAGAGAAAGTCCGTGTCGTCTTCTCCGGTGCCGGTGCTGCGGCGATTTCTACCGCGGAGCATTACGTGAGGCTCGGCGTTCCGCGGGCAAACATTCTGCTCACCGACCGGCAGGGCGTCATCTACGAGGGACGTCCCGGAGAGCTCGATCCGTACAAGGCCAAATTCGCCAATAAGACGAAGGCACGCACGGTTGCCGATGCTCTCGTTGGAGCGGATGTATTCGTGGGCCTTTCTGTCGCCGGCGCCATCAGCGGCGAGATGGTCGCAAAGATGGCCAAGAAGCCGATCGTATTCGCGCTCGCCAATCCCGAGCCCGAGATCCTTCCAGATCAGATTCGCGCGGTGCGCTCCGACGCCATCATCGCGACTGGCCGCAGCGATTTCCCGAATCAGGTCAATAACGTCCTCGGCTTCCCATTCATCTTCCGCGGCGCGATGGATGCTCGCGCCACCACGGTAAATGAGGAGATGAAGATGGCGGCGACGCGCTCTCTCGCCGCGCTGGCAAAGGAGGACGTTCCGGAGAGCGTTTCCCGCCTGTACGGACTTCGTTCGGTCAAGTTCGGGCCCGACTATCTGATTCCATTCCCGTTCGATCCGCGAGTCCTGCTCTGGGTCGCACCGGCCGTTGCCTGGGCCGCGGTCGCGAGCGGCGTCGCCAAGCAGATGATCGACCTCGAGACCTATCGCGAACAGCTCGAGGCACGACTCGGGCGAGCCCGCGGAATCATGCGCGGCATTATCAATCGCGCGGTGCGCGACCCGAAGCGCGTCGTATTCCCGGAAGGCGAGGAGCCGAAAATCATTCGCGCCGCACGCATGATCGCGGACGAAGGAATAGCGTTACCAATCCTTCTCGGACAACGCGCCACGATCGAGCGCATCGCGGAAGAGAATCACATAGCGCTGCGCGACATAGTGATCGAGGATCCCGCGAAGTCCGACAAGCGCGACAAGTACGCGGACTATCTGTGGCAGCGCCGCCAGCGTAAGGGCCTGAGCCACGGCGAAGCCCACCAGCTGCTCTTCAACGGCAATTACTTCGGCTCTGTGATGGTGGCATGCGGCGATGCTGATGCCCTGCTCTCGGGTGTGGGCATGCACTACCCGGAGACGATTCGGCCCGCGCTGCAGGTGATCGGCGCGCATCCGAAAGCCGAGATAGTGAGCGGGCTCTACATGCTCGTGTTCGAGAAGCACGTTATCTTCTGTGGAGACACCACGGTCAACATCGATCCCACCGCGGAGCAGTTGGCGCAGATCGCCTACTCCGCCGGACGGATCGTTCGCACCTTCGGCATCACGCCGAAGATCGCGATGCTCTCCTTCTCCAATTTCGGCTCGGTGCGCCATCCCGAAGCGGAGAAGGTCGCGAAGGCCGTAGCAATACTGAGAAAGCGGGATCCTTCGCTCATCGTCGACGGGGAGATGCAGGCCGACACGGCGATGGACGAGAACATCCTTCGCACGGGTTATCCGTTCAGTGCACTCAAGGAGCGCGCAAACGTGCTCATATTTCCCAACCTCAGCGCCGGGAATATCGCCTACAAGCTGCTCCATCACCTCGGCGGAGCGGCCAAGATCGGACCTTTTCTGGTGGGTATGAATCTTCCCGTACACGTGCTGGAGCAGGGCGCTGACGTTCAGGATATCGTGAACATGGCCGCAGTAGCTGTGATGGACGCTCAGCAGCGGATAAGTGAGAGGGCTAGCTCGTAATGGCAACTGAGATCAAGCCGCAGCGCGCTTCGGTCGCGCGCGAAAGCAGCATAGGATTGGGCAGACAGGGACTCGCGCCGCGGGGCGAAGTGCACTGGAATTTGATCGCGCCCGAGCTCTTTAAGGACGCCGCTCGGCGCAATGAAGGCGAGTTTGCCGACATGGGTCCATTCGTCGCGATCACTGCCCCGCACACCGGCCGCTCACCAGACGACAAGTTCGTGGTGAAAGAGACCTCGTCCGAGAAGGACATCAATTGGGGCAAGATCAATCGGCCCATCTCGCCCGAGAAATATCAGCTGCTACTGGCTGACGTGCGCAATTACCTCAACGATGCGACGGAGCTCTTTGTCGAGGATCTGTATTGCGGCGCCGACCCGGCGTATCGCCTGTCAGTGCGCTACGTCTCGCCCAACGCGTGGCACATGGCGTTCGCGCGAAACATGTTCATCCGGCCGGAGCGGAGTGATCTGCCCACCTTCGATCCCAACTTCACGGTTCTGCACGCGCCGGAGTTCCGGGCGGATCCTGCCAAACATGGCACGCGCACCGCAACATTCATCGTTCTAAACCTGGCGGAGCGAACGATACTGATCGGGGGAACACGCTACGCGGGTGAGCTTAAGAAAGCGATGTTCACGGTCATGAACTATCTGCTGCCGAAGCAGGAAGTTCTCTCAATGCATTGCTCCGCGAACGTCGGCAAAGGCGGTGATACGGCGTTGTTCTTCGGGCTGTCGGGGACAGGCAAGACCACCTTGTCGGCGGATCCCGATCGCGCGCTCATCGGCGACGACGAGCACGGATGGTCGAAAGAGGGAATCTTCAACTTCGAGGGGGGCTGCTACGCGAAGGTGATCAACCTGTCGGCGGAGACCGAGCCCGACATTTATCGGACGACGCAGATGTTCGGCACTGTGCTCGAGAACGTGGTCCTCGATCCGGCGACCAAAAAAGTAAAATTCGCGGATCAGTCGATCACCGAGAACACCCGTGCCTCATATCCGCTGCACTACATCCGTAACTACGTCGAAGGCGGTCGCGGCGGACACCCGAGGAACGTCGTTTTTCTCACCGCCGACGCGTTCGGTGTGCTGCCGCCAATCGCCAGGCTCACTCCTGAACAGGCGATGTACTACTTCCTTTCCGGGTACACAGCGAAGGTTGCCGGTACCGAGCGCGGAGTAAAGGAGCCGCAGCCAACGTTCAGTGCGTGCTTCGGCGCAGCTTTTCTCGTATGGCATCCGACGAAGTACGCCAAGATGCTCGGCAGACTGCTCAATGAGCACGCAGCGAAGGTGTGGCTGATCAACACGGGTTGGAGCGGCGGCGCGTATGGCACGGGAAAGCGCATAAAGCTGGCGTACACCCGGGTCATAGCCCGTGCTGCACTGGCGGGGGAGCTGGACAACGTGATGACCGAAACTGATCCAGTCTTTGGCCTCGCCGTTCCGGCAGAGATCAAGGGAGTGCCGAACAGGGTATTGAACCCGCGCACGACGTGGCCGGATCCGATTGCGTATGATGCGCAGGCCAGGAAGCTCGCCGCGATGTTTCGCGAGAACTTCGAGACGTTCGGCAGCGTAGAGTCGGCAATAAAGAACGCCGGCCCGAAGGGATAACGTCCTCAAAGCGAGGGGCCGTGCACTTCGAGATCCTGCGCGACCCCGTCTGGAATAACATTCGGGTCGACCAGCTCACGCTCCAGCTCGTCGACACGGAAGTCTTCCAACGCCTGAGATACGTTCGCCAGCTCGGGTGGACGTATCTGGTCTATCCTGGCGCGACCCACTCGCGTTTCGAGCACGCACTTGGCACGCACCACCTCTCGCGGCGCACGCTCGCTCTCCTGTGCGAAGCCGAAGACGCAACCTCCATCAGCGAACAAGAGCAGGCGATAGTTCGCTCGGCCGCTCTGCTGCACGACGTAGGACACTACCCGTTCTCGCACGCACTGGAAGAGATCGGAGCGCTCCACCATGAAGACGTCGCGCGGCCGCTCATCACGCAGGGCGCGATCGCGTCCCTCCTACGTTCGCGACTCGGCGACGACGCGCCTGCCAGAGTATTCGAGCTTATTCGGGGTGAAAGCAGGAGCGCGCTCCAGGGACTCATCTCCGGATCTCTCGATCTCGACAAGATCGAATACCTGAAACGCGATGCTTTCATGTGCGGTGTGCCATACGGTGAGATCGACGTTGACCGCCTTACAAACTCGCTCGTACTCGTCGATGATCCTGCGACAGGGCGTTCGGCCATCGGCGTGCAGGAGAAAGCGCTGTCCGCGCTCGAGTCACTGCTCTTCGCGAAATACCAGATGTACCGGAACGTTTACTGGCACCACGCAGTCCGAAGCGCGACGGCGATGTACAAGCGCTTGGTCGAGGATGCGATCGCGGCAGGGGTTGTAGATGGGCGATCTCTGGCGACGTATACGGACGAAGGACTCATGCACCGGTTGGAGAGCGCCTTTGCGACCCCTCTACTTGTCGCGTTGAAGGAGAGGAAGCTTTACAAGAGAGCAGCGGAATGGCCAGCGGCGGAGCTAGGCGATACCATCGAGTGGATCGCCTCGGACCGCAAGCGTGTCACCAACGCGGAAAACCTGCTGGCCAAGGAATTCGGCCTCGAGCCCGGCAAGCTCCTACTCGACTATCCTGCCAAGACTCAAATGTTGGGGCTGGACATTCCGGTTCTCCGCCGGAGTGGCAAAGTCGAGCGCCTGACTGGAGAGGGATGGATCGGAACGATCAACCTGCCGTCTCTTTCCGAGGAGCTTTACAAGAGCGCACGGTGGCTGCGCGTGTTTACGGCCAAGCGCACCAAACTCGAGCCGCGCAGAATCCTCGACGCTCTGGAACGATTGAACTGACACCAGATATAACAGGGATGCGTTTTGGCTTACTTGCCCTCGCGTGCGCCACCGTACTGGCTGGTTGCACAACACCAGTCAACACCACGTCTTCCCCGTCCACGCCTTCGACGGCACCCAGAACTCTCGGCGCAACCGAGGCGCGGATCTTCAGGCTTGTGAACGGTGAGCGGAGGCGTCAGGGACTCCCCGACCTCGTTTACAATGCGCAGCTCGATCGCATGGCGAAGATTCAGGCGGAGAACATGGCGCGTTTCCAGAAAATGGCGCACGTAATACCAGAGTCCACCCTACCGACGTTGACCGACCGGGCGCACGAATCCGGCTATCCGTATGCCCGGCTCGCAGAAAACGTCGCCCTCGGGTACCTGAACGCGTCGACGGTGGTGGAGGGTTGGATGGCTTCGAAAGGGCACCGCGCCAACATACTTAACCGGGATGTAGAAGAAACCGGCATAGGTATCGCGCGCTCGTCGGCGGGCGGTCTTTATTACTGCCAGGTTTTTGGCAGGCGGATGCTCTCGTTCTGAGCTCTCCCGTGCGGACAACATGCTGAAAAGAGACCGTTTCCACACGGTAACGCCATTAATATCAATGAGTTACACGCCCTTTCCGGATGAGGTCGTTAATTGTGACCTTCCCGCCGTTGAAATAGTCCTCCGGACATGAGCCGAATAACAATCGCAGCTTCCCTCCTGCTCGCAATTCCGAGCTCATCCTACGCGCAGCAGGCAGGCACGTTCACGGCGTCGACTGATACCAAACCGGTCACGGAAGAAATCTTCGAGACCAAGGACGCCGCTGCCCTTACCGTTGGCTTGGCCCCGCTTTCGAAGAGCCAGCTGCCAAACGGCGACCGCGAAGTCAGGATCTGGTACTCGAGCTTCGGTAATCCCCAGTACCTGGTGATCATTCGCCAGACCGGCGGGACTACTTCCGGGCGCCTCCTGCTGCGGTGGGACCAGTACTACGAGATCTCTCCAGTGTTGGCGGACACCCGCGTCGATGCTTTCGTGAGCTCCGCCTATGATTGTGGACAGATCTCCAAGCGAGACTCCAAGTTCGGCGATGATCGCTGGATCAGCTCAGTATGTGAGGCGAATTTGAAGGGCACTCCCGACTGGAAGGCATTCCTCTCCGAAGTGGAGTCGCACGCGCTGCCACAGGCGACGTCTGGTGCGCCGGTTCAGGATCAGGCTGACCAGAAGACCTGGGGCATCACAGTCGAGCGGAAGTCTGGAGCCACGTATGGGGTCTCGCACTACCAGACGGCGATGACCTTTGGCGCTCCCGAGCCGGGTCGCGGGCTGAAGCTGCAGGACATGGTGAACGCGCTCGCGACTACGGCGAAGCGCGAGCCCGCAGTCGCGCAGCACTAGCTCTCCTAGCTCTCCTAGCTGCGCTAGTCGCGCAGCTTCTCCAACCTCTCGTAAAACCTGAGCGCTTGCGGATTCGCGAGCGCTTCTGTGTTTCTCACCGGCCGCCCGTGAATCACTTCGCGCACCGCGAGCTCGCTGATCTTTCCGCTGATGGTTCGCGGGATGTCCTCCACCTGAATGATCCTCTTCGGCACGTGGAGCGGAGTGGTGTTCTCCCGCAGGCTCGACGAGATCTTCGCGCGTAACCCGTCGTCGAGGGTGAGTCCGGGCTGAAGCTTCACGAAAAGCACGATCCGCACGTCGCCCGGCGACCCTCCGTCAATCTCCTGCCCGACAGCGACGCTTTCGACGACTTCCGGGAGCAGCTCCACCTGCCGATAAATCTCCGCGGTCCCGATCCGAACCCCGCCCGGATTGAGCGTCGCATCGCTCCTGCCATAGATGATGTAGCCGCGGTGCTTCGTAATCTCGGCCCAGTCCCCGTGTCGCCAGACGCCGGGAAAGTAGTCGAAATACGCGGCCTTGTACTTCGATCCATCTGGGTCGTCCCAGAAACCGATCGGCATGCTCGGAAATGGCCTGGTGCATACGAGCTCGCCGGGGATCAGCCTGACCGGGCGCCCGCGATCGTCGAGCACATCCACCGCCATTCCTAGCCCCGGCGTCTGAATCTCCCCCCGGTACACCGGTAGAATCGGATTGCCGAGCACAAAGCAGGAAATGATGTCACTCCCACCGCTGATGCTGGCGAGGTGAACGTCGGATTTTATCTTCGAATAGACGTAGTCGAAGCTGTTATGCGCGAGCGGGCTGCCAGTAGAGAGAACTGCTTTTAGCTTCGACAAATCGTGCTTCTTGCGCGGCACGAACCCCGATTTCTCGAGCACCGCCAGGTACTTCGCGCTCGTTCCGAAGATCGTGATCCCCTCATTCACCGCCATCTCCCACAGAATGTCGACACTGGGAGCCAGCGGAGCACCGTCGTATAGAACTACCTTCGCGCCTACCGAGAGCGACGTGACAAGCCAGTTCCACATCATCCAGCCGCACGTCGTGTAGTAGAAGATGCAGTCTTCGCGATTGAGGTCGGTGTGGAGGATTAGCTCCTTGAGATGCTGCAGGAGCGTTCCGCCCGCACTATGCACCATGCATTTGGGCAGCCCGGTAGTGCCCGATGAATACATGATGTAGAGCGGATGATCGAACGGAAAACGTTCCAGCAGGAGCTGGCCGTGGGCCGTTTCAGGTGCCTTCATCGGCTGCTCCGGCGGAGTTTTCCAGATCATCCCTTCCGGCGGAGTCTTTCTTGTTGCGGCCTGAGTCTTCTTGCGCACCGCTTCTTCGCGCTGAGTAGCAATGAACTGCCACCACAGGGTGCCCCTCCGCACTCCCTCCAGATCCGGCGTCTGCTTTCTATACGGCGTGACGATCACGTGCTCCAGTGACGGAATCCGAAACGCGATCTGACGAAGACGCGGAAGCAGATCGATCTCTTTGCCGTTGTACAGATATCCGTCGGCGGCGAACAGAATCTTCGGCGTGATCTGGCCGAAGCGATCCATCACGCCCTGGGCGCCGAAATCCGGTGAGCACGATGACCATATCGCGCCGAGGGACGTAGCGGCGAGCATTGCGATCACGGCTTCAGGAATGTTGGGCAGCCATCCCGCGACGCGATCGCCTGGCTCGATACCGGCGGTCTTGAGTGCCAGGGCGAGACTTTCTACTCCCTCACGCAGCTCGCGGTAGCTGATCGTGCGCTGGTGACCTGCCTCGTTCCACGACGCGAGCGCCGGCTCGTCGTCGGTGAAACGAAGGAGATTCTCCGCGAAATTGAGACTGGCGTCAGGAAACCAACGCGGTCCTTTCTCCGGATCCGGAGGGCCCATGTGCTCGAGGCCGACGCCTACTCGCTCAGCACCGCCACCAGTTCCCCGGTGGCCGATGATTCCGCAGAATCTCCACGCCAGCGACCAGAATCGCTCCGGATTCGTCACGGACCATTCGTGTAGCTGCCAGTAGGAATCGGCGGAGTAGTCGGGGACGGGCGGGCCGCCTCGTTCCTCCACGTAACGGAGAAACTCGGTCATGTTCGCCTTCACTACGCGCTCGGGCGAGGGAGTCCAGAGCGCCTCGCTCATTTCAGCGCTGCCTCAGCTCGTGGGAGGATTGAACTGAGCGTGCTGTCCCTGGAGCCACGATTTGTGGTACTCGGGATCTTCGATTGCGATCGCCGCTTTCGCGACCTTGAGCGGGTGGAAGCTGTCCATCATTACCGCCAGCTCGTCGGTGTACTTGGCGCCAATGCTCGCCTCGGCGCGCCCCGGATGCGGACCGTGTGGTATGCCGTCCGGGTGATGCGTGATGCTGCCGAATTCGATTCCCTTTCGGCTCATGAATTCACTCGATGCATAGTAGAGCACTTCGTCGGAATCCACGTTGCTGTGATTGTAAGGCGCGGGTACAGCCTCTGGATGGAAGTCGTAGGGACGCGGACAGAACGAGCAGACGACGAATCCATCGCCCTGAAATGTCTGATGGACTGGCGGCGGCTGATGCACGCGGCCGACGATCGGCTCGAAGTCGTTGATGTTGAACGCCCACGGATAGAAGTATCCGTCCCAGCCAACGACATCGAGCGGGTGATGATCGAGCATGATCTCATTGATGCCGTCGTACTGCTTCACCAGAATCGGAAAATCTCCCATCTCGTCGATCGCCTCGACAAACGTAGGGCGGCGGATGTCGCGCTCGGAGTACGGAGCACCCTCTATCAGCTGCCCGAATTCGTTGCGATAGCGTTTGGGCCAGCGAACGTGTCCCCTGCTCTCGAACGTCACAAGCTTGGCCTGTTCGGCGTTGAGATCGAAGCGGTACCTGTGAAGAATGCCGCGGTGGATCACCAGGTAGTCGCCTTCGTGAAACGGCAGCGCGCCATACGTGCTCTCCAGCACGCCCGACCCCTTGCTGACGTAAACCAGCTCGTCCGCCTGCGCGTTGCGGTAGAAGTGCGCGTCGTTCTCGTCGGGCTCGCAGTACAGCATCGCGATGTCCTGATTGAACAGGAGCGGCATGCGATCGAGCGTCGCGCTCCCGCCTTTCTTCACGCGCGAGGTGAGGAAGTGCCGGTGGTGCAGCGTCTGATCGGGGTCAGCCTCGAACTTCGTCTCGCGGACGCGCCGCACCGATTTCACAGTGGTCGGCGGGTGAATGTGATAGAGAAGCGCGGAAGTCCCCGTGAAGCCTTCATGTCCCACCAGCTCTTCGGCGTAGATCCCACCGCCTGGCTTCTTGAACGCGATGTGCCTCTTTCGCGGAATCTGCCCGAGCGTGTGATAGATCGGCATGTCTAGAGATTACCGCGAAGGTCTTGTTCGCGCTCGAGAGCTTCGAATAGCGCCTTGAAGTTTCCCGCACCAAAGCTCTTCGCGCCTTTCCGCTGGATGATCTCGTAAAAGAGCGTCGGCCGGTCTTCCATCGGCTTCGAAAATATCTGCAGCAGATATCCCTCCTCGTCGCGATCGACCAGAATTCCAAGATCCCGAATCGGCGCAAGGTCCTCATCGATCTTGCCGACGCGCTCGGTCACCGTGTCGTAGTAGGTGCCGGGGACGCGGAGGAATTCGACTCCGTTGTCTCTCAGCTTCGTGACTGTGTCGATGATGTTGTCGGTGGCGATTGCGATGTGCTGGCATCCGGGTCCCTGGTAGAACTCGAGATACTCGTCGATCTGCGATTTCTTCTTGCCCTTCGCCGGTTCATTGAGGGGGAACTTGATCCGGCCGTTGCCGTTGGCGACGACCTTCGACATCAGGGCCGAGTACTCCGTGGAAATCGCCTTGTCGTCGAACGAGATCAGCTGGCTGAAGCCGAGAACGTCCGCGTAGTACTTGACCCACTTGTTCATCGCCCCGAGCTCAACGTTTCCGACGCAGTGGTCGATGTACTTGAGGCCGACGCCCTTCGCGTCCCCTCGTCCGCCGAACGGGACAAAGCCGGGCATGAACGGACCCTTGTAGCCTTTTCGCTCGACAAGACTATGGATCGTCTCGCCGTAGGTGTGAATCCCGGCGATGACTACCTCACCATTCTCATCCACCAGTGATTTCGGCTCGTAGGCGGGCTTGGCGCCGCGCTCGACGGCCAGCTGATATGCCTTTCTCGCGTCGTCTACCCAGAGCGCGATGTCCTTGACGCCGTCGCCATGCTTGTGCACGTGCGTCGCGATGTCGCTGTCCGGACGCAGCGCAGTCGTCAGGACAAGTCTTACCTTGTCTTGCTCGAGTACGTAGCTGGCGCGGTCACGCGTTCCGGTCTCGGGGCCGCGGTACGCCA
>JANMWS010000196.1:0-9918 GCA_031394125.1 Gemmatimonadales bacterium
ATCGGCATCTTGTACTGTCCGCCCGACATATAGAGCATTTTCGCGGCGGCGTTTACGACTTCGTCGATCGCGAGCAGCGCGAAGTTCCAGGTCATGAACTCGACGATGGGACGCAATCCGACCATCGCGGCTCCCACACCAACGCCGGCGAAGCCGAGCTCGGTGATCGGCGTATCGACGATTCTCATTGGTCCGAACTCGTCCAGCAGTCCCTTGGAGACTTTGTAGGCGCCGTTGTATTGCGCGACCTCTTCTCCCATGAGGAAAACTCTATCGTCGCGCTGAAGCTCTTCGCGGAGCGCCTGCGTCAGAGCATCGCGGTAAGTGACGACTGCCATCAGGAGCTCGTGTCCGCGTAGACGTCTGTGTGCAACTTCTCGAGCGGCGGCTCGGGACTCGCATCTGCGAAATCCCACGCGTCCTGCGCGATCGCTTTCGCTTCGTCGTCGATCTTGCGCATCTCGCCCTCGGTAAGCTCGCCCGATTCGAACATCTTGTTGTGCAGCACAAGGATCGGATCGCGCTTCATGTTCTCTTCCAGCTCGTCCTTCGTGCGGTAAGTGCCACTCGCCGCGTCGGACATAGAGTGGCCCATGAAGCGGTAGGTTTTCATCTCGATCAGAGTCGGCCTCTTCTCCTTGCGCGCTCGCTCTACAGCGCGTGCCATGCACTCGCGCACGGCGAAGACGTCCTGACCATCGACCGTCTCACCTTCCATTCGGTAGCCTTTCGCGCGAATGAGCATGTCCTCGTTCGCTGTCGAGCGCGAGATCGACGTTCCCATTCCGTAGCGATTGTTCTCGACTATGAAAATGACAGGAAGATCCCAGAGGGAAGCCAGATTCAACGCTTCATGGAAGGCGCCGATGTTCACCGCGGCCTCGCCGAAGAAGCACACACACACCTGGTTCCCGCGCCGATACTTGATGGCGAAGCCGACGCCCGCAGCGATTGGAACGTGTCCGCCCACGATTCCGTGCCCACCGAGGAAGTTCGTCTTGGCGTCGAAGATGTGCATGGAGCCACCCTTTCCACCCGAGCATCCGGTGTCGCGGCCGAACAACTCTGCCATGATGGCTCGCGGGCTCACTCCGCGCGCGAGCGCCTGGCCGTGGTCGCGGTACGCGGTGATCACGTAATCGTCGGGGCGAATCATGGACATGACGCCGGTGGATATTGCTTCCTGCCCGATGTAGAGGTGGCAGAATCCACCGATTTTTCCGAGCGCGTAAGCTTCGGCGCAGCGCTCCTCGAAGCGTCGCTGGAGGAGCATCGAGTGAAGCAGCTCGCGCCGGAGCTCGGGTGTCGTTGCTGCGAGATCGTTCGATGGACCTGCATCGGCGCCGTTGTCACCGGGGCCGCCTTTCTCATTCCGCTTCTGGGCGGGTGGCCGCTTGGCTTCAGTGCTCATACGCCTGCCGCTTGTACCTGCTCCCATGCATGGTAGCTGGAGCGAACGAGTGGACCTGATTCGACGTGGCGGAAACCCATTTCCATTCCAATCTCGTAAAGCCTTTTGAATTCCTGAGGAGTGTAATAGCGATCGAGGGCGATGTGCGCATCGGAAGGACGGAGGTACTGTCCGAGGGTTAGAATGTCGACGTCCACATCGCGCAGGTCGCGCATGACCGTAACGACTTCCTCGATTGTCTCTCCCATGCCGAGGATCATTCCGGTTTTGGTGGGAATATCCGGCGCGATTCTCTTGGCGTAGCGGAAGATCTCCATCACTCTCGGATAGCGTCCACCCGGCCGGGCTTTTTTATAGAGGCGCGGCACGGTCTCAATGTTGTGGTTGTAGATCTCCGGGCGAGCCTCGAGAACCGTGCGAATGCTGTCTTCGTTGCCCTGGAAATCGGGGACGAGCACTTCAACGGAGCAGCCCGGAATTCGTTCGTGAATCTGGCGGATCGTTTCGGCGAAGACGTACGCACCGAAATCGGGAAGGTCGTCTCGATCCACTGAAGTGATCACCGCGTGTTGGAGTCCCATCTCGGCGATGGCTTGCGCGACACGATTTGGTTCCGCGATGTCGTACTTGGGCGGACGTCCGTGGGCGACGGCGCAGTAGGCGCAGTTTCTCGTACAAACGTCGCCCAGAACCATGAAGGTGGCGGTGCCATGCTCCCAGCACTCGCCGACGTTGGGGCAGTGCGCTTCCTCGCACACGGAGTGCAAGTCGAGCTCACGCATCAAGTGCTTGAGCCGCATGTAGTTGGGGCCCCCGGGTGCTCTCACCTTGAGCCACGACGGCTTCCGCTCCGGGAGCGGTTCCGCGCGGTGGCGCCCCATGATCTGATAAAGAGTATCTGGCATCGTTTGCAGCTCGCGGGGAGGAGAAAACCCAGAGTCCGTCGAGCTTAGGCAATCTACATCAAAAACGGCCGGGGCGAAATTGTGACAAGTCGAAGCTAAGTGGTGTTCCTGTCACGAGATCGGCGATTAAATCCCCCGTCAGGGGGGCCATGAGTACGCCGTTGCGCGAGTGGCCGCAGGCGTAGATGAGCGATTGATGCTCCGGATCGGGACCGAGGATGGGCAGCATGTCGGGAGTCACGGGACGAAGCCCGGCCCAGGAGCGGGTCGCATTGCTCCCCGACAGGCTCGGGCAGATCTCTTCCGCCGCGGATCGAACTTTCTCGACGCCTTCGCGCGTCGTGGCGGCGTCGAACCCGACGTTCTCCATCGTGCTGCCACCGATCGTCGAATCACCGCGAGGGACAACGTAGCCTCGCGGCCCGTAAGCGACGTGGGCGAGCGGGGATGTCGAGTAGGACACAAGCTGGCCGCGAGAGGGCACCACTGGGCCGCCGAATCCGGCTCCCAAAATTTCTCCGACCCACGCTCCGGCGGCGAGAACAACGTGACGGGCGCTGTGTGTGGTGCCTGATTTCGTCCGGACCGTTGCAGACGATTCGCGCGGCTCGACCTCGGTGACCGAGTCGTTCAGCGTCTCGATGTGGGCGGTCGTCGATACGAGCTTCGACAGCGCAGACAGAAGCACGGTGTTGTCGACGGCGCCGTCGTCCGGATTGAACATCGCTCCCAGGGCGTGGGCGAGCGCGGGCTCGATCTCTCGCAGCTCTCTCGCATCGAGCCAGCGAGCGGTTGGCGGCGCTGTCTTCTTCAGTCCCTTGATGCCGTTCTCGCTGAGCGCCACTTGTAGAATTCCACGACGGTTAAGGGGTACCCGAATGCCGGTTCGCTCGGCGAGAAACTCGATGTAGCCCGGATAGCGGTCACGGGCGGCGATCCCAAAATCGTGCGCAGGGCCGACGGCCTGCTCGACAGACGGCGCCAACATCCCCGCGGCAGCGGGAGAAGCCTCGCCGGCCCTGTGCTCTCCAATCAGCGTAACTGATGCTCCACGTTCGGCGACCGCGATCGCGGCCGCGAGGCCAATCAATCCACCGCCAACGACGATAACCTCGGTGCTCAGCTTATTTGCCCCTTCTGAAACTGCCAGGCAGGGTGTAGCGTAGGGATAACTGTCACCGTTTTGGAGAACGTCATGTTACGCGCCATCTTCATGATCGGCCTGTTTGCCATGCTGGGCCTCTTTGCCGTAAGCATGGTGTTCAATCTGTTCGGCGGCATTATTGGTTTGACTTTCTGGCTGGTAGCGCTCGCGGTCAAGGTACTCATTGTCGGCGGGGTGCTGTACTTCGGGATTCGGATACTTTCGCCGGGGACCGCGGCTCGGCTCAGAGAAAAATTCGCGGGTACGAGATTGACGCGGTACTAGTCTGAAAGTGAACTCTGCAAGTGAACTGCAACTGAACGGGTGCGAGACGCCAGTAGCGTAGCTGACAGTTGTGAGTTCACTACGTCGGGACGTTAATGACGCGGGTCAGGGCACAAGCAACGGCCTGTGCCTTAAGCCTACCGAGGGACGTCTGGGCGTAGTGAACTGGCAACTACGAGCTATGCCACTGACAACTCGCACCCGTTCAGTTGCTTTTGATCTCGATCAACGGAGAGGTCAGTTACTCGCAGCCGTTCAGTTGCAGTTTCCTAACCCTCAAGCGCCTCGACAACTCCCCAGACGAGCAACGGCACCATAATCTCATGGTGTCCCGTGATCTCGTACCCCTTTCCGCTCCCCTGGGTCGGGCGCTGCACGACGTTTACGCGAGGGCGATAGTGCCGTTGCATGTCGAGATCGCACGTCGTGAATCCGGTCGGCTTGCCTTCGTTGAGGTTGCGGGCGATCGTCAGCGCCTTCAGAAAAACCTCCGGCATTATCACCGCGCTCCCCAAGTTTAGCACGACCCCACCGTCGTGTAAGGCGAGGAGTGAGGCGGCGAGCCTGCGGAAATCGCGGTGGCTCGTGTCGCCAATTGCGGCGCCACTCGTGGCCGGGTGTTGATGAATGATCTCGGCGCCCAGCGCGGCGTGAACGGTGCAGGGAATTCCAAGACGGTGCGCCGAGAGCATCACCGACAGGTCCGCGTTCGATAGCGGCAACTTCTCGAGCGCGCGCGCGAGGGCTTCGCCCATCCCCCAATTGTTCTTCATGCCGGCGATGAAGGCCTCGTTCATTCCGCGCCCGGTCTCTTCCGCCATTCCAAACGTGCCATCCACCAGTCCGCGCGCGACATCTTCCGAAGTGGCGCCGAAACGGGCGATCTCGTAGTCGTGGATCGCGGCGGATCCATTCATCGCCAGATGGGTGATTACTCCGCGATTCATCAGCTCGATGAGAAGCGGCGCCAGTCCGGTTTTGACGATGTGGCCGCCCAACATGACGACGACTGCCCGACTATCGTTTTTTGCCGACGCAACCGCGTCGACGACGCGGCGGAAATCACGCGCCACCAAAACGTCGGGAAGCGATGCGAGAAAGGCGGAGAAGCTACGATCCTTGCCCGGCGGTGACGCAAACTCCGCTGCGACAACTTTGTTCGGACGCCGCTCGATTGGAACGGTGCGGACTTTCGAGAGATCGGCTTCCGCGATGGTACTGGGGGCCGAGCTCCCTGGTTTTGCTCCCGGTTTTCCCCGCTTCGAAGGTGCGGGGTGTGAACGGGAGCCGCGGTTACCGTTTACGCGCTTGGCGATGGGAAGAAGGACTTGAGATAAAGGTTCAGCGAGCCGAAGGAGAGCTTGGACTTGAGCTGAAGCATGATGTGTCTCTCATCGTCCGACAGCCAGATCTCGGCGTGACCGTTCTCCGAGAAGATTCCCTTCGTCTTGATCACGGGCTGAATGACGATTGCGTCGAAGGTGCCGGCGGGAACCCTGATCCGTTCTTTCCGCAGCACGCGGATCCGGACCGGGTTGCGATCGGGACGGAAGTAGCGATTGAAATCGTAGGTCTGTCCGACGACGAGCGGAATCGTGCGCACGAAATAGAGGAACGAGCCATCGTCGAGCGGCTGGCTCACGGAAGGCTCTTCCGTTGGCGGCTTCTTGGACGTCTGAACGAAAACCGCGCGCTCGGGATAGATCTCGAATCTGCGCTCGGTGTCCCTGCCGCCCTCTTCGAGCTCTTGCACGAAGCGAAGCGACGAAAGGGTTTCCGTGTCCATCCAGCTCTCGTAGACGTCGTTGACGCGATAGAGAAAGTTTCCGCCCTGGACCCAGAATGCGGTGTGCCAGGCGGGCCTGCCACGAAGGTTATCGAGCGCGACTACCTCCATGTGCGCGTTACCGACTCTGAGCGAGCCGAACCTGACGTCGTATTCCAGCCGCTCTCCGACGCCAAACGGGACCTTGGCGCGTTTCACTCCATTTACAGTGACCGGCGATGGCGCGACCGCAGTCGAAGCCTGTGGATCCTGGGCTGACGCTGTCGCGGTGACTGCAGTCGCAACGAGGGCCACGCGAGAAAGGATTGAGGACTTCACCCGGCACCTTTGGCAGCTGCCGCGAGAACGCGCGCCCTTCGGCTGAACCGGAAGAGATTCAGGGCATCTGCGAAAGGGCGAACCCTGGTCTCACGGGTGCGCACGTCGTAACGCGGCGCCAGATCTACCGTCTCCAATCGTCGTGCGAATCGCCGGGCCTTGAGCAGCAGCTCTGCGTTTGCAGCCCATCCGCTGCTCGTGACGACCGGCTTGTCGCCGAGCGCCTTGAGCAGCTCGCGAAGCACCGAGATCCGGTAGAGCCGATAGGTGGTGAACGGATCGCCGTCGGTTTTCGGCAATCCCGCGCGCTGGATCCAGTCAGCAAAGCGGCGGAGCCTCTGGACGGGAGCAGGTGCCTCGGTCATTTCCTGTTTCGCGGCGACGATATCCGCTCCTCCCTCAAATCGTTTCACCAGCTCGGGGATGTGCTCCGGCTGATCTGTGAAGTCAGCCTGCATCATTATCAGTGCATCACGGCGGGCATATCGCGTGCGCCGGGCGACTTCGCGAACGAGCTTGTCGATAGCGAACCCGAATCCCTGTCGCTTTTCACCCCTGAGCACGGTGAGTGGGATCACTTCCCCGTACGGCTCGACAGTCTCGCGGGTTCCGTCGGTGCTGCCGTCGTCGTAGACGATAATCTCATACTCGCGCGAGTAGTCCTGAAAAACACGCCGGATGCGCCAGAGGAGCACGCCGACGGTTGGACCCTCGTTGTAGGTCGGAATACAGATATAGAGCAAGGCGAATTCGAGTTAGTAGAGTGGCGACTGCAAAGCTGTCAGCAGGCAAGATAGGAGTAACAGACGATTACTCGCTACCCCGCGACCACTCTATCGTACACCTCAGCAGTTCGTTCGATCATCGTCTTTACGTCGAATTCACGGGCTCTCGCCTTGGCGCCTGCCCCCAGCCTGGCTCGCAGCGAGTCGTTGGTGATGAGCTCAGCGGCCGCGCGCATGAATCCGCTCAGGTCGCTCGGCGCCACGAGGATTCCGCTCTTTCCGTCCTCGATGACTTCGGGCAGTCCGCCGACTGCAAAAGCTATCGGCGGGACCCCGATGGCCATCGCATCGATTACGGACGTTCCCAACCCTTCTGACCGCGACGGGTGCCAGAGCACATCCAGACCGGCGATGGCATCGTGAATCTCGTCGACGAACCCCGCATCGAATCCTTCCACACCGGCCACGCTCGTACCGCCCTTCCCTTTGCCGCCAAGCAAAACGAGACGCGTGCGCCTGAACACTTCCCCCGGTAGCCGGCGAGCGATTCCGCTTATCATGTCCAGACCCTTTTCCTGGGTCATCGCCCCCACGATTCCGCAGACTACAGTGCTCGCCGGCCAGCCCCGCTCGCGGCGCCAGTTTCGCGGGCGCTTCACCTGCGGCGCCGGGATTCCGGAATGAACTACTTCGATCCGGCTCGCGGGAATTCCGGCTCTCACCATGACTCCTTTCACTGCATGTGAGATCGCGATGAACGCGTCGACGCCGTGCCGGTATTTGAGGCGGACCTGTTTCGGAGGAAATGCGACGCGACGCGTGACGATGAGGCGAATCTTTCTCTTGCCAAGGAGCGCGAAGCGAGCGATCGAATGAGACCGGGCGTCGTGGGCATGAACGATGTTGGCGCCCCACTCGCGTGCGACGGCGCGCAGCTCGCGCGCCGAGCGGATGTCCCACTCTCCGCGCAGCGTGAGCCGATAGGTGGGCAGCCCCGCGTGTTCGGCGCGGCGTATCAACGGGGAGCCCGTCGGCGCCACCACGAGCACGCGATAGCCAAGATCCCGAAGTCCGGTCGCGAGCAGGAAAACCTGGCGTTGGCCACCGCGCCAACTGCGGCCGGAATCGATGTGAATAATCCGCGGCTGGTCCACTAAGCTCCGAGCTTTTGTGCGAATGCCTTGAAGAGACCTCGGTCCCAGGGCTCGGGGGAGTCGGTCATCTCCTCGGGGTGCCACTGAACTGCCAACACCCACCAATTTTCGGTCGACTCGAGTCCTTCGATGATTCCATCGGGCGAGCGGGCGGTGACACGCATTCCGTCAGCGACGCGCTTCACCGACTGATGGTGAAACGAATTGACCGTGAAGTGCTCCGCGCCGACTGCTTTGGCAATCAGCGACCCCGGCTCAGCGGAGATCTCGTGAGAGCGCGTATCGCGCGGCGAGTCTTCGTCGTGGGCAATCTGAGTGTCGCACTGCGATGGAATATCCTGCACGAGCGTTCCGCCCAAGGCGACGTTGAATATCTGAATGCCGCGGCAGATGGCAAGAACGGGTTTTCCCCGAGCCTTTGCCTCTTCGATCAGCGCGGCCTCGGTCGTGTCGCGCGCGGCGTTGACGGAGCGTACTTTTTCGTGGCGTTTTTCGCCGTAGCGCGCAGGATCGACATCCTCGCCTCCGGTCAGCACCAGACCGGAGACTGAATCCATGATGGCTGCGGCAGCGCTCGCGCTGGAAAGAGGAGGGACGATGAGTGGTATGAGCCCTGCACTTTCGAGGGCGGTCACGTAAGCGGCGGTAAGCCGGAGACGACTGGTATCGCCATCGAGGCGGATGCTAGCGGTAACAGCAACTGTGCAAGCTGGAACCGGCTTGCGCGCGGACGACACGAGTGATCTCTCTTGGACAGGGTAGGTTGGCATTGTTGCTCGCCGCCGCGTCGGCGACGGCGACAACGGTACAGGCTCAAAGTCTGAACGGCCCGCCTGTCACCTGCAAGGGGGAGCACATCAGTCGCATCGACATCGAGTCGAATCCTCCCTTCCGGATCAACGGCAACAACATCTGGCAGCGGGCCGGCCGGTTCGCTGCGCGACAGCACGTCACTACCAAGGACTGGATCATTCGGCGCTATCTGGCGCTGCAGGAGGGTGACGTCTGCACTGAGCTGCGGCGAGGCGAGTCAGAGCGTATTCTGCGCGCGCAGCCTTTCATCGCCGATGCAACGGTGCTGGCGTACGCGGACGGGAACGGCGGGATAGTCCTCAACGTCACGACGGTGGACGAAATCTCGCTGATCCTCGGAGTGGGGGTGACGTCAAAGGCTCCGCGTTTCCGAGCGTTCAGGCTTGGCGAGGCCAACCTCATGGGCAGAGCCATCCACGCCGAAGCTGGCTGGAAGACAGGATATGGCTTTCGGGATGAGTACCAGGCCAAAGTCGTCGACTACCAGTTCCTGGGGAGACCCTATCAGGCCCGGCTCGAGGGCGGGCGGCGCCAATTGGGAAGCGACTGGGCGATGGAGACCAGCCATCCCTTCCTCACCGACCTGCAGCGCATCTCCTGGAGAACGACTGCGGGCAATACGCTCGGCTACTTTGAATTCAGAAGACCAAATACAAGCACCGACTCGAGTCCCGTTGCGCTTCGGATTGAGCGTTCCTACAGTGATATCGGCGGTGTGATCCGAATCGGACCACCGTTGGGTCGTGTCGCGCTCGTAGGCGGATCGATTTCGTTCGAAGACGAGAAGCCCGGCACACAGCCTGTGCTCATTGGCGATTCGACCGTCACTCCGGACACCAGCCAGGCGCTGATCAACCGGTACACGACACATCAGACGGCGCGGATCAACGGACTGTGGGGTGTGAGAAACATTCACTTCGTGCGAGTGAGCGGATTCGATGCGCTGGAAGGCACTCAGGATTTGCGCACCGGTGTGGAGGTCGCAACACTCGTTGGAAAAGGAGTCAGGCTTCTTCGCGGCAAGGAGCAGGATTGGTTCGGCTCGACCAGCCTATACGCGGGCGCAGCCTCACAGGTGGCGTTTACGGCGCTGGAGATTACCGGCGAGGGCAGGCGCGATCAGGCCGGCAATTGGGACGGCATTCTGGCCCATGGCCGCGCCGCGCTCTACATGAAGCCGTTCAACCGGCAGACGTTCATGTCCGATCTCACGTGGAGCGGAGGGTGGCGGCAGCGGATTCCTTTCCAGCTCACCTTTGCTGATCGCGATGGAGGTCTGCGCGGGTTCAGATCGGCGGAGGTGGGCGGCGGGAGACGATTGATCGGAAGAGTCGAGGATCGGTATCTGATCGGCCGATACAAGCAGGTCGCGAGTGT
>JANMWS010000133.1:0-49752 GCA_031394125.1 Gemmatimonadales bacterium
CCGCACGGCGGCCGTCGTACAGTGTGCTCGACACGAGCGAAACGACGCGGTTGCTCGCCACCACGCCGGTTCACTGGCGCATCAACCTGCGCCACATGCTCGATGAGCGCGTCCAGCATGCGTAGACTCCTCGTCACCGGCGGCGCCGGATTCATCGGCGCCAACTTCGTGCATCACTGGTTATCGGTGCACGCCGAAACCCGAGTCGTCGTGCTCGATGCGTTGACCTACGCCGGCAACCTGGCCAGCCTCGCGACGGTGCTCGACGATCCGCGCTTCGCCTTCGTGCATGGCGACATCCTCACCGAGGGGCTGGCGGCGGAGTTGATGCGCACGCACCTGATCGACACTATCGTGCACTTCGCGGCAGAGTCGCACGTCGATCGTTCGATCCACGGACCCGATGCGTTCGTGACCACGAACGTGATCGGCACCCATCAGATGCTGAAGGCGGCGAGGCAGGTGTGGCAGGTGGAACAGGCCGTCGCGGGTCCGCATCGCTTTCACCACGTCTCCACCGACGAGGTGTACGGATCACTCGGCCCCGGCGATCCAGGGTTCAGCGAGACGACGGCCTACGCGCCCAATTCACCCTACTCCGCCAGCAAGGCCGCGTCGGACCATCTCGTCCGCGCTTACCATCACACCTTCGGGCTTCCGGTCACGACGACCAACTGCTCGAATAACTACGGCCCGTATCACTTTCCCGAGAAGTTGATTCCCCTGCTGATCGTGAACATTCTCGGCGGCAGGCCGCTGCCGGTGTACGGCGACGGAATGAACGTGCGCGACTGGCTGTATGTGGGCGACCACGCACGCGCAATTGACGCCGTGCTCGAGCGCGGGCGCGTGGGCGAGGTGTACAACGTGGGTGGCAAGAACGAGTGGGCCAACATCGACATCGTCCGGCTCGTCTGCGCGCTGGTGGATGAACGGGTCGCTGCCGATTCCACGCTTGCCGCGCGCTTTCCTTCGTGCCCGGCATCGCAGGCGCGCCGCGCGGACGAACTGATCACGTTTGTCGCTGATCGGCCGGGTCATGATCGTCGCTACGCGATTGACCCGACGAAGATCGAAAGTGAACTGGGATTCGTTCCGCTCGAGACGTTCGAGACGGGCATCCGGCGCACGGTGACCTGGTTTCTCGAGAATGAGCCGTGGTGGCGAGCGGTCATGGATGGCACATATCGACAGTGGATCGAGACCAACTACAGTCCCTCGGGCACCCGCCCTGCGACGCCCGATTGACGCGGCGCCAGCGCGGAGTTCGGAGTTCCCGTCTTCTCGTTTGGTGATGCTCGGTCGCGCCGGCAGCGTCCTTCGCGCATTTTCCCTGTCATCGTGACGACATCCCAGCCGACTGCCATCCCGTGGTGGAAAGACCACCTCCTGATCACGGCTGCAGTCGTGTTTGCGGGATGGAGCCTCCTCGCGCTCACATGGCCACTCTCAGGTGATGCCGGTGTCTTTGCGTGGATGGCGGACACGGTGCATCGCGGCGGCGCCCCCTACGTTGATGCGTGGGACACCAAGGGGCCCGCCGCCTGGCTTCCGTCATTGTTCGTGCAGGTGCTGTTCGGGCGGACGGCGTGGGGCATTCGCCTGTTCGACATTGCCATGGTGCTTGCGGCGCTCGCTGCAATGCGGTCGATCGCGCGCCACCTTGGTCAGCCGGGTTCGGGTCGCGTCGCCATTACACTGTACGCACTCTGGTACGCGAGTCTCGATTTCTGGCAGGGTGCACAGCCGGACGGCTGGGTGGCAGCGTGGCTCGTCGTCGCGTGCTGGTGTGCGCTCGCTGGCGGTGGCCTTCTGGCATTCGCGGCAGGTGCCCTCGTCGGACTGGCGACCATGGTCAAGCCATTCTACCTCGGTTATGCCGTGGTGCTGTGGATGATCGTCGGTTTCGCACCAGGCCGGTCCGCGCGCGCGCGGGCAACGCAGGCGGTGCTCGTGATGCTCGGCGTCGCGGCCATGATTTCGGCAGCGCTGCTGCTGTTGCGCGCGTGGGGTGGACTGGACGGTTTCTGGGACGCCCAGCGCTGGAATCGCGATGTGTACGCGGGGCTCGGCGATCCGTGGATGACGCGCATTCCGTCGATCTTCAAGGGCATGCTGCTGATGCCCTGGGGTATCGTGGCGCCGATCGCGCTCTTCGGCGCGATCCGGCCGACACGCGCGCACCGGCGGACGATCTATGCGCTCGCCGTCGGTTTTCTGGGTGCCGTGGCCGGCGTGATGTTGCAGGGAAAGGGTTGGATGTACCACTGGTTGCCGATGCTTCCGTTTCTCGCGCTGCTGGCCGACATCGGATTCGCGGCACTGCGCGAGGAGACTGCGGGCGAGATCGCCGGCCGATTCCGCGGGCTGGCGCTCCTGCTCGCGCTGACGGTGGCGGTGCTCACGCCGTTGCAGCAGTTCTATCGCTACGCGCGCTCACGCGGGTCCGTCGAGGCGATCGCGACGTATGAGCGGCGTGAGTTCCGCTACTACGGGCACCCACCCGAATCGGCGTACGCGATCCTCGACAGCCTCGCGCGGATCGAGCCGCAGACGGCCCGGATCATGATGTGGGCAATGCACCCTGGTCCATTCGTGCTCAGCGGACTGCGGCCGCCGACACGCTTCGCGGTGATCCGGCCGCTCTTCGACGGACCCGGATCAGCATATCGCGCGCGGTATCGCGCGCAGTTCGAGGCCGAGCTTCGCGCGGCGCCGCCACGCTGGTGGCTGATGCCGTCGCCGGCGCTGCTCGCGAGTGATGAAGAGCTTCGTGCCCACCGCATCGAGAACTACCCGGAAGCGGCGACCTTCCTGCGCGGCAACTACAGGGTTGCCAGACAAGGTGCCGACTGGATCATCTATGAGGTGATCGATCGCGGCCGAGTGCTGCCGCGGTGAAGGCGATGCTCCGTCGCGCGTTGGTCCTCGCGGTTCGGCGGGGTGTGCCGTGACGTCGGACCGCGCGCACCGGACGTACGGAATCGATCTGCTGCGCGGGGTCGCTTGCGCCGCGGTGCTGCTCTTTCACTACCTGTCACGCGGACCACGCGCGGGATGGATGCCGGGCGTGCTCGACTCCCGCATCGAGCCGGTGGCACGCTATGGATACCTCGGCGTTCACCTGTTCTTCATGGTCAGCGGCTACGTGATCTTCATGTCCGCTGAAGGAAGGTCGGCGCGCGAGTTCGTCGCATCGCGCGTCGCGCGACTGTATCCCGCGCTGTGGGTGGCCTGTACACTGACGATGCTGCTCGTGGTGTTCAGCGGCGATCAGCGCTTTCTCGTGTCGTGGTCGGATTACGCATGGAACCTGACGCTCGTGCCGCAATACGTCGGTGCGCGATTCGTGGACGGCGCGTACTGGTCGCTGGCGGTCGAGTTGCAGTTCTACCTGATGGTCTGGCTGGTGCTGCGCACGTCGAGCATGGCGCGCGTCGAGCTCCTGCTCTGGGCCTGGCTGTGCATCGCGATGGCCGACGCCCTGCGCCCGATGTATCCGGCCGAGCGCTGGCTGATCGCGAACTGGGCGCCGCTCTTCTCACTCGGCGCCGTGACCTATCTGGCGTCGTCACGAGGCTGGACGCGACAGCGTGCTGCGCTCGCGGCGACGGCGGGTGCGCTGGCGTTGTGGCATTCCGTGAAGGAAGCCGCGCATCTGGCGCACGAGTGGAATGGTGACGGTCCGAACCCTGTCGTGGTGGCACTCCTGCTGTGCGTCGCAGCGGCGAGCTTCATGCTCTTTGGGCTGGGTACGCTGCGTGTGGGACGCACTGCATGGGCAACGGTGCCTGGGAAGCTCACGTATCCGGTGTATCTCGTGCACCAAGTTGCCGGATACCTGGCGTACGGCTGGCTGGTCTCTGAGACGCATGCGCCTCGGACAACTGTCGGGATCGTGATCATGCTCAGTGTTGCCGTGGGGTGGGTCATTCATCGCGGCATCGAGCAGCGTTTCGCGCCACGACTGCGCCGTGCCATCATTGGCGTCGGCGAGCGGAAGAGCGCTTGATCCTCGTACCCCGGCGCGATGAAGGCCGTGACGCATCCGTCAGCCGTCGCGCGCCACATCAGCTGTCGCGCACACCCTGCGCACCGGGCATCGCCCGCAATGCATCACCCGCGCCGTACACACCAGCGCCCCGATCTCCATCAGCGCCTGGTTGTGTGTCCAGACCGCGTCCGGCTTCGTCGGCAGTGATCGCTCCGCCAGACTCCAGAGTGCGTGCTCGGTGGCCGCAACCTTGCGCTTCGCCTTCGGCAGGAACACGCGTTGCAGCACGCGGGCGACGTTCGTGTCCACCAGCGGCGTCCGACGCCCGTACGCGAAACTCGCCACGGCTCCCGCCGTGTACCGGCCGATTCCGGGCAGCGCGCGCAATGCCTCCGCGTCCGACGGCAACCTCGCGCCCGCATCGGTGCCGTCGCGCGTGACCAGTCGCGCCGTGCGATGCAGGTTGCGCGCACGGGCGTAGTAGCCGAGGCCTTCCCACGCCTCCTCCACCTGCGCAATCGACGCGCGGGCAATCGAGTGCAACGTGGGAAACTGCGCCAGGAAATCGTGCCAGCGGGGCTCGACGCGCAGCACCTGCGTCTGCTGCAGCATCAACTCGGACACGAGGATGGCGTACGGATCGCGCGTGCGTCGCCACGGCAGGTCGCGCGCATTGCGCTTGTACCACGCGCGGAGCAGACGTCCGAACCGCCGCAGCGCGTCATCGCTGACACGTGCGGCGGCGGCGGTTGTCCGGGAGCGCTTCCGGGCGGGCAGTGTCAGCTCACCCGCTTGGTCTTCTTGCGCAGGAAATCCATCAGCACGAACTGGCCAAGGCTCATCGTGTTCGTGAAGTACGCCTTGCCGCGCGAGATCGCGGACACACGCTTGACGAACTCCACCAGCGCGTGATCGCGGGCGAGCATGAAGGTGTTGATCGTGATGCCGGATCGACGGCAGTCTGCCACTTCCCGCAGCGTCTGCCCGATCACATTCAGGTCGAGGCCCATGCTGTTCTTGTAGATCTGCCCGTTCGGCATGGTCAGCGCGCTCGGCTTCCCGTCGGTGATCATCACGATCTGCCGCATGTCCTTTTTCTGCGACATGAGGATCCGCCGGGCCAGCTTGAGCCCTTCGGCCGTGTTCGTGTGATACGGCCCGACCTGCGCGCCGGCGAGCGCCGCCAGCGGAATTTCCTCGGCGCTGTCGTGGAACAGCACGACGCGGATCGTGTCGCCGGGAAACTGCGTGCGGATCAGGTGCGTCAGCGCCAGCGCCACCTTCTTCGCCGGCGTGAAGCGGTCCTCGCCGTACAGGATCATCGAGTGCGACGTGTCCAGCATCAGCACCGTGGCGCAGCTGGAGCGGTACTCGGATTGCCGCACCATCAGGTCACTGTATTCCAGGTCCATCGGCACTTCGAGCGACCCGGTGCGCAGCATCGAGTTCCTGAGCGTCTCGTTCACGTCGAGGTTGAGCACGTCGCCGAACTCGTACGGCCTGCTCCAGGCGTCGCTCTCGATGCCGGTGGCGAGATACGGCGTGTCGTGACTGCCGAACGTGCTCTTGCCGAACGAGCCGAGGATGTTGCGCAACGACTTGTAGCCCAGGAAGTCGATGCCCTTCTGCGACAGGTTGAACTGGACATCCTTGCTCGCCGCATGTGCCAGGCCGCCCTTGCCGGTGACCGGCTGGTGCGAGTCGGCCGCCTGTGGCGGCACGTCGGTGTTGAGGAACCCGTCGGCGATCAGGCGCTGCACGATCTGGTCGAGCAGGTCGCTCAGCTTCTGCTGGGAGACCTCGTCGCCGTCGCCACGGAGCGCTTCCAGCATCTCCGGCGTGAACTGTCCGCTCTCGATCAGCGCGTTCAGGATCGCCTCCTTGAGCGCGTCCATCGAGCGGTCGGCGGGGTCCTCGTTGCTCCCCCAGTAGGGGTTGTACCCACCTGGCTCGGCGAACCCGCTCTGGAGCAGGAAGTCCGACAGCCCATCGAGCAATGACTGCAGATCAACCTGATCCGCCATCTCGGGGTTGTACTTCGTGTAGGTGTGGAACTTCATGCTCGCTCCAATCGCCGGCGCCTGAGCGCGCGAAATGCGCGCCTCACTTCATCATAACATCCGATCGGCGGCACTCGTGCCCGGGACCACCGGCCCGCGCAGGTACGCCACCCCAAACCGCGCCGCGGCCGCTATTTTCCTGCGCTCAACCCCATTTCCGTCCAATTCGTCATGTCCCTCGTCATACCCTCCCGCGCCCGCCCCATCACCGGACGCCCGATCCGCTTCGGCCTGGTCGGCTGTGGTCGCATCTCGGCCAATCACATCGGTGCGATCGAGGCACATGGCCAGCGTGCGCAACTGGTGGCCGTGTGTGATGTCAATGCCGAGCGCCTGCAGGCGGCGGTGGCACAGACGGGGGCCGCTGGCTACGACTCGCTCGAGGGCCTCCTCGCGCACGATCCGGCGGTCGATGCCGTGATCCTCGCCACGCCGAGTGGCCTGCACGCCTCCCAGGCCATCGCCGTGGCCATGGCGGGTCGGCATGTCGTGACCGAGAAGCCGATGGCGACGCGCTGGCAGGACGGCAAGGCGATGGTGGCCGCCTGCGACACGGCCGGCGTCCATCTCTTCGTCGTCAAGCAGAATCGCCGCAACCCGACGCTGCAACTGGTCAAGCGCGCGATGCAGAAGCGCCGGTTCGGCAAGGTCTACATGGTCAACGTGAACGTGTTCTGGAGCCGGCCGCAGAGCTATTACGACAGCGCCGCATGGCGAGGGACATGGGAATTCGACGGCGGCGCGTTCATGAACCAGGCGAGCCACTACGTGGACCTGCTCGACTGGCTGATTGGCCCCGTGGAAAGCGTGCAGGCCTACACCGCCACGCTGGCTCGCAACATCCAGGTCGAGGACACCGGCGTCCTCTCGATCCGCTGGCGCACCGGCGCGCTCGGCTCGATGAGTGTCACGATGCTCACCTACCCGAGGAATCTCGAGGGCTCGATCACGATTCTCGGTGAGAAGGGAACGGTGCGGCTGGGCGGCGTGGCGGTGAACAAGATCGAGCACTGGGAGTTTGCCGAGCCGGATCCTGATGACGACCTGGTCGAGAAGGCCAGCTACGACACCACCTCGGTGTACGGTTTCGGGCACCCGCTCTACTACGACAACGTGATCAGCGCGCTCCGCGGTGAAGTGGAGCCCGATACCGACGGGCGCGAGGGGCTGCACTCGCTCGAGCTGCTGATCGCGACGTACCTCAGTGCGCGCGACGGCAAGCGGGTTGCGTTGCCCCTGGAGTACTGAGATGGGCGTCACGATTCACCCCACGGCGATCGTGGACGACGGCGCCGTGATCGGGGACGGCTCGCGGGTGTGGCACTGGGTGCACATCAGCGGCGGCGCGCGCATCGGGGCGCGATGCTCGTTCGGCCAGAACGTGTTCGTCGGCAACCGCGTCCTGATCGGTGACAACTGCAAGGTCCAGACCAACGTCTCCATCTACGACAACGTCACCCTCGAGGACGACGTGTTCTGTGGGCCGAGCATGGTGTTCACGAACGTGTACAACCCCCGGTCGGCGGTGTCGCGGAAGGACGAGTATCGCGACACGCTCGTCTGCCGCGGCGCGACGCTGGGCGCGAACTGCACGATCGTCTGCGGCGTGACGATCGGTGCGTTCGCGTTCGTCGGGGCCGGCGCCGTGGTCAACCACAACGTGCAACCGTACGCGCTGATGGTCGGCGTGCCGGCGCGCCACGTGGGCTGGATGAGCGAGCATGGGGATCGCCTGCCGCTGCCGCTCGCCGGCGACGGCGAGGCGACGGACGCGATCACCGGTCAGCGCTATGCGCTGCGGGCTGGCGCCGTGTCCCGGCTCGACTGATCCGCATCGGGCGCCGGTTCAGCGATCTGCTGTTCCCTGGCGCGAGGCATGTACACTGAGATCGCCGTGCCCACGCCCGGATCGGCATCGATGCCCACCGACCACCCGTGCTCCTTCGCGATCCCGTCCACCGACGCGAGAACCAGCCCCTCGCCCGCACGCCGTTCGCGCCCGGTGGAACTGATCGGCTCGAACAGGCGTCGCTGTGCGTCGGCCGGCACACCCATGCCGGTATCGGCGACGGTGAGAACGATGTACCGCCCCGGCGGTGTTGGAAACGGTTCTGATGGCCGGTCCGTCACTTCGATGAACGTCGTCGCGACGGTCAGCGTGCCGCCGACGGGCATCGCGTCGCGAGCGGTCGCGATCAGTGTGCTGAGCAAGTGGTGCATCAGTGCCGGATCCGCCTGAACGACGGCAGGGGATACGTTGTAGCGCAATTCCAGCCGAACGGCGCGCCCGAAGGTTTCGGACATCTCCCTCGCCACGTCGGCCACCGCATCGTTGACGTCCAGGGTTTGCAGGTGCGGTGCGTGACTCGCGCTGAACGACTGCAGTTGCTCCGCCATGGCGAGTCCTCGCTGCGCGAACTCGCGGATGCGCTCGATCGCGATCGCAACCATGTCGGGGTCCTCGCCGCTATCGCTCGCGAGTTGCGAGAAACCCGCGATGCCGTGCAGCAGGTCGGCGAAGTTGCTGGAGACATGGCCAGCGAACCTCTCGAGCGTGTGACGCTCTTCCGGATCGCCGACGTGCGTCGGGAAGAACTCCGGCGCCGCTGTCGCCTGCGTCGGGACCTCGACGACAAGTTCGAGGACGGTGACGATCCTGATCGGGTGCGGCGCCGCCGACTGCCGAGAAACGATCAGGGTGCACTCGTGCGGCTTACCATCGGCGGTCGTCAGCGTCGCGCGACCAATGTTCGGCGCGGTCGACTCCGCATCCGCTGCCGGTGTCAGCAGCTGCGCCCCGTCTTCATCGAGCAGGTCGCTGTCGCGAATCCCGATCAGCGCGCCGTGCGCCACGCCGAAGAAGCGCGCTGCGGCCGGATTGGCCTGCCGAATGCGCCCGCTGCCGACACCGTTGACAGAGGCGTCAGTGACCCAGATCGGCATCGGGGCCTCCTCGAAAATCTGCTGAGCGCGACGCAGTTCTTCCTCCATCGCCTTGCGCCGAGCTTCGAGGTCGCTGGCAAGCGCATTCATCGCGGCACCGAGTGCCCCGATCTCGCCGCCACGCGACACGACATGGGTGCGATGGGAGAACGCTCCGGCGGCGAGGCGCTTGGTGTCGGCCACGAGTGTCTGGAGTGGTGCGCTGAACGCACGAGACGCGATGACGACGCCGACTCCCGCGATCAGGAACGCAAGCACGAACAGCATCAGCGAATCGCGCAGGCGCTGGTCCGGTGCCGCCGAGACGTTCGCGTTCGTCAGGCCCACGTAGACGCGCCACGGCAGGCGCGTGAGCGCGGCGAATCCGGCGGTGCGCGCCACACCATCCAGTCCCGTCACTGGCATCACGCCTTCGCGGTCGACGACTGCAGCGAGCATGGAGGAGTCCGGGATGTCGCGGTCGATCCATCGATCCGGGTATTGCACGCGGCCGATCGGGAGCCCGGCTCGGCCCATCAGCAGCGTCACGGCGCCGGCTGGCAGCGAGTCGCTGCCGAGCATCAGCTGGATCGCGCGATCGCTCAGCACGGCAACCACCGCTCCCGGTTTGTCCGCGAGGCAGTTGCACTCGTTCCTCGGGCGCAGCAGCGGCCGCACGATGATCATCGCGATCGAGTCGCTGTCGATCCGCGTCCCGCCTTCGTCCACGAAGGTCGAGAGCGGGTCATTGGACGCCAGTCGAGCGCTGCCAATTGCCATCGCCACCAGCGAAGTGCGCCGATCGCGGGGAATGGCCTCGATCCGGGTCGAATCGCCGAACAGCTGCACCATGGGCCGACCACCGGTGTCGATCACCGCCACGGACAGCGCGGCGATCAGCAGCGGCGACGTCGAGTCCACCAACTGCCTCCGTGGCCCGGAGCGATGGGCCCAGACCATCGCGGTGTCGAGCAGGCGATCGACTGTCCGCATCTGCTCGTCCAGCCCGTGGGCCGTCGCGCGAGCACGCAGCACGCTCTGCCCGCGAAGCGTCGCATCCGCGAGCGTCCTGTCGCGAGATACCGACAGCACGGCATACAGCAGGAACGGAGCGATCGCGGCAGAAACGACGACGAACAGTCGGCTGCGAAGGCTGGCGAATGGCGACACAGTCACACGGTCTAGAGTGCGGAGGAAACGCCTGAGGCGCGGACTCCGGCGTCCACTTCCTTCAAGTTATGGTTGTATCGAACCGGCACAAGCAAAGCGCCCGTTCCGACGTGGTGCCGGAACGGGCGCTGCCAGCGGGCTGGTGCCGTCAGTCGAGGGAGTAATTCCTCGCGTCCGGCGGTCAGAAGTCGTCGCTGGGGCGGCGGCGCTTTTCCGGAATCGCGCGACCGTACTGTCCCGTATCGCTGCGGCTGATCTTCCGGCGCGCGACCAGCGCTTCGAGCACCAACTCGCAGGCGGCGGCGGTAGTCCCGGCATCCGACGCGTCGGCCAGCCGGAGCGCCCGAACGATGTTCAGCAGCGTCGGCACGGTTTCGAATGCCTGAACCATGATGCTGGCCGCGACGTCGTCCGAAACCTGCAGGGCGCCCCCTTCGTCGAACCAGATCACGATCTCGTCGCTCGAGAAGTCGCGTCCGGCGCTCGACAACGTGGCATCGGCCGCACGCCGGATCAGCTCGCGCGCGATCTTCTCGCCGCCCACGAGCTCGCCTTCGTACTCGAGCTCGATCTTGCCTGTGATTGCAGGAAGCGCCGCATACACGTCGCTCATCCGGGGCACCGCGATGTCTTCCTTCGTCTGCAGCGCGCGGCGCTCGGCGTTGGACACCACGTTTTCGAGCACGGAGATCGGCATCCGCTGCGAAACGCCGCTGCGGCGGTCGACGCGCTTGTCCTCGCGGGCCTCGAACGCGATGCGTTCCACCACCTCCGCCATGAATGACGGCACCCGGATCGCAACCGAGTCGCGCGTCGTCCAGGCCTCCTGCCTCGTGATCGACACGCCAAGGTCCACGGTCAACGGATAGTGCGTCATGATCTCGCTGCCGATGCGGTCCTTGAGCGGCGTGATGATCTTGCCGCGTGCGGTGTAGTCCTCGGGGTTGGCGGTGAAGCAGAGCAGGACGTCGAGCGGCAGCCGCACCGGGAAGCCTTTGATCTGCACGTCGCCTTCCTGCATGATGTTGAACAGGCTCACCTGGACCTTGCCCGCCAGATCCGGGAGCTCGTTCAACGCGAAAATGCCCCGGTTTGCACGCGGGAGCATCCCGTAGTGCATCGTGAGCTCGTCGCCGAGTATGTGTCCGCCGCGCGCGGCTTTGATGGGATCCAGGTCGCCAATGATGTCCGCGACGGTGACGTCAGGGGTCGCCAGCTTCTCGACGTAGCGCATGTCGGGGTCGAGCCAGGCTATCGGCGTGTCGTCGCCGGCCTCCTTGAGAAGGTTCTTCCCGTACTTGGAGACCGGAGCGAACGGATTGTCGTTTACCTCGCTGCCGGCGATGATCGGAAGCGATGGATCGAGCAGGGTGGTAAGCGCGCGGAGAATTCGCGATTTCGCCTGCCCTCGGAGTCCCAGCAGGATGAAGTTGTGACGGCTGAGAAGAGCGTTGACGATCTGCGGCATGACCGTCTCTTCATAGCCGACCACGCCGTTGAAGATCGGCTTCCGACTCGCCAGGCGAGTCAGAAGATTGTCGCGGAGCTCATCCTTGACCGACAACTGCCTGCGGTCGGCGGCACCGAAGGCCGAGCGCTTTAATGCGCCAAATGTTTCTGGGTAAACCGACAACTGATTCTCCGGGAAATATCGCGACTTACGAGTTAATCTAGCCCACGCATCAGAGGGCAACCAGACGGCTGAGCCCTTGACATGGCTTTCAGAAGAGATAAATTTTCGCCCGCGCCAAAAACGGGCCCGCGATCGCGTGCACGGACCGGCGATTTATTCCACGTCAGCCTCCAAAGGAGATTGTAAATGAAGCGCCTGGCCCTCGTCGCCGCAGTCCTCGTACTTGCCGCTTGTGCGAAAAAGGATGAATCAGCGACCGCCGACACGTCCGCACCCGCAATGGCCCCGGCACCCGCGGCGATGGACACTGGCATGAAGATGTCCACGACTGACACCACCGCTGGTATGATGAAAGACACCGTCACGAAGACCACGACGACAAGCAAGACGACCAAGACCCCGATGAAGAAGAAGAAATAAGGCCTTTCGCGGTGATCAAAAAGGCGCCACTACACAGTGGCGCCTTTTTCGTTCTGCTCGATCTGCACGCTGCATTCGCCGCCCGACCATCGGGCCTGAAGCGTAGTGCCTGGCAGAACCTCGCGCCTCACCATCCCCAGCGCAACGCCGCCGAATCGGGGCGAGAGAGCGACGCTCCGAATGTCCCCGATGACTTTTCCGGACTCGTCGAGCAGCTCCGCGCCGGTGGGCGGCGGCGGACGCGTAACGAAGCGAAGCTTGCGCAGAAACCGATTCACGTGACCGCGAAAGTGAACGCGCGCCACCGTCTCCTGACCGATGTAGCAGCCCTTCGTGTAGGAGATGGCGCCGAGCTCGTCGAAATTGGCTTCCTGTGGAAGCGTCGAGTCGTCCATGTCCGCCCCCCATTGCGGACGACCGCTTTCGACGCGCGCTATCTCCCAGGTGTCTGAGCTACCCGGCAAGACGCCACCTGCGTGCAGCTTGCTCTTGAGGGACCCAACGGAATCACTCGGAACGAAAATCTCGAATCCATCGAGATCCATCTCCGGGACTCTGGCCACCGTGATGGTCGTATCGTCTAGGGGGGCAGTGATGTGACTGTACGGCGCGAGCGCCGATAACTCTCTGTCATCGATACCAGTCGCTCGCGACACGATCGAGCGGGACGATCGGCCAAAGACTCCAATGTCGCTCAGCTCGGACGTCACATCGTGATACGGCGCGACGCGGGGATTGATGTATTTCCGCACCATCTCTTTCCAGCCCGCGGCGGGAGCGGCGGAGGTGTCGATCAGAAGCGCACCTTCCAGAGCAAAAATGCGAAGATCGGCGACGATCTTCCCTTTGGGTGTGAGCGCAGCCGCGTACTGACCCTCGCCGGCGACGAGACTCGAGACGTCGTTCGTCACCATTCCCGTAACGAGCTCCGCCGCTTTCGGCCCGGAGATCCGCAGTCGCATCCGGTCGCTCCGGTCGAAAAAAAGAGCACCGTTGTGAAGCGCGGAATACTCGTTCATTTCCGACATTACCTGCAATTAAGTAGGTGCCCTCGCGGGGCGCTACTGGCCGAACGCCGCGTACGATGCGTCGAGCAGATCCACCGGATGAATCGATCTCGCGGGTATATCGGCGCGGATCAGGCCCGCGCCGATTTGCATGAGGCAGCCCGGATTCCCGGTCGCCACCCAGGGCGCGCCGGTGGCGCGGATGTTCGCCAGCTTCGGGGCGAGCACCGCATCGGATGTCGCGGGCTCGATGAGATTGTAGATCCCGGCGCTCCCGCAGCACTGATCGGAGTCGTGAAGTGGCACGAGCTCGAGGCCGGGAATCGCGGCGAGCATGGAGAGCGGTGCCTGCGTCACGCGCTGCGCGTGCTGCAGGTGACACGGCGCATCGTAGGTGACGCGGAGAGGAAGCGGACCGCCGGCACGGGGCCCCGCCGCGGCGAGCAGCTCGCTCACGTCGCGCACGCGCGAGCCGAAAGCCGACGCGCGCTCGTGCCAATAGTGATCATCCTTTAACAGGTGCCCGTACTCTTTCATCGTCGCACCGCACCCAGCGGCGTTCACAGCAACGAATTCGGCGCCTGATTTCTCGAACGCGGCAATGTTCCGCCGCGCCAGCTTGCGCGCGTTGTCGAGGTCTCCGGCGTGCGCGTGCAACGCCCCGCAGCATTGCTGGCCCGGAGCATCGACCATCGCATAGCCGTTCACTTTGAGCACGCGCTCAGTCGCGCGATTCGTGGCGCTGAACAAGCCGTCCATGACGCATCCGCGCAGCGTAGCCACGCGGCCACGCTCGCCCCTGCTGCCCGCTCTGTAGGGGGAGCGTTCAATGGAACGGCCAGTCGACGCGAGCATCGCCATGGCGAAGCCGAGGCGGCCCTTCAGGCCGGAGAGAAGGGAAGGGATCGGCGTGGCGGCGAGAAATCGCGAAAAGAACATCGCCGGTCGCAACAGCCATGGGCGCGCGAAGACGAACAGAATGAGGCGCGCGATAAATGGAATCGGTCTGCTCTCGCGCAGGGTTGCGCGCGTCGCCTCCAGAAGCTGTCCGTAAGGCACTCCGCTCGGACATACCGGCTCGCACGCCCTGCAGCCGAGACATTGATCGATGTGCTTCTGCACGCTGGGATCGTCCGGCTCTACCGTTCCCTCGAGCAGCGAACGCATGAGGAAGATTCGCCCGCGAGGGCTGTCGTTCTCATCCTCGAGATTCAAATAAGTCGGGCATGCCTGCAGGCAAAATCCGCAGTGCACGCACGCGTTGATACCCGGCAAGGCGTCCGCGAGCGGAGTGCCGGGCAACGCGCAACCCGGCATCGGGTCACGCGGGAGCGGATCAGCGGGGAGAGCTGCGGTCACTTCAATCGCCAAGTATGCCGGGGTTCAGAACGTTGTGCGGGTCATACGCTTTCTTGATACCCCGGGACAAAGGATCGGAGGCCACGCTCGGAGAGACGACGGGCCATACTTCAGCCGGCAGCTTCTCGAAGATCACGCTGGTGGCAGCGCCCTGTCCATCGCTCGGGAAATCCAGCGCGGTGCCTGCGTCCGCACCCATCGCGGGATCCCGATTTCCCTCGTCACGCGTGACGAGACGCATGACGCCACGACGAGGATTGATCGAGATCACGATCCTCGGCTCGGTATCGGCAACAATGCTCGACGCTGCGCCGAGAAAACGAGTGGGCAGGGTGGAGATTCTTATCACGCTGGCGGCATCGCTTTCCATCTCCCGGAACTTTGCCCAAGTCGATTGCTCCACTTCTTCTGTGCGCGCGAGCTGCGAGAAAGCCTTGAGCTGGATGTCCACAACCGGGGCATTTCCTCCGAATCGAACCAATAGCGTAGGATTGTCGCCAAAGCCGAGTGAGGAGGCAGCCGCTCCGTTCAGAACCTCCAGCGCGAATGGTGCAAGTGGCGAAGCTGCCACGGCTCGCAGCAGCTCCATTGTCGATTTCTGTCCGCGCCCCAGCGATACCGCAAAGGTACGGTCCACCGTCGGCCGCGCGTACAAGCGAACCGTCACCTCAGTGATGACCCCCAGCGTGCCCCATGAGCCGGTGAGAAGACGCGAGAGATCAAAGCCCGCAACGTTCTTCACGACCTTCCCCCCTGCGCGCACGATTTCCCCACGACCGTTCACGAACTCGAGACCGAGCAGCAGATCTCTTGGCAAGCCAAAGCTTGTGGCGAGCGGTCCCGCGGAAGCCGTAGCCATCGTCGCTCCGATCGTTCCCTCATCGGAGCCAAACGGATCCAGCGGCAGCCACTGGTCGTGCTCTCCGGTGATTCGCTCGATCTCGGCCAGTGTAGTGCCCGCGCGTGTCGTAAGGGTCAGATCCCCCGGCACATAACTCACCACGCCGGAGTCGTCGCGAAGCGAAAGTGTTTTGTTTGCCTTCACAGGTCGGCCCGCCGACAACCAATTTGCGCGACCGGCGATTCTCAGGGGCGTACGATTCGCAATGCCATCGCGCACCGCCGCCACTACTGCTTCAGTGCTCACCGCGCTGATGGTCGCGCGGGTTCAGCGGAAAGCGGCGCGGACTCGCCTACGCGGGGAACGACGCGCGCTGACGCGGCTGCGTTCCACTCCTTGCACGAATGAATCGGCACCACTTTCCCCGGGTTCGCTCGGCGGTCGGGATCGAATACGCTGCGCAGCTCGCACATCGCGTTGAGCGAAGTCTCGGAGAAGATCGACTCCATGTAACCAATCTTGTCGAGACCAACTCCGTGTTCTCCAGTGATGCTTCCGCCCGCGTCGATGCACGCGTTCATGATCTCCGTCATGGCCTTGTGCACCCGCTCGCTCTCGTCTGGATCGTCGGCGCTGTAGGCGATGTTGGGGTGCAGGTTGCCATCGCCGGCGTGAAACACATTGCAGACGAGCACACCGTACTTCTCACTGATGGAGTGAATCGTTGCGAGAATCTCGGAAAGGCGCGTGCGCGGAATTACAGCGTCCTGAACGATCAGATGGGAAGCAAGCCGCCCCATTGCTCCAAACGCTTTCTTCCGTCCCTGCCACAGCTTGAGCCTTTCGGCATCGTCGCGCGCGACATTCACATTGCGGGCACCACCCTCGATACATACGCGTCGGACTACCTCCAGGTCTGCGTTGACGCCGGCCTCGAGTCCGTCGAGCTCGATCAACAGAACCGCCTCCGCATCCTTTGGATAGCCGGCTGCGTAGATCGATGCCTCGACGACGCGGATCGTCGGACCATCCATGAACTCGAGGGCGGCGGGAACGATCCCGGATGCGATGATGGTGGAGGTGACCCGCGCCGCTGCGTCGACCGACATGAAGTCGGCGAGCAGCGTACGCACTGTCTGCGGCCGCTGCGTGAGCTTGACGGTGATGTCAAGAGCGAGACCAAAGCACCCCTCGGAGCCGATGAACGCTCCGCGCAGATCATACCCGTCGTGCTCGCCGAATTTGCTGCCAAGCTCGACGACGTCTCCGCTTGGCAAGACGACGGTGATCGCCAGCACGTGATTGAGCGTAACCCCGTACTTGAGGCAGTGAGGGCCGCCCGCGTTCTCCGCCACGTTGCCGCCGATGGTGCACGCCGCCTCGCTCGAAGGATCCGGAGCGTACAGCAAACCGTGCGGTGCGATGTGCTTGTTGAGTCTGAGGTTGACCACTCCCGGCTCGACTGTCGCGCGACGATTCTCGATATCGAGCGAGATTATCTCCTTCAGCCGATGCAATCCGATGATGATGATGTCGTCGGCGAGGGCGCCGCCAGACAGGCCGGTGCCCGCACCGCGTGGGACAAACGGCAGGCCTTCTTCAGCGAGGAGTCTGACGACGTCTATCGCCTCTTCGCGAGTTCTGGGGAAAACCGCGAGCCGGGGCTGCTTCCGATATCCGGGAAGTCCGTCGGAGTTGTAAACCAGCAGCTCGCTTGGGCGACTCAGGACGTGTCGATCGCCTACGATTTCCGCCAGGCGATCTGCGACCGCTGACGCGTTCGTCCGGCTGGGCAGGGTCATTCCGAAATCTAGCTTTCGTCTCCCTCCGGCGGCGCTACGACGAGATGGAGAGCGTCACGCTCGATGTGGTAATCGAGCGGTGTTCGGAATCTCTTCAACTCGCCGTCGAGGCCGATAGTTGCCGTTGGTCTGGTGAGGTCGATCCTGCAGCTGTCCACCAGGAACTCGTCGAACTCGGGAAGCTTTTCCGCCTCGTGTCTTCCTCTGGTGATTCCAGCCAAAGCCAGCGCGAACAATCGGGCTCGCTTGCCGCCCTTTACGATCATGACGTGCAGCCCACGCCTGCCGTTCTTCACGCGACTGCCGAGGATGGGAAGCTTGAGCTCGCGCTCGCCGACGCCGATGAAAACGAGGGAAGCTCGGTAGGTCTTCTTTTCTCCGTCGACTTCGAGCGTCACCGAGAACGTGCGGATTTCGGCCATCATCCTGGCAAAGGCGATCACGCTGGCGATCGAGTAGCCGAAGTGCTTCTCAAGCCTCTCACGCTCGCGGACGAAGGTTACATATGCTCCGAGAGAGCTCGTGTTCAGGAACACGCAGTTGTTGACGTACCCGATGTCCGCTCCCACGATCAGGCCGTTGCTGGCAATGAGAGCCGCCTTGCCAAGATCGGTCGGAATGCCGTGATCCTTGGCGAAATGGTTGAGGGTTCCACCAGGAAGAATGGCCAGCTCTGTCCCGGTCCTCGCGATCAGGGCTGCGGCTGTAGCGATCGTGCCATCGCCCCCGGCGACCAGAATCCGCTTGGTCCCCTCATCGATCGCTTTCTTGAGACGCTGTTCCAGCTCCCCGGGCTGAACCGCGTCCAGCTCGAGCCCGGCCGCAGCGATGGCCTCCCGAGCTGCCTCGGCATTTCCGCACGCAGCGTTGAGAAAGGCCTTGAGAGTAGAGCGGTGGACCGGTGGGGCAGCCGTCATGGATTGAATCGAGAGGGAAAGGGTTTGCTCAGAACTGCAACCGAAAAGGACCGGCTGCCCGCGGATGGCTACATGCTATCCGCTACGCGCTTAACAAGCACTCGCGCGATACTATACAAAAAGGACGCCGGCTCATTCTCGCCGGCGTCCTTTCGATCTAGCTGGTGGAGCTGTGTTCAACTACTGCGGGGCTAATTCCAGAATCCAGAGAGCGCTGCACCGTCGGGCGATTCACGGAGCTTCTCGAACGCGCGCTCGCGGATCTGTCTGATGCGCTCACGAGTTACGCCCATAAGCGCCCCGATCTTCTCAAGGGTCATCGCGTCAGAGCCCTGTTCCAGGCCGTAGTAGAGGTGCAGGATCTTGCGCTCGCGTGGCGTCAGGTACTTTCGGAACACCCGGTCGATGAACTCGCGCATCAGGTGGAAATCCGTGACGTCTTCGATCTCAGCGCCATCGACTCCGGCAAAGCGCTCGCCCAGTGTGCACGCCTCGCGATCGGAGCGATCGATCGGGGCATCGAGAGAGATCTCGGTCGCCGACATCTGCTTGGCTGAGCGGACAGCGTCGGGTGTCTCTTCGAGGAGCCGGCCGATCTCATTGTCGGTCGGGTCGCGCTTCAGAACCTGGGAGAGGACCGTCTGGGCGCGGGCAAGCTTGATCAGCTGCGAGTTCTGGTTGAGCGGGATTCGAACGCTTCGGGTCTGCTCGGCGAGTGCCTTGAGCACCGCTTGCCTGACCCACCACACGGCGTAGGAGATGAACTTGACGCCCTGATCCGGATCGAACTTTCTGACGGCCTTAAGGAGACCTTCGTTGCCGATGGCAACCAGCTCACCGAGGTCGAGACCGTGACCCTGGTACTTCTTTACGTACGAGATGACGAAGCGAAGATTGGCGGTGACCAACCGCTCTGCTGCCTTCTCGTCGCCAGCTTGTGCTCGGCGCGCGAGACGACGCTCTTCTTCGGCGTCGGTGATCAGTGGAAGCTTTTGTATGTCCTGGAGGTACTGGTCGAAAGCGGTGGAAGGGGAGGAACGGAAGAAGCCTTTGGATCTACTCTCGCCCGTTGTCTGCATAAGCCCCTTGGTAGCGACATTATCGAATGACGCGTCTGGGTGGCGCGCTCCCGGTACTCTGCCGGACGCGCACGTTAACTACAGGCGTACTCAACCGTCAACAGCCATGTTTCATGCCACGGTCAGGCTTGCGGATCTTTGGGCTTCGTTCGGGTTGTGGCCATCAAAATGGCGATGCCGATCATGACTATGCACCCTACGACGACCCAAGTCGCCGACACGCCCAGCAGGATCGCAGCGATGGCGAGGCCGACGATTAGGACGATAAATCCGATCAGATAAGTGCTGAACGAGGACATGTGGGCTCTCAGGTTGGTTTTTTCGAGGCCGAGTCGAGCAATTGTAAGGCCAGATACGACCTCGGAAATTCCCCAGACTAACGCTTCGCCAATCCGTCCCAGCGCGAAGGCGCGACTGAATCGTTGGGAATCTGCTCGACCTCACGCGCGACGAGCGTCGCTGCACCCCAGTGTCGTCCAAAGCGCGCGGCTTCCTTGCAGTCCGGGTTCCAGATGTCGAGGGTCGCACCCAGCACATTGCCGCCGGTGTCGTCCACCAGGTAGCGGCCGAGGTACTCGTTACCGAGGAAGACTTCCACGTACCGGGCGAGCGGAAAGATGCGCGGATCCGCGGCGACGATTCCGTGACGCGTTTGCCGTCCGCGACGAGTCTCGCCCTGCACGCAGTACTGTGTGAGAGACACTGGAATGGTTATGCCGTCCTCAGCACGCGCGAACTTGGACGGAACGAGCGGAATGATCCCCCTCTTCATCTTGATCGCTTCGTGCGCGGTAGCGCGCACCATCCTGGCTGCATCGGGAATCACCCAGACTCCCGCGGCGATCGGTTTGGTGAGCGCTGTTGTCGCCGAGGCAACGTTCGCCGCCGTCGACGGGAGCGCTTTTGCGATGTCGATGATGGTTTGCTTCACTGGGCCAGCGAGGCTGCCGGCGTTCTCATGGACGCTTTCCATGGCGGAAAGAACGTCGGGCTCGAGCTGGGGACCCTTTTGGGGCGGTTGGTCGATGCCGGCTTGCATGGGTGCGAGCGACGGGAGCGCTACTGCACCGGTACCGATCAGGGCTATCGCGAGTGTCACCGCGACAACCGTGCGGACAACTTCCGATCGTTTTTTCATGCGAGTACCTCCCGAAGCTGATCGTCAGTGACCGAAACAGTCCATCCAGTATCTGCGCCCGCCATCGCTCCAATCCGGAGCGGGAGAGCGAACCTCGTCCTGCCTGACCGTCCCTTCTTATCCGACCGCATAGCTTCGATCACAGCGTCACCGTCTGATCCGGAGGGGAGAGCGGTTGGGAGTCCGGCCGATTGCAGCGCGCTGCTTACCCTCGCTGCGGTTCCGGTCTGAGCGAGCCCGATCTGTTCGGCCAGCTCACTCTCAAGTGCCATCCCGATTGCGACTGCCTCTCCATGGAGGAGTGAGTAGCCGCTAACCAGCTCGACGGCGTGGCCAATAGTGTGGCCAAAATTCAGAACTTGTCTAAGGCCTTCCTCCCGTTCGTCACGAGAAACGATATCGGCCTTGATCTCTACGCTACGGACGATGAGCGAGAACATGCTGTCACCCTTCGACCCATCTGCCGAGAGCAGCCCGGAAGCTCTGCTCGCAACGTCGTTAAGATAAGGCTCGTCCGCAATTACGCCATGCTTGAGTGCCTCTGCAAATCCCGCACGCAATTCTCTAAGTGGAAGCGTCGCAAGGACTTGAGGGTCAATAAGCACAGCTGCTGGCCAGTGGAAAGCCCCGACGAGATTCTTGCCTGCGGGGGTGTCGACGGCCGTCTTTCCGCCGATCGAAGCATCGATCATGGCCAGCAAGGTCGTCGGCACCTGAACGAGCGGAATTCCCCGCATGAAAGTGGCGGCAACGAACCCGGCGAGATCACCAACGACTCCGCCGCCGAGCGCTATTACCGCTGCGTCGCGGCCGTAGCCTTTGGCGAGCATTTCGTCGGTCAGCCGTCCCCACACTTGCCTGGTCTTATTGGACTCACCGGCGGGGATGGTGAGGATGTCCGCCGGGTCCGAATCGAGCTGTTTCGCGACCTCTTTTGCGTGGAGCGGGCCGACGTTCGAGTCAGTGATAAGGGCATACCGATGCGCTGGAGCGAGTGCACGCGCGAGGGCCCCGACGTCGGAAAGCAGTCCCGGCGCGACGCGAATCCTCGATTCGCCCAGCCGGATCTCTCTCGCGTCGCCGTGCGCGGCGCGAGCTACCAGGTTACTTCACCAGCTCCGGCGCGGACGTTGGCCACGCGCGCGAGCATGAAAAGAAGATCGGACAGGCGATTGAGGTAAATGACGACCAGCGCCGGAATCTCGACCTCGCGCTGAAGGGTGACCACTCTTCGCTCCGCGCGGCGGCAGACTGTGCGCGCCACGTGAAGGACGGCGCCCTTACGGCTCCCGCCGGGGATGATGAAAGCCTTGAGCGGCTCCAGCTCTTTCTCGCACTCGTCGATCGCGTGCTCGAGGTCGCGAATCCTTCGCTCGTCGATGTTCGCCTTGGCGAGGTGGCCGTGCATCTTCTCCAAGTCGGGCGTGGCGAGCAGGGCGCCAATGCTGAAGAGATCGCGCTGCATCGGAACGAGAACCTCATCGACGCGCGGCATCGGCTCGACTGCGCGAGCCATACCGAGGACTGCGTTGAGCTCGTCGACGTCGCCGTAGGCTTCAACGCGCGGGTCGTCTTTCTGGACGCGACCGCCTCCGAACAGCCCGGTGTCGCCGGCATCGCCGGTCTTGGTGTAAATCTTCATCGGACGGGAAATGTATGCTCGCGGTTAAGTTCCAGACATGACGCGGAGCTTTGGAGTATGATCGACGGTCCTGACGCACGGGACGGGGCTGACTGGCGGGATGAATTCCCCCTCGGCGACGGCACGGCCGAGACGGGAGCTACAGTCTATTGTCCGTACTGCAACGAGACGGTTGAGATCGTAATCGATCCCGGCGGCGGCTCGGCACAGGAGTACGTCGAGGACTGTGAGGTGTGCTGCCAGCCGTGGACTGTCAACGTCCAGTATCGGGAAGACGGGACCGCGAATGTTAGCGTCGCACCGCTTGACGAGTAAGTCGGGCATCGCGGTTACTCTGGAGCTAACTACAACTGAACGGGTGCGAGTTGTCAGCGGCAAAGTGGCCAGTGTCCAGTTCACAACGCGGGGACGTCAATACTCGCGTTCCGGCCACAGGCAGTTGCTCCGAACGCCTCTGGGATAAGTCAGGGCGTAGTGAACTGGCAACTGTCGGCTATGCTACTGACAACTCGCACCCGTTCAGTTGCTTTTGATCTCACCAACCGAGATGCCAGTTACTCGCACCCGTTCAGTTGCTGTTCTTACCGACGGCATCTCCACTCCGGCTCGAGAATCGAATAAACCGCGAGTGCCTCGAAGCGGTCCCATTTGATCGCCCAGTCGCGCTCGACGCCTTCCTTCTGCATCCCGAGCTTCTGCATGACCTGTCCCGATGCAGGATTCCGGACGAAATGACGGGCTTCGATCCGGTGCATGCAAAGCAATTCGAATCCGAAGTCGAGGAGTCTCTGGCTGGCCTCTGTGGCGTATCCGTTGTTCCAGCGGTCGCGAGCGATCCAATAGCCAAGCTCGGCTCGGCGGTGCTCGCGCTTGATCATGAGACTGATCGCGCCGACCAGCTTGCTGGTTTTTGTCTCGACGATCGCGAAGGTGGCATTGGTCCCGTTGGCCCAGGCGGGTGGGTGGCTTTCGATCCAGGCCGTCGCCGCGCCGACCGGGTAGGGGTGCGGGATGTTGAGCGTAGTATCCGCGATCTCGCGCACGCCCGCGAGCCGCTCGACGTCCCACGCATCATCCAGCTGGAACGGTCGGAGGGTGAGTCGGTCGGTTGTGAGAGTCGGTTGGTCTGGCACGGCGATGATTCTACAGTCTTTGATTAACCGCCGCTCGGGCTGGCTACTATGACGAAGGGTTTAACACAGATGCTTCGGAAGAGGCCCGGATGCTTCGGATCGGCTCCACTTGGCGTTAGAGCTCCGTCAGGCAGGGCTGTGATTTTTTGTGGTTTCAGAGGAGAGATCTGCTACGCGGTCTGAAGCATCCCGAGCGGCGGTTGGACGCGCGCCGTGGCCGATAGACCAGGTACTATATATTTCGATTTCAGATGACTGAACAGATCCCCGACATCACGATCATCGGCGGAGGTCCAACCGGACTGTTCGCCTCTTTTTATGCAGGCATGCGTGGCGCCACGGCACAGATCGTCGACGCACTGCCCGAGCTCGGAGGCCAGCTCACCGCGCTTTACCCGGAGAAGTACATCTTCGACGTTGGTGGGTTCACGAAAATCCTGGCCAAGGATCTCGTGAAGGCGCTGCGCGAGCAGGCCGATCAGTTCCACTTCAAGTCGCATCTCAATCAGAACGTCACCGCGCTGGAGCAGGAGGACGATCACTTCGTGCTCGTTACCGAGACCGATCGCTTCCCGACCCGGGCGATCGTCATCGCCGCTGGAATCGGAGCCTTTTCACCTCGCCGTCTTCCTCAGGCGTGCGCGGACCCATGGTATGGTCGTGGAATTTTTGACCGGGTGTCCAACCCCGACGAGTTCAAGGGTCAGCGCATCGTGATCATCGGGGGCGGCGACTCGGCGTTCGACTGGGCGCAGCAGCTTCGCGACAGGGCGAAAGCAGTCACGCTCGTGCATCGAAGCGACAAGTATCGAGCGCATGGCGCGACCGTCGCCGATGTTCAGGCAGCCGCGACGGCTGGACGCACTACGCTCCTGCCGTTCCATGAGCTGCTCGATGTTCGATCGGAAGGGGAGCGACTCACGGGGATCACTGTGCGCGAGGTGAAAACGAAGACCACCCGCGACATCGACGCCGATGCCATCCTGCCGATGCTCGGCTTCCACAGCGACATCGGCGCGCTCGCGGAGTGGGGACTCAACTGCGAGAAAGACGAGATCATCGTCAACAGCCTGATGGAAACGGGCCGGCCGGGGATCTACGCGGCCGGCGACATCACGAGCTATCCCGGAAAGCTAAAGCTGATCGCGACGGGGTTCGGCGAAGCAGCGACGGCGGTGAATCAGGCGGTGCACTGGATCTATCCCGATAAAAAAGTGAATCCGGGACACAGCTCCAACATGGCGATCTTCGGGCAGAAGGACGACTAGTTCGGCTCGTCGAGGGCGCCGGTCGGCGGGATCGCATGGGGCCGCCTCTCCATCGTTCCGCGCGTGCAAAGGACCCAGGTCAGCGTCGCGGTGCCGATCGTCACAGCCATGTCGGCGATGTTGAACGTCCAGAACCGGTGCGTGCCTATTCCAATGTCTATGAAGTCCACGACGCCGCGCGGGGAGCGGATTCTGTCGATAAGATTTCCGACGGCGCCGCCGCAGATCAGCGCGAGCGAGGCGATCTGAATCTTGTCGCCCGGGGAGCTCTGCCTGTACATGTAGGCGAGGACAACGAGCGTCGCAAGCGATAGGAGCGTGAACCACCAGCGGGATGACGGTCCGAGCGAGAGACTCATCGCGCCTCCGGAATTGAAGGCGAGAGTGAATCGAACAACGTCGTCGACGATGTTTCGCGGCACGTAGGGAGCCAGCGCAGTAGCGGCAAATCGCTTGGTCGCGACGTCCACCAGCACGGTCGAGAGAAAGATCGTCCAGAATCTATTGGCTCTTTGCGGCATGAATCTCGTTGGAGTGTTTCATCCCTACGGCGTAAGGCAGGATAGCGTTTCGCCGTTGAGTCTATCCAGAGCATTATAGATTCCAGTACGGGAAACACCAATCGACGAGGCGGAATGGCGAGTCAGACCCAGGGGCAGAAGCGGAGCAAAAGCTCTCTTCATTATCACCTGATCGGAATTGGCGGAACCGCGATGGCATCGCTCGCCGGTCTGCTGAAAGCGGCGGGTCACAAGGTGACCGGCTCGGATCAAAACGTATATCCGCCCATGTCCACCGGCCTGGAGGAGATGGGGATAGCGTACACTCAGGGATACCGCCCCGAGAATCTCGCCGCGAACCCCGACATCGTCGTAGTCGGCAACGCTATCTCGCGAGGGAATCCGGAGCTCGAGGAAGTCCTGATCCGGAAGCTCCGCTATACGTCGGCGGCCGCTACCATAAAGGAGGAGTTCATCTGGGGCCGCCACTCTCTGGCGGTGGCGGGGACTCACGGAAAGACCACCACCACGTCGCTATTGGCGTGGGCGCTGGAATCAGCGGGGCTCAACCCCAGCTTCCTCATTGGCGGCGTGGCCGAGAATTTCGGTACGTCGTATCGGCTCACCGACTCGAAGTATTTCGTGATCGAAGCCGACGAGTACGATACCGCCTACTTCGACAAGGGTCCGAAGATGTGGCACTACCTTCCGGACACGGCGATCGTCAACAACATCGAGTTCGATCACGCCGACATTTACCGCGACGAAGAGGCCTACAAGTTCGCGTTCGCGCGCTTCATCAATCTCATTCCGATGAACGGAGTGCTCGTCGCCGGCTGGGATTCGCCCATCATGCGCGAGCTCGCGCCGAAGTCATTTGCGCCGGTCGAGTCCTTCGGCTACGGTGACGACATGAACCAGCCTCCATCAGGCCAGGCGCACTGGCACGCGCGCGACGTCGAATTCAGCGAGAGCGGAACCAGTTTTCGCGCGTTTCGCTCGAACGAGGAGTGGGGGAGGATCGAGACACCGCTCGCCGGCGCCTTCAACGTGCGAAACGTGCTCGCCGTCATCGCGGCGGCTGAAGCCATCAAGGCGGATCGCGATGGTGTGCGCGGGGGATTCAAGACGTTCGCCAGCGTTAAGCGGCGCATGGAGGTCCGTGGCGAGGTTCGCGGTGTCGCGGTGATCGATGACTTCGCGCACCATCCGACAGCGATCCGCGAGACGATAGACGCAATCAGGCAGAAGTACAAAGGCCGGCGGATCGTCGCCGTGTTCGAGCCGCGCAGCTACACGGCGCAGCGGCGCGAATTCCAGGACGATTACGTGAAGGCGTTTCGCGGGGCGGATGAGATCGTATTCGCATCGCTCTTCCGCCCCGATCGGTACACGAAGGAGACCGCTCTGGATCTCGAGCTACTCGTGAATGATCTCGCTTCGGCTGGGAAAGGGGCCAAGCAGCTAAAGGACGCTGACGCGATCGTCGCTGACCTTACGCCGCGGCTGAAGGAGCGCGATGTGGTACTGGTGATGTCGAACGGGGCCTTCGACGGAATACACCAGAAGCTCCTAGATGCGCTTGCGCGGGGCAACAGGGGTTAGCTTCGCAGAACCTGCTTTGGCGAGGAGAGCGAGCTTCATCACCGTGTTCCAGTTGCGGCCCGTGCATCGGCCTACCTTCTTCTCGATGACAGCGTTCGTCAGGGGCGACCGGCCCTGACCGTTTGGGTAGAATGTGTACAGCTGCCGACCTTTCGCCCGAACGAGCTCGGGGCCCGAAATGCCCCCCTGAAGAGCGGTCACATCTTCGGCGCGCGGCGCACTCTTGAGGAGCATGACGAGTAGGTGGCCCGGATCCAGCTCGGCTTCCTTCCGAAACGGGTTCTGCCTGATGATGCTCTTCCACTCCTCGGGCGCGCGCACGAAGAAATCGATCTCGATGCCGAAGCGCTTCAGCGATTCCGCCTCCAGGAAACGCTCAAGCTCCGCACCAGTCCGTGCCCTGCTTCCGAACACGACGTTCCCGCTTTGGAGCAGCGATCGGACGTCATCGAATCCAAGCTTCGTGAGAAAGTCGCGCAGGTCGGTCATGCCGACGCTGCGATGTCCGCCGACGTTAATGGCGCGGAGCAGGGCGATGTGAGTTGTCAGGTTGACCAGCTGCCGGTAAGCGACACGCGAAAAACCTAAACCAGTCGGCGCGCTCCCGCGAGTTCAGGCCCGCGCAGAGTGCTCGCGCTCGCGCCGGCCATTTCCACCTCGCGAGGTTCTGTAGGGACGCTCCCACTCGCGCAGGTGATCGAGCAGATAGTCGAGCGAAAAGATGTGGCGCGAGTTGTCGGCTTTCCGCCTGAACACGACCCGCGACCAGCCGCGCATGCCTGTCGGCGTGTACCACTCGCCGTCCATGTGCAGCTTGTCTCCGGAGATGGCGCGGATCAGGACGCGCTCGTACTGGGACCGGGGCAGGACGCGTTCGGGGAAAAGGTTGTCCCAGGTGCAGAGCCGCCCCACATCGTCGTAGCCAGGCGGACGATCGTCGAGATCGAGCAGGGAAGGAGCGCGACCCTTCATCACCGAGCCGATCAGACGCAGCGTGAACGGGTCAGAGTAGCGTCTTATGTAGGGCCAGAAGTGTTTCGTGACGAGGCCCGCGATCTCTCGCAGCGACAGAACGCGTCCGTCGGTGATGGGCCACTTGTCACGGTCGATATCGGAGATGAATGGGTTCTCGGGAAAACAGTCGAACCGGGCCAGCCATCCTTTGCGAGTTGTGTGCGGCATCGGCCGGAACCCCTTGATGATCGGGATATCAGTCTCGTCGAGCACGCCTATCTCATAGCTCGGCCAGCGCATCACCTCGCGGACGATGCCCACGATCAGAGTGGCTGTCGCGATCATGAGTGGTGCGTCCGGCGTGAAGTCGGCCGTGATCTCGATGCGGTCGCCGCGTGGTCTGACGCCTATTCCAGTCGAGCGGCGGTTGGCGGCGAGCAGCATCACCGGGACCGGGAGTATGTGCGCCAGCAAATAAGCCAGCTGCTCGACGCTTCTCTTCGGGCCCTGCTCCGATTTCGGGAGCTCGAAGGAGATGTTGTAGTGGGCGCTGAAGCCGGCGAGCTGCACATCGGCATCGTGCGCCTGCTCCCAGGCGTCCAGCTCCTGGCGCACGAACAGGATCGCTTCCCACAGAGAGCGGCCAGCACGGGCGGCGCACCCGCGCTCGATCTCAATTACCGGTGTCGCGACCTCGATGACACCGGTATCGAAGTAGACCGCGCCACCGGTCGGAAGATGATACGATTTGCCCTTCCGGTGCATCATCTTCGGCCGAATGAACCGGCGCGGGCTCCCAAAGGTTTCTTCGGGTTTGACCTGCACGCCATCCATGATCACGGCGAATTCGGCTTCCATGCCGATCGCCGCGAGCTGGATCCGCTCGCGAGTCGTTGACTTGTTCTCTGGTCCCTTCTTTTTCTTCAGCTGCGCCATTCTCACCTTCTACCCAAAATCCTTCTTCTTTTACAAAATGGTTCCGCAACGAGTTCGTCAACTTTTTACATCCCGCGGCACCGACAGCACGTAACCCAGATCCAGGTGCAAGTGGTCCTCCGCGTACCCGGTCGGAGCGCCATACGGACGTGTCCAGATGCCCGGCAGCGTCTCTCTGGCGATCAGGCTGAAGCGCTCGATCGCACTCCGGGTGTCCAGGTAAGTATCGCCAATCCGATATATATTGGCCGCCGTCCCCCAGGCATGCGGAGTAGCGTTCTTGGAGAACCGATGGGACGGAGAGCGATACCCCCCGTTCGCCGATATGTGGACCAGCGTCCCGACGGCCTCCCGGAACCTGTCCAGGCACACTGCCAGTAGCGTTATTGCGCACGGAACGTACCGGGGGAAAGTCCTGAGGGGCGGGGCCTCCCGTACGTCGACCTGGATGAACTCCCAGAGCAGGAAATTCGTGGCCAACTCGATTTTCATGGCCGAATCCCAGGAAGGGACCTCATAAAAATAGCGTGGGAGCTGCCTCAGCCGGCCGGCGGTGTCCTTCCACTCCTCCCCGGGCCTCAGCGCCTTCCGGTATTCGGGCGGCAGCGTCAGTCCGTCGACGACCCTGAGCGGGAAGTTCGGCGACTCGTTCAGGCCGGCATTTGCGGCAAAAACTGTCGAGGAGCTCATTCGTCGGCCGGACCTAGGGCGAGGAACTCATATATGGTATGCGAGATCGCCGCGATCGTTCGCGAGCGGCCCGAGCTTTCGGGATCCCACTCGGTCAGAACGACAAGCACATAGGGCTTCCGTTTGGGTAGATAGACCACGCCCGCGTCGTGCGCGATGGTCGAGATCTCCCCCGTTTTGTGCGCGACGCGCGCACCTTTGGGCAGCCGCGCGGGAATCCCCTGATTGAACTCCTGTCCGTGAAGGATGTCCATCATCCGCCGCGACAGCGCCGGTGAAAAGGCCTTGCCCTCCGACAACAGCACCAGAATCCGCAGCAGCCCATCCGCTGTCACCATGTTGTTGATGCCCTTCTCGAACGAGAGCTCGTCCTCGACCCCGCGTTTCAGATCGATTCCATCATCGACATCCAGCTCCTTGAGCGTCCGATTGACTGCGTCCGGTCCGATTACGCCGAGCAGAAGGTTGGTCGCGAGGTTGCTGCTGGTGGTGATCATGTGGTACGCGAGCTCGTCCACGCGCATCATCTTCCCGATCGCATTGTGCACGGCGGAATTCGCATCTCGGCCCGACTCCACGCGGAACGGCACGCTCTCGACCACGCTCAGAAACCGATTGCGCACGTGGACGCGCGAATGCGGTAGCAGGTCGCCTCGATCGATCGCGGCGAATGCACCCAACAATATCGGAACCTTGATCGTGCTTGCGGCGTGGAACCAGCGATCGGCCTTATAGTGGAGCTCGAAACCGGTTTCGGCGTCGTGCAGTGCGACCGCGATCGCTTTCGCGCCCGACTCTTTCTCGATGTTCTCGATCTTCGTTTGCAGCACGCGCTCCCGCGCCGCCGTCGGGCTCTCCGTCTTCGGCATCGAGACCGTCAGGAGTATGCTACGCGAGGATCCGCTTTGGCGTAGGCGAGATCGGTAAGAAGATTCACCATGACGAACACCACGCTCAGGAACAGCACCGAGCCTTGAATCGCGGGGAGGTCGCGCCGGGTAATCGCGTTTACTACGTAGCGGCCCAGGCCAGGCCAGCTGAAAATCGTTTCAGTGAGAATGCTCCCGGTGAGATAATATCCGAAGTCGAGCCCGAGCACGGTGATGATCGGTATCAGCGCATTGCGTAGCGCGTGCCTCACTACCACGACGCGCTCCTTCAGTCCTTTTGCCCGAGCGGTACGGACGAAGTCGCCGCCCAACACGTCGAGCATGGCCGATCTGGTTACTCGCGCGAGAAAAGCGATTGAGCGCGAGCCGAGCGCGAACGCCGGAAGAATGAGGTACTTGATGCCGCCGTAGCCGGAGGGCGGGAGCCACTTCAGTATAACGGCAAAGACGAGGATCAGTATCAGTCCGACCCAGTAGACTGGAAACGAAATGCCGAGGTAAGCGAATCCCAGTCCGAGTCGATCGAACCAGCCGCCCGGATTTCGCGCGCTCAGCACGCCGAGCGTGATTCCGAGGACTGAAGCGAGCAACATCGCGGAGCCGGCTAGGAGGAGCGTCTTGGGAAACCGCTCGCGAATGTCCTGGATGATCGGGCGCTGGGTGATGTACGAGTTTCCGAAGTTGCCCCGCAGCACTCCGCCCGTGTAGAGAGTGAACTGCTTGAGCAAGGGTTCGTCCAGGTGCAACTCCTTTCTCAGCCGAGCGATCGTCTCGGGGTCGGCTCTCTCGCCGACCATCTCCTGCACCGGATCTCCGGGGGCCACATAGAGAAGGAGGAACACGACCACCAGCACTCCGAACAGCGTCGGAATGGAAAGGGCGAGTCTCCGGACTATAAAAGACAGCACTTCTCTATTTGCTGATCGTCACATCGGTCCACCGTTGACCGTTGAAGACGGCGGGAACTGTGAAGCCCTTGAGCCAGGGCTGGACCGCGTACATGTCCTTATAGAAGAACAGATAGATCATCGGCGCATCATCGAACTGGACCTGGTCCGCCTGACTGTACAGGGAATTGCGCTTCGCTTCATCCTGTTCCTGGTGAGCCTGATTCACCAGCGCGTCGAATTTCGGATTGGAGTAGAACGAGACGTTGCCGCCTACTCCCTTGTTCCTGCTATGGAGCAGCGGGTACAAAAAGTTTTCGGCGTCCGGATAATCCGCCCACCATTCCTTGAGAGCGAGATCGGTCTGCCCTTTGCGCGCGGCTTCGCGCATCGATGACGCATCGCGCTGCACGATCTTGGCGCGGATTCCCGCCTGAGCGAGATTGGCCTGAATCGTTTGCGACAGCCGTGGTGACTGGTCCGTGGTCGCCGCCCACAGCTCGACGTCGATACCGTTGGGAAAGCCAGCGGCGGCGAGGAGCTGCTTCGCCTTGGCGACGTCGTATCCGTACGCTTTGCGATTCGGGTCGTACCCGCCGAGTATTGGGGGAATCACGCCATTCGCGACGGCTCCGCGGCCGGCCATCACCTGGCTCAGCGTAGTCGGGACATCGATCGCGTAGTTGAGGGCCTTTCTCACGCGCGGGTCCTTCAGCGGGCCGCGAGTGTTGTTGATGGCAACGTACCAGAAGCGGAGCGCAGGAGCGGAAGTGAGAAGCTTCTTTTTCTCCGGGTCAACCGACCACGATTTCCCCGCTTCGTCAGGCACGTTCAATACATCAACATTGCCCGCCTGGAACTCCGCTGTTGCCGTGCTCGCTTCCGGGACGATGCGCGCCATCAATGAATCGGTTTTCGGAGCGCCGTCGAAGTAATCGGGATTCTTCGCGAAGCGCAGATAATCGTCGTGTCTCCACTCCACGAACTTCCACGGACCCGTTCCGATCGGCTTCTGGCCGAAGTCGGCCGGTGGGTTATCGGGGACGATCGAAGTCACCGGCATCGCGAGCAGCTTCGGGAAAATCGAGAACGGCTCCTTCAGCGTAACGACGACCGTAGAGTCGTCTGGCGCTGCCATGCCTGAGATCGTCTTCCCCTTGCCGGCCGCGTAATCCTCGGCGCCCTTGATAGGGTAGAGTGGCCAGCCGCGCCCGCCTTTCGTTGCCGGATCGAGGACGCGCTGGAAGGAATTGACCACGTTGCTCGCCGAGAGTGGACGGCCGTCGTGGAACTTGACGCCGGTGCGCAGGTGGAAGATGTAGGTGATTCCGTCGGGGCTCACATCCCAGGATCTGGCGAGTCCAGGGACGACTTTCGCGTCGGGGGTGAAACGCGTCAGTCCATCGAAGACGTACGCGACGGCGCGTCCGGTCGGCACATCGGTAGAAAGCGCTGGATCGAGCGACCTGGGATCGTAGGTATCTCGTGAGTCGATAATCGTCCTACGAGTAGGTGCCGAGTCACTACCGCCGCCGCAGGCGAAAATGGCGGGTAAAACGAGGAGGAAAAGTCGCCGCATACGATTGCTCTTACCGTTGACATGAAGGGGCAAAATACGAGAACTTTCGCGGACCCCCGAAACAGGCCTCACCGTGAGCGCAGAATACTATTACCGCCGTCAACTCGGCGCCAAGGATCTACTGCCCGCCGTTGGCGTTGGTGTCGCCGTCGGTTTGGCTTCCTTCTACATTGTGCAACTCTTAATCCAGCGGACGCCCCTCGTTCCGCAGGGAGAGCTTGCTCGGGCGCCGACCGCGCCCCCGAAGCGAATGCTTGGAGACAGAACGGAGCCCGAGACGGAGACGCATTACGCTCGCGAGCTGCCGCCCGGACAGCCACCGGGCGCTCGCGTGCCGAAAGGGTGAAGCGCGGACGCGGATTACGGCTCGGGACTCTTACCGCACTCGCGTTTCTCGCAGCGTTACTTGGGGGCAGCACCGCCTGGGCTCAGGACATCGATTGTCAGCGCGGGGACCTGGAAGTGATGCGCCTGGTGTTCGAGGGAAACAACGCCTTTTCGGACGCCGAGCTTGCCAAGACGATCGTAACCACGCCCTCGGCGTGGGCGAGGCGTTACCTCTACCTGCCCTTTACGGTCAAGCATTGCCTGGACCGTACCGAGCTCCCGAATGATCGCGCCCGTCTGATAATCTTTTATCGCCGCCGGGGGTATCCAAGAGTGACCGTCGATACCGTCGTCAAGCCGCTAGGGACGGGGGCTGTCGAGGTACGATTCAAAATCAACGAAGGACCGCCGATCATAACGAGATCCTTCGCCCTGCGCGGACTGGATTCGGTACCGGAGAGAGAGCGGGTAGTCCGCGACCTTCCCGTTCGCGAAGGCAGTCGATTCGACCGCTTCGCGATCGATGCCGCGGCTGACACCGTCCGCGAGCGGTTGCACAACAACGGGTATCCCAGAGCAGACGCTGCCAACAGCTTCACCGTGAACGACAGCACGCTGAGCGCGTGGGATACGTTGACAGTTACGTCAGGACCAAGAACGAGGATTGGAGCAATCAAGATTCAGGTTACGCCCGTCCCGGGGAAGAAGCAGCAGATACCGACCAGGATCGTGCGCCGCATCATGGGGCTCGACTCAGGGAGGCTGTTCCGCGAGGACGAGGTCGTGGACGCGCAGCGCGCTCTGTATCAGACCGAAGCCTACCAGCACGTGTCGATCACGCCGGACTCGAGCCGTGATTCGCTGGTCACGCTCTATGCGAATCTCGCCGAGGCGCCAATGCACGCGGCGAGAGTGGGAGCGGGATACGGAACGCTCGACTGCTTCCGCGTGACCAGCGAGTACACCGATTACAACTTCCTGAACGGCGCGCGCCGACTGGATCTCAATGCGAGAGTTTCAAAGATTGGCATCGGCCGTCCTTTGAGTGGCGCGCCCGGATTCTGCCCCACGGCCACGAAAGACGTGTTCAGCAGTCTCCTCAGCTATTACGTGGGCGCCACTCTGCGCCAGCCCGTGTTCTTCGGGCTGAGGACGGTGCCGACGCTCACCCTGTACAGCCAGAGCGTATCGGAATACAACGCCTATCGCCGCACGACTGCGATCGGAGGCGTCGCGTCAGTGGTCTGGCGCTCGGTCACGCGGACGCCCGTCAATCTCAGCTACTCGATGGACCTCGGCCGCACAGAAGCGCAGCCGGCCCTTTTCTGCGCTCTGTTCAATCTGTGCGACGCCGAAGAGCGGCGGCGAGTCGAGAAGACCCAGCGACTCGCGATCCTGAGCCTCAGCGCGACGCGTGACCACTCCAACAGTCTGCTGTCGCCGACGCGCGGATCGATCGTTCGCGTCGAGGCGCGGCATTCTTCGCCACTGATCCTGTCGGACACCGCGCTCCAGTTCAACAAATTCGTGGGGGATGCGTCGCGCTATATCAACGCGGGCGGAGGGAACGTGCTCGCGCTCCGGATTCGAGGCGGCGTCGTTTACGGGCGAAGCCTTGGTTCCGCTACGGGATTCATCCCGCCGTCGGAGCGTCTATACGCAGGCGGGCCGACGACTGTTCGCGGGTTTGCGCAGAACGAGCTGGGATCGGCGATCTACATCGCCGCCAGTCCGTTTCTGGTCGTGCCTCCTGCCGCGAGCGGACTACCGGACACCGTCGTCAGGGACACCAGCGGGATACAGCGAAGAGTTGTTCCGGTCGGCGGCAACAGTCTGGTCGTAGCCAATGTCGAGCTGCGACTTCGCAGTCCGATACTTCCGGAGCTGCTCCAGCTCACTCTGTTCACCGACGCGGGAGAGGTTTGGAATCGCGGCAGCACTTCCGCATTGGGCGGCGTGAAGCTGAAAGTCACGCCCGGTATTCAGATGACCGCGTTCTCTCCGGTAGGGCCGGTGCGCGTTGCGATCGGATACAACCCTTATCGCCGGCCGACGGGTCCGCTCTACTACGAAGCAACCAACGTCCCGGGAGCACCGCTCCTGTGCGTGAGTCCCAACAACGATGTTCCGACGCATTTCTCTCCCCCCGATCCAGTGACGGGCGACGTCAGCATCACACAGGACAACCCGGCGAACGGCTGTCCTGCGACGTATCAACCGCCGAAAGACAATCGCTTCCGCAGCAGGCTCACGTTCAGCTTCGCCATCGGCCAGGCGTTCTAACTTCGAATGACACGCCGTCTCCGCATCGTTCTCGCGAGCGCTATCGTACTGGTGGGGCTTGGCGTGATAATCGTCCTCAGCGTGATTGGCGTGACGCACACCGGCTTCGGTCAGGAGCGCGTACGCGGAATGGTGACGACGATGCTCGCGGGGCAGGTCAAGGGGAGAGTCTACATCGGCCGGATGAGCGGCGGCTTTTTCAACGGCGTCACTATCGACTCGCTCGAGATCCGCGACGACGAAGATTCCGTATTCATTGCGTCCGGACCGATTCGAGTGTCGTACGACCCGCGGGATCTGTTCGATCGCAGAATTCTGCTCAGCAATCTGAAGGCTCAGCACCCCGTGGTTCACCTTCGCCAGCACGAGAACGGCGATTGGAACTGGCGACGCATTTTCCCCGCGAGTGTCGAGAAGCAGCAGCGCGACCAGCGTGGCTTCGGACAATACGTGGTCATCGACTCATCGGAGATTCACGACGCGACCTTTACGCTGACGCTACCCTGGCATCCTTCGGACAGCCTGCGCGGTGCCAAGCGGGATAGCGCGATCCGGTACGAGCTGACGCGGGCGGATCACGAGATCCGCCGCACCCGCGAAGGCTTCGCGCGCACATGGCGGTGGACGAGGGCTGAAGCGAGCGTGGGTTTCGCGCGCATCGCTGATCCGGACACGGTCGGTCGTCTCGTTCGGGTGAGGAAGGCGAGCTTCACCGAGAGCGATCCACCCTTCAAGTTCCGCAACATCTCCGGAACATTCCTCAACCTCGGCGATTCGATATTCGTCGACGCCGAGCACTGGGATCTTCCACGCTCGACGGGAAGGGCACGCGGCAGCGTGGTCTGGGGAAGTGATCTCCCCATCCGCTATTACGTGCACGTCGTCGGCGACTCGGTCGCGCTTAGCGATGTCGCGTGGGTATATCCGACGCTGCCTACGACTGGCGGCGGCAAGATGGAGCTCGACATCCGCAGCGAGCACGACCCGCGCCTTCTGGACTACGTACTCACGAAAATGGATGTGCGCACCACTGGCTCACGCCTGCTGGGGCAGATGACATTTGCTGTCGGCGGTCCCGTACTAGCGGTGAAAAATCTCGATCTTCAGGCCGCGCCGGTGGACTTCGATCTGCTCCGCACGCTCAATGGAAAGCCCTTTCCGTATGACTGGCAGGGGAAGCTCACCGGCAACGTGAAAGGAGTGGGCGGACCGCTCAATCATTTCAAGGTGGACGAGTCATCGCTGACCTTTGCCGATGCGCACGTGCCAGGAGCGATTACGACCGCGAGCGGGGACGGGGAGCTGGACATCCTCTTTCCGGCCTTCACTGCCTTTCACGACTTTCACGTCGACATAGGCACGCTCGATCTGCGCACGTTGCAGTATCTCAATCCTCTTTTCCCCAAGATCAAGGGAACTGTGTCCGGCACGGCTGCCCTCGATTCGTCGTGGCTCGACGTGCGCTTCAGGAATGCGGATCTCCTTCACCACGACGGTGCGCAGCCCGTGTCCCACGTCACCGGCGAGGGACGCGTGACGTGGGGCAAGTATCTAGTCTACGATCTGGCGCTCCAGGCGCAGCCACTCTCGTTCACCGCGCTATCCCACTCCTATCCGCTGCTTCCGCTGCGGGGAAGCTATGCTGGGCCTGTGCAGGTGAAGGGAACCTCCCCGAATCTGCTCGTGAACACGACTCTCACCGGTCCCGCCGGAACCATCGCGTTCAATGGATTGCTGGACGCGGATCCCCTCGAGTACGCCGCGCGCGGCCGCGCGACGACCACCGCACTCGATGTCCGCACGCTGCTAGAGAAGAACACGCTGCCCCACACCCAGCTCACCGGGCAGTACGATCTCGATCTGCGTGGCGAGTCTCTTCCGACGCTGGCAGGCAGCGCGGTCGCAGCGATCGAACGATCCACGGTGGCAGGCTTTCGCGTCGATCCTTCCGTTGCGCGAGTACACCTCGCCAACGGCGTGGCGACCGTCGACACGCTGGCCCTGAACGCCGCCGGTTTGACAGCGCGCGCCTCCGGAACATTCGGAATGAGCGGGACGCACACAGGCACTCTCAAGTTCAGCGCGGTGATGGATTCGCTGTCGCGGCTTCGAGCGCTGGTGCCGAGTCTCGCGACCACCGCCGCCGTCGACTCCCTGCACGGGAGCGCCGAGCTGACCGGCGAGCTCTCCGGAAGCATGGAGCACCTCGCGCTCAACGGGATAGTCAAAGCCAACGACGTCACCTTCGGCACGCGCCGAGTGGAAAGCATTCGCGGCTCGATTCTGCTGGCGGACGTGACCAAGGACATTCACGGGTCGCTCATATTCGGCGCCGATACGGTTTCGCTCGGCCCCGTCGGGTTCCACAACATCAGGGCTTCGATTGCCCTCATGTCTCCTACATCCGGACATTTCAGCGCGTCGATGCTGAGCGAGAGCGGCGTTCAGACGGAGCTTGCCGGGAATCTCACCCGCAGCCGCGACACGACCATTGTGCGACTCGACTCGGCCTCGGTGCTGGTGGATTCCGCGAATCGCTACCGGCTCCAATACCCCACGCGTCTTCAGTTCTCGAAGGGGTTCCTCGCGCTCGACTCGCTTCTGCTTCAGCATAGCAGCAAGGCGAAGCTTGTCGTCGAGAACGTGAGGCTCAACAGCGACTCGATCAAAGGCCACGTGCGCACTGACAGCGTCGACTTGCGACTCGTTCGCGCATTCGTGCCGGGTCTGGTCGACGCGCGTGGTGCGGTCGTAGCCGATGTTGATATTCGCGGGAGCATCAAGCAGCCGCAGCTGTTCGGTCAGATCTCGCTCGGCGACGGATTCGCGCGATTCTCCAACCTGGGAACCAGCTACAGTCACATCGCTGCAGACATCGCGCTTTCGGGTGACACGGTTCACATCAAGAAGCTGTCGGCGGAAACAGTGAAGGATCGGCGCGGTACGGTTTCCGTCACCGGTTCCGTGAGCTTCGAGCACTACGACAATCCATCGTTCTCGCTCACCGCCAACGCTTCCAACTTCCACGCCATCGACAAGCCAGGTCTGGCGGCTCTCGACATATCGACCGGACCGCCGGTCACCTTGACCGGGTCGACCCAGAACGCGGTGATGCGCGGGAACGTCCGCGTCGAGCGCGGAACGATCCATATCCCCGACGTCATCAAGAAGCAGATCATCGATCTCAACGACCCGGAATTCCAGAACACCGTCGACACGCTGCTCTCGCAAAATCGCGAGGTGTTGCCGCGCGCGCCGAAAGCAGTCGCGCGCAATCTGCGGCTCGAGAATGTCAGCGTCGACATCGGGCCCGATGTGTGGCTCCGCTCTTCGGAAGCAAATGTGAAGCTCGGAGGATCGCTGAATGTGACGCTCGCTCCGCCGAATCCTGGCGAGCCGCCCAAGCTTGCGCTCGAGGGACTGCTGAGCGCCGACAAGGGGACGTACCGACTCAATCTCGTCGATCCCTTCATTCAACCTACCTTCGACGTGCAGGCCGGATTCCTTCGCTTTTCCGGCACGCCAGATCTGAATCCGTCGCTCGATATCAAGGCGATCCACACTGTTCGCCAGCCGAGCAAGAGCGTGAATGGCCGCGACGTGCGGGTCGAGGTGGATATCACGGGGACACTGTCGCAGCCGAAGCTGGGCCTCAGGAATCCGGACAACCTCCCGCTGTCAGAGAGCGACTTGCTCAGCTATCTCGTGACGGGGGAGCCGGCCGTCGGTCTCGATAATACCACGGGCCAGGTTGCGGGACTTGGAGTGCGCGCACTCGGCAACATCTTCACGAACGCAATTCCTCGACAGCTGCTCGACATCGTCGAGGTTCAGACCGCGGTCAACACCGATCCGACGGCACCGGGCGGAACTTCGAGCTCACCGTACTTCGGCCTGCTCAACACGCGCGCGGTTCTCGGCAAACAGCTCGGCAGCCGATGGTTCCTTGGACTGAGCACGGGATTATGCTTCGTGAATCCCGGCGCCTTCAAGGAAAATCTCGGGCTTCAGCTCGAGTACCGTATCAGCTCGCTCTACAGCGCGCAGGCGGCGATCGAGCCGGGCTCGAGCAACACCAGGTGTGACAAGGGGACGGCTCTCATTACTCCGACGCAGACCCCGTCGCAGCTCGGCTTCGACCTTTTCCGCAACTGGCGTTTCTAAAGCGTTGCTGGCTCGTCAATTACGACGTTCACGCACGCTTACACGAGCTTGGCACATGGGCTTTGGTCCGCGAACCTGATGGCGAAAAACCTGCGAGAAAAAGACTCGATGATGTGCCGCTCCTGCGGAAATGAGGAGCGCGCGTCCGAAGGGTACCCTTGCACTGATTGCGGAACTTTCGTCTGCATCATCTGCAACTTCCGCGGGATCACGCTGTGCAAGAGCTGCGTCGCGAAACGACCGGAGCCGCCGTTGACCCCGACCAAATCGGAGAAGATCGACTGGCCCGAGCATTGAGCGAGCACGTCACCGCCATCGCCGCGATCGCGCCGATGCTGTGTGAGCCCGATGTAAGAACCACCCAGGTGTCGCAGCTTCTTCACGGCCATATCGCGCTGGTCGTCGAGCGCAAAGGGTTGTGGCTGCACGTCAAGGGCGCCGACAAATATGCTGGCTGGGTGCATCAGGGTTACGTGGTGACGATGCCGGAGCCGGTTCCGCCGCTCTCGGAGACCGGATGGAACGACCCGCGTCCGCTGTCGCTCGGATGCACCGTGCGCGACGAGCACGGCGCGACCCGCAAGCTCCCGCTCGGCGCCCTGGTCACGGAAGGTCAGGAACGATTCGGGGGGTTGGCGATGACGCTCGAAGAGCGCCGCCACAGCTTCCCGCCCGCAGCGGATTCGATCACCGCGACAGCGATGACATACTTCGAGGGCACGTCGTACGAGTGGGGGGGGGTGACGCCGTGGGGCTGTGACTGCTCCGGACTCGTGTCGAGCTCCTTCCATCTCCACGGCGTCAACGTACCGCGCGATGCGTGGATGCAGGCGATGACCGGCGAACCTGTGGAAAGCATTCGCGATCTACGTCCGGCCGATCTTCTTTTCTTCTCCGACGAGGCCGATGGCAAGATCACTCACGTCGCTATCTCGCTCGGCGGAACGCGTGTGGTGCACCTCGCTCTAGGCCGCGGGGGTTATGCAGTCGACGATCTTTCTAGTCGGGATGAGTACGCAGAGCTTTTGGTTCAGAGATTTCGGTTTGGGCGAAGGATTCTATAGGCAATCTCGGCTGGTCCGGATTTGAACTGCAACTGAACGGGTGCGAGTAACTGGCAACTCGTTTGTCGAGATCAAAAGCAACTGAACTGTGCGAGTTGCCAGCAGCATAGCTGTCAGTTGCCAGTTCACTACGCCCTGACTTATCCCGGTGGCGTTCGGAGCAACTGCTTGCCATTACGCCGCTACTGGCGTCCCGGCGTTGTGAACTGGGAACCGGCAACTATGCATCTCTGACAACTCGCACCCGTTCAGTTGCAGTTGATCTTAACCAACCGAGATGCCGGTCCAGTTGCAGTTCAGCTCACCATCCCGTTGGGCGTCCCAGTCACCAGCGGCTGCTGGGATGGTCCTGAGACGAAGAGGCGAGCCGCCGCTGTCGGTTGACCATCGAGCGTCACCTGCATCGTGTACTGCCCCGCGACGTTGAGGGGGAGATCCACGACTGCGATGATCGGGAGATCCAGCTCGAACACAGGATTCGCAGCCTGAGCCACGCTCATCTCTCCGGAAGATGACCACAGCTCCTCTTCGAATGGAGAGAGCCAGCGGAACGTGAGCTTGTGCGATCCGGTGTCGTCTCCATCAGCCTTCAGTCGAACCACGAAGTGCGTTCGTGGATGGATTGTCGGCAGTCCCGCCACCTGCACCGCGTCGAAGACGCCGAGGATGTTCAGCTTTCCTTCCTGGGAGAGGTTGGCGGCATCGGCGAAGACGGCAAACGAGATGTGCATCACGCAAAGTAGCCGCGACGCGCCTGCCCCGGCTAGCTTTCGTCGATGACGGAATCAGCTGCTCATCCTTCGGCGATAACCACGGGCCCCGCAGCACATCCAGCGTTCGGATTGACAGATGTCCTCCTGTTCACGATGGCGGTGATCTGGGGGGCCAACTTTGTGGTCGTGAAGTACGCCACGCACATTTTCAACCCCATCGCATTCACCGGCCTGCGCGTCGCAGTAGCCGCGCTGTTTCTTCTGGCCGCGGCGCTTGTCAGTGGTGGAATCACCCTCCCCCGTCGCGACGTGATCGCACTCCTTCTCCTCGGAATGCTGGGTAACGGACTGTATCAGCTCTTCTTCGTGCTCGGCGTGGCACGGACCCGCGCTGGAAACGCGTCGTTGATTGTGGGCGCAGCACCTGCCTTCATCGCTTTGATTGCGCGGGCGCGCGGCATGGAGCGCGTGAAGCGAACAATGCTCGTAGGAATTGGGCTCTCTGTCATTGGAGTTGCGCTGGTGATTGTCGGGAGCGCGAAGGAGTCCACCGGCGGCACGACATTGCTCGGCGCAATGCTCGTTTTCCTGGGAGTCATTTGCTGGTCGCTGTACACAATCGGTCTTCAGCCGTATGCAGCGCGAATTGATATCATCCAGCTCTCCGCGATTACGCTTGTTGGCGGGGCGATTCCGCTGCTCATTGTCTCCGGCCCGGCGTTGATGTCGACCAACTGGTCTGTCGTTGGAATCGGAGGCTGGCTTGCGGTCTTCTACTCGAGCGTGATATCGATGGGCGTCGCCTACTTCTTCTGGTATCGCGGGCTGCGGGTGCTTGGCCCCACGCGCACGGCAGTCTACTCGAATCTTCAGCCGATCGTGGCTCTCCTGGTGGCGTGGGCGTTCCTCAGCGAGACGCCGACGATCTTCCAGGGTGTGGGCGCGGCGACGATCATCGCCGGGGTTTTCCTGACGAGAACATGAGGCTCGTTCTCTTCGACATCGACGGCACCTTGCTCAGCTCCGAAGGAATGGGGCGAGCATCGATGCAGCGCGCGCTGGCTGAAGTGTTCGGATCGCCGGGAAACCCGTCGTACCGATACGACGGAAAGACCGACAAGCAGATCGTCCGTGACGTGATGCGGCTGGAAGGACATTCGGACGTCCACATCGATTCGCGCATGGAACAATTGATCGCGCTCTATCTCGATGGACTCCGTACCGGTGCGAAGAGCGGGAAGTTCAACGTCCAACCGCTCGCCGGCGTCGTGGCGGTACTCGATGCGCTCGAAGAGCGTGACGATGTCGTTCTCGGACTCCTTACTGGGAACATCGAGCCGGGAGCGCGAATAAAGCTGACCGCCGCGGGAATCAATCCGGATCGGTTTCGCGTCAACGCCTTCGGATCTGACCACGAGCATCGTCCCGAGCTGCCGGCAATCGCCCAACGGCGGGCGAGCGAGACGCTGGGACTGAACATCGCTGGAGAGCGGTTGGTCGTTATCGGTGACACGCCCGCTGACATCGAGTGCGGACGCTCGCTCGGCGCCCGATCTATCGGCGTGGCGAGCGGGCACTACACGGTAGGGCAGCTCGAGGCGCACAACCCTTACGCGGCTCTGCCTTCGCTCGCGAACACCCACCAGGTGCTGGAGACGATTCTGAATGCTTGAGGTCGAGCTCAAGGCTGTAGTTGTTGATCCCGCCGCGACGCGGAAGCAGCTCGAAAGCGCGGGAGCGAAGCTTACATACGAAGGAAGACTCCTCGACCGGCGCTACGACATCGAGTCGCGAGAGCTCGCCGATCGCGATGAAGTCCTGCGCGTACGGCGCTACGAAAGCAGCGGATCGACCAGAACATACCTCGACTGGAAGGGTCCCACCGAAACACAGGGCGGCTACAAAACCAGGGAAGAGATCTCGACGCAGGTCGACGACTTCATCGCCACCGAGCACATACTCGACAAGGTTGGATTGGTGGTCACGATGGAAATCGATCGCGAGATCGCCCAGTACGAGCTCGGCGGCGCGACCATCCGGTTCGAGAGATATCCGCGCATGGATGTGCTGGTGGAAGTAGAGGGTGTCCCGGATGCTATCGAGCAGGCGATTGCTGCCCTCGGAATGTCGAGGGGCGAGTTCACCAGCGAACGGCTACTCAGCTTCGTGAGCAGATTCGAGCGACGCACTGGTGTAAGGTCAGCCCTTTGTGAGCGCGAGCTGACCAGCGACTCCCAGTTTCGCCGCTCAGATGCTTGATAACTCCATATCACCAATTGCTTTCGCCCCGTATCCAGATAAATTCACTCGGCAATGAATTGTCGATCTATGCGATGGATCGCTGTCTCGATCCTGTCGCTCATGGCAGCCGTCCGACTGCCCGCCCAGGAAAATCCTGCCAAACGTCTCGCGAGCATCGTCGGTGTTGCCGTCGAGGAGTACGCGAAGGCTGTTGATGATCGCGGAAAACTCATCTCCAAGGATGAGTTCGACGAGACCTATGGCTTTCTGGCGGACGCGAAGCTCGTAGCTGCTCGTCTCCATGGGTACGATGCCCGCGCAACGAGGGCAATTCTCGACAGCCTCACACTGGCGGTCTCAACGCGGAAACCGCCGGCCACGGTCAGGCAGTTCCACAAACTTTTCGCGGCATCGCTCGGCACGGCGGGGGCGATGGACCTTCCGAGAGGTCCTCTGGACACCGCCCAGGGTCACGCGCTTTTCCTCAAGAACTGCGCGTCTTGTCACGGGACGAGAGGCGCCGGGAATGGCCCGGCTGCTCACAGCCTGACCACTCCGCCCTCTGCCCTCGGGTTGAAGAATCTGACCCCCGAGCTGACGCCGAGTCTGGCGTACAACGTCCTCTCAGTGGGTGTGCGTGGGACAGCCATGGCACCGTTCGGGGCCATGCTTACGCCACAGCAGCGCTGGAACATTATCAACTACATCTACACGCTCCGCGGCGAGAAGATGTCTCTTCCCGCGGCGCGAGCCGATGCGACGGCGATTCCCGGAGACACCGCGTCACCTGTGATCCTCGCGCTCCTCGACAGCGCGCTCGAGTTCGCGCGTGCGGGCAAGGCCGCTGAGGCTGGGGATCGCGCCTTCGATGCGTACATCGCGTTCGAGCCGCTCGAGACGTCCGCTCGCGCCAAAAAACCCGGGCTGGTCGCGACGATGGAGCGATACTTTGCCGACTTCAAGGGAGCGGTGAAGCGCAATGACATCGCGGGAGCAACGACATCACGCGACGCCATCGCCGATGGGCTTCCGGCCGTGATAGATCTCACGCAGCAGCCATCCACGAGCTGGGAAGCATTCTTCCAGTCCTTCCTGATCATCCTGCGCGAAGGATTCGAGGCGATACTCGTGCTCGGTGCTGTCGTGGCGTTCCTGATCAAGACCGGACACCGCGAGCGACTGCGCTCGATATGGGTCGGACTGACCCTCGGAGTGCTCGCGAGCCTCGCGACCGCGGTGGTGCTCAAGACGTTGCTGGGTGCCATGCCCGCGAGCCGCTCGCTGGTCGAGGCGATAACGATGCTGATCGCCGTGGCGGTTCTCTTCTCGGTCAGTTACTGGCTCATTTCCAAAGTCGAAGCAGCCAAGTGGCAGAAGTTCATTCGCGAGAAGGTGACGTCCGCGCTGGAGCACGGCGGTGGCAAGGCGCTCATGCTCGTCGCGTTCCTCGCCGTCTACAGGGAAGGAGCCGAGACGGCGCTCTTTTACCAGGCGCTGTTCAACAGCGGTCCGAACGTCGGATTGCCGCTCGCTCTCGGACTTCTCGTAGGGCTCGCGGCGCTCGCGGTGATATTCACGCTGTTCTACCGCTACGGCGTCCGCATTCCGATGCGTCCGTTCTTCGCCGTCACGAGCATTCTCCTTTACTACATGGCGTTCGTGTTCATGGGCAAGGGAATTCGTGAGCTCCAGGAAGCGAACGTGATGCCCATCACGGTCGTTCCCGGAGCGCCCCACATCGATGCGATGGGCATCTATCCCAGCGTCGAGACGCTGGCGGCTCAGGGGATTCTGATTCTGCTGCTCATTTTTGCGACGATCAAGACATTCTGGCCCGGCCATAAGCAGGAAGACGGAACTACCTAGGCGTAGCATTTGCGCCTGGATGCGGCCGAGTGGAGGCGAAGATGACAACGAGGCAAATGCCGGCGAGAGCTGACGAGCAGACAGGAATCCGTCCCAAAGGCTACCGCCTTCCCGAGTCGACCCACCTCGGCAGAGTGCGTTTGCAGGTCGCCGATCTCGGCCGATCTATTCTCTTCTATGAGAATGTTCTCGGCATGCGGGTCCTCGAACGCAGCGCCGACTCGGCGAGTCTCGGAACACACGGAGAGGATCGCGAGATCGTTCACCTTCACCAGCTGTCGAGCGCGAGGCCGGTTCCGCGTCGCGGATTGCTGGGCCTGTACCATTTTGCGATCCTGCTTCCGGATCGCGCTTCGCTCGGACGCTTCGTCGCGCATCTCGCCGAAACCGGAGTCTACGCGGGGATGTCGGACCATCTAGTGAGCGAAGCGGTGTACCTCACCGATCCCGACGGACTCGGCATCGAGGTGTACGCGGACAGACCTCGCGATGCGTGGCGCTACGATGAGCGTCAGCTCCAGATGGCGACGAATCACCTCAACGTCGATGACCTGGTGCGGTCAGCGCGCGGCGAGCGTTGGACGGGAATGCCGCCCGGCACTGTGCTCGGCCACGTTCACCTCTACGTGGACGATATCGATAAGGCCGAGGCGTTTTATCACGATGCGCTTGGCTTCGACAAGGTCGTGTGGAGCTACCCTGGCGCGCTCTTCATGTCGGCCGGCGGCTATCACCATCACCTGGGAACCAACACCTGGGCGAAGGGCGCTCCGCCGGCGACGGACGCGGACGCGAGGCTGTTGGAGTGGGAGATCGTTGTGCCGACGCAGAAGAACGCCGATGAAGCGGCGAAGAATGTGACGGCCGCCGGATACGAGGCTAAGCCTGCGAACGGCGAGTGGATCCTGACCGACCCATGGGGGACGAGCTTGAGACTGGTCCCGGAGGCTGAGTCTTGACCGTCTGTGAACTATGACAATCATTTGTCTCGGTCCCGAGAGAAAACCACCACGCGGGTCATTCAGCATGCTTCTAAAAAGAGTACGGACACTGCCTGGAATCACGGCTGCCTGCGTGGCCCTCCTGCTATCTCTCGCGGCCTGTGGCAGCGATTCCACCGGTCCCGGTACCAGCCTCGATGCCGCTTCGGCGCTCAAGAGCCTGGCACTCGGGATGGGTACGGGTGGCACGAGCACCATCTATGGGCCGTCGTCGCTCGCCAGTCTTGCCTCGCAGCTCGATCAGATCAACGTCACGATCGACGGAAAATCCCAAAGCATGTTCGCGCTCGGTCTGCGGGAGAGCTACCCGGCCGGTACGTGCGTCGAGAAGCTGATTGTCAATCCGCTGATTGTATATCCGCCGGGTCAGTGCACGCCGCCGCCATTCGCTTTTTCTCTGATCCTCTGGCAAAGCCATTCGGCAGACACACCGCCCGATCGGCTGGCACTCATCGCCGGAAGTACCGGCACGGTCAACTTCGAAGATCTGACGACGGTAGCCGGCGCCCCGCCCGGATTTGCTATTTACACAGCAGGCCAGAACGACGTCTGGGTATCGGTTTCCGGCACTCTTACGAGTAACATCAGCGCCACGAGTCAGAGCTGCGCTGTTCCGCTTCCGCCTTACGCCAAGAGCGGCTCGTGCAACGTCGCAACATTCGACGAAGAGGGAACGATCAACCTCGAGCCGATCACAGGAACGAGCACGATTGCTCTGGTGATCCCTCGTCAGACGATTCAGGGAATCTGGCAGACGATAACCGAGACGCAGCCGGTAACGGTCTCGGGAGCCTAGAGATCGGCGCGGTGAAGCGGCATTCATGCTGAAGGGCGCCTCGCTTCTACACTACGCTTACACCGCTATGCGGGTTGCGGAGTCGCGTAAATGCCGGGCGCATCTTGGCGCGGATTCCGGCGCACGTACATCCAGATTGCTCCGCCGATCGCAAAGGAAAATGCGATCACTTGAGCGCTCGTGAAAGTGCCGAAGAGGAATCGATCATCCTTGGCGCGCACGAACTCGATGATGAACCTCTCAACTCCCGCCAGCAGGCAGTACAGACCGAACAGCCAACCCTCGGCGTGCTTGTGATTCCGGAAGCGCCAGAGGACGACGAACATCACGAAGCCCAGCGCGACTTCATACAGCTGCGTCGGATAGACCGAGAGAACCTGATTCTGCGAAGAGCCGATCGGCGGCGTAATGTGAAAGAGCTGGGTCATGTTCGCGACTGTCGACGGCGGAGCGCCATTTGGAAAGCTTACGGCTCCGAAACCGCTGAAGGGGCGACCATAGTCATCACCCACTGCCCAGCACCCGGTGCGGCCAATCGAATAGCCAGCGGCGAGCCCGGGCGCGCAGACATCGCTGATGCGCGTGAAGGGGAGACGCTTCCGGTGGATGACGACGTAGCTGGCGAGGATTCCGCCGATCAAGCCGCCCCAGAAAACGAAACCGGCCCTGCTGAATACCGCGCTCGGATCGCCCATCAGAATTGCGTAATAGAGCTTGCCGCCGAGTAGGCCACCGACGACGGCGGCGAAGACGACGTCACCCATTGGCTCGGGATCGTACCCGCGGCGGGCGAGCTCCCGTTGCGCAACGACCTGACCGATCACGAACGCCATGAGAACGGCGAGACCAAAGCCTGTGAGCTGGAGTGGGCCGATGTCGTACGAGAGCGGCTGGTGAACTATGGATGCGAAGATTGTGTGCATTGAGTTGAAATCTAGGCTGCGACAAGCCCGGGGATAGGGCAGCTCGCGTAGGCGTTGAGATCGAGCCCCGCCCGCTCGCCCTGCTCGAATCTGAAGAATCCGGCCCGGGCAATCATCGCCGCGTTGTCGGTTGCCAGGCGCGGCGTCGGGGTGAAAACCGTTGCTCCGTCTTGCGCGAGACGCGCCCGCATTGCCTCGGCTAGGGTACGGTTGCAGGCGACACCGCCGCCGAGCACGACGCGCTGGCGCGAGAAGGCATTGGCTGCCCGGTGTGTCTTCTCCACCAGGGTGTCGATCATTGAATCCTGGAACGCGCGCGCGATGTCAGCCTTGTCGACGTCGAGATTCTTCGATCCGCGGACGGCATTGAGCACCGCGGTCTTGAGGCCGCTGAACGAGAACGCGTAGTAACTATCGTCCTCGGGCAGCGCGTTCTTGCGGAGCATTGGCCGAGCGAAGTGAAATTTCCCTGGATCTCCTTCGCGCGCGAGCTGCTCCACGTACCGACCGCCGGGATATGGAAGCCCGAGCAGCTTCGCAACTTTGTCAAACGCTTCGCCCGCCGCGTCGTCGCGCGTGCCGCCGAGGAGGCGGTACTTGCCCCACGCTTCCACGTCGAGGAGAAGCGTGTGCCCGCCCGAGACGAGCAGCGCGGTGAACGGCGGCACAGCGTCTTTGTGCTCGAGCGCCGCGGCGAAGAGGTGCCCTTCCATGTGATGGACGCCAATGAGCGGGATATCGTGCGAGAAGGCGAGCGCCTTGCCATAGCTCAACCCTACTAGCAATGCGCCGACGAGCCCGGGACCGTTGGTCACGGCGATGGCATCGAGCTCATCGAGGCTGGTGCCCGCTTCCTCGATTGCGCGCCCGACAACGGGGACGATGCTCGTGAGGTGCGCGCGCGAAGCGATCTCCGGCACCACCCCGCCAAAAACCTTGTGGATGTCCTGCGAGAGAATGACGAGAGACTTCTGCGAGACGTCGTCCCCGTGGCCTTCGAGAACCGCGGCCGATGTCTCGTCACACGAGGTCTCGATGCCGAGAATTCGCGTCACGTCCGGCCCCACGTGATCATGAGTCCACCTGCTCCGCCAGAAGTCTATCCACGAGGGCGCGCGCTTCAGGGGAATTCCAATCGGTTGCCGACATCAGCTTCTTTCTGATTACGCCGTCCTTGCCTATGATGAATGTCTCCGGATATCCCGTGATATCGTACTGATCAGAGATCCTTCCGTGCGCGTCGTGCAGCACCTCGAAGGTCAGTCCGTACTGCTTCACGAACGCGCGGATGGTGGCGTCGGTGCCGGGATCGTCGATGCTGACCGCCACGATCTTGAGTCCCTTCGACGCATAATCCTTGTTCAGCGCCTCGATGCTCGGCATCTCCACGCGGCAAGGCAGGCACCAGGTCGCCCAGACGTTGATCATGAGGACTTTGCCGCGATAATCCGCGAGACGCTTTTCTCGCGGAATGGAATCAAGAGTTAAAGCCCTAAAGTCCGGAGCCTTGGTGCCCAGCTCGACGGGGAAGAGCTCCTTCCGAAGATACTGTGTCGCTCCGTACGCGATGCCGGCAACGATTGCGAGGACGACACACCCGATCGCGAGCTGCTTGCGGACCGTCATGCTTGCGCCGTGCAGCGCGCGCGAAGCTCGCCGATCTCAGCCTTCGGATTCTTGGCGCCAAAAATCGCGTTGCCGGCGACGAATGTATCGGCACCCGCTTCCCACACCGACTTAATCGTTTTGCGGTCAATGCCGCCATCGACCTCGAGAAACGCCTTGCTGCCATTCTCCGCAAGCATCCCGCGGGCCCGCCGAACCTTGTCGACAGAGCCCTTGATGAACTTCTGTCCACCGAAACCAGGATTTACGGTCATAACGAGTAGCAGATCGAGATCAAGAATCACTTCGCTCACGGCTGTGAGGGGGGTCGCCGGGTTCACGA
>JANMWS010000022.1:0-40337 GCA_031394125.1 Gemmatimonadales bacterium
GTGAGCAACCTGCTCTCGCTGCTCGAGCCCATCATGATCGTCTTCCTCGGCGTCGTGGTCGGAGGCATGGTCGTGGCCATGTACCTCCCCATCTTCGACATGGTCAACGCGGTTCAATAAGCGCAGCTCCACGCAAAAAAAGGCCAGTCCAACCGGACTGGCCTTTTTTGTTCCGCGAACGGTTGTTAGGCAAGCTATCGAGTCATAGGGATGCGCTGCGACTCCATGCGCAATCTCTAGAACATCACTCCGACTGTGACCGGAATGAAACTCAGGCTGCCGCCGTTATTTATGGTGACTCGGTTGTAGCGGGCTTCGACGAACGTCTCGAAACTGCTGCTTAACGGAATCTTTATCCCGCCGCCGATATTGAATCCGAAATGGTTCTCGGCGGCACTCCCGCCGCCATTCACGTTTACGGCGGTGCGATAGAGTCCCGCCCCACCGATCGCGTATGGCGACAACATTCCCATGGGCAGTCCGAACACCAGATTGCCGGTGAACGCCGGAATGTTCACGTTGCCGTTAAAAACCTTCGATCCGAATTGGTTGTAAGCGGCTTCTGCTCTGACGCCGATTGGCGTGAACTGGGGTTTGTACCCGACCATGACGGCGATGTCGTAGCCGGTGTTTGTCGTGTTCCCGAGGTCACTCGTTGGAAACGCGATCCCGCCAGCGGCACCAATCTGAAAAGGGTTGTAGCCCTGTGCGCTAGCGGGGGCAGCGGCGGCGACCATCGCGGCCGATGCAAGGAAAGTTGAAAGAACGAAACGGTTCACTGTTGCTCCACTGTTGAGTTGTTGTTTAGATGTACACGCGGGCATGGCGCAAGTTGCGAACCCGAAACGCACTTGCGGTCGCGCTTCGACCGGTCAATCGTTTACGCCGCAACGCCTTATACCCTCTCGCAACAGTTAAGCTCGCACGCTCAGGAGACGCACTGTCTGCTCCGGTTAGTGATTCTCTCTCGGCGAGCCCGCAGTGACACCTGCGCCCAGCACGCACGCCGCGACGTCGTCCGCGTCTTCCGTCTGACACGCGCGCCGGCGCGACCTCAGGTCCGCGAAGAATCCCCCCACTTGCAGCCCAACGCCGTCCCAGCAGCGCGTTCTCGTGTCACCAGGCGGAAGAGACTTGCAGAACGCGACTCCTCGTGGCAGCTCGCTCGGCGCGTACGCGAGATGCCGTACTGCACCCTCATAGCAGAACGCGACGCCCGTCGGTGACGATTTGTCGCAGCGTTTTCTTATTCCGGAGTACTGAAACGCGGAGGCTCCCGAGGCGTTTCTCCCGAGTCCGAGATAGCATGCGCGCATCAGATCAGGCGTACCAGCGGAGTCGCATACTTCCGCGGCCTTCTGGTAATCCTGCTTCACCGCGGGAAGAATCAGGTCCGCTTGCAGCTCGTAACATTGACGCCGATACCGCACAGGCGTGGCGTCGCAGGGATAATGCAGATCGTTGGGCTTGAACAGGACCACCGACGCAGTCGGCGTTGAATGACGGTGCATACCGAATTCACCGTCGCCGAACGACTGCATCCGCGCGCCCATGTTGTGCTCCATGAAGACACCGCCGTAGCAGCTCCTCTGATCCCAATCGGAGGTGAGCCGATCGCAATCCTTGAGCGACGCGTTCACGTCGTAGCGGTGATACATCATCAGGCCGTGCCCGGTACCGTGCAGACAATCGAACAGCCGGAACTGCTCGCGCGTCCCGCGCAGCCCGTCGCACGGCGCGACCAGCACTTTCTGTGCGACCGGCATTCCCACGCGTGCGTCGAAGTACCTCTGCAGGATTCCGTGATAGCACCCCGACTGATAACGGTCGTCACACTCGGTCAAGAGCCGCGTCGCTGTCGCGGGTGTTGATCGGACAGCGTAACCGAGCGCGTGGGCGAGAGGATGGCCGAGCAGTACGAGGGACTTATCGTCGTGAACGATCAGGTCGAGCGCTCCCATCGCCAGCGCGATGTTACCCGCCGAGGAAAGCGAGGCGATGCCATCGCCGAGGCACGTCGAATAAGCGTCGATCGAATGGGCCCTGTGAGGTCGACACACCTTCAACAGCGAGTCGGCAACGAGCGCGGAATCGCGAACGAAGCGGGTCGGAGACGTGGGCGCGGTAGTGAGCGTGTCTTTTGCCATGTCGCGCATCTCATGGCCATCGTGCTGCGCTCCCGCTGGCGACGCGGCGGCAGTCAGTGCGGCGATGGCGAGCTCAACTATCCGGAACCCGCGCCGGAGTAAGGATCTCATCACCGGAGTATCACCGCGTGCGGCCCACGATTCAACCGGTGAAATATCCGCAGCGTCTCAGCGGGAGACGTGCGGGGCAACCGTTACTCGAGACTCAGGCTTCGATTCAGCGCGGTTGCGACGTATACCATGTCTATGCTCTTGAAGAACTCGTGCCATGGTGGGGGCGCGCGAAAAGCCATTCTCCCGGAAGTGTCTTCCCAGACCGGAACTACGACGCCAGGCATTTCCACCGCGGCGGCGCTGCGCTGAAACGCTTCCTGTATCCGCGCCTGCTCGGCGGGCGAGCGCTTGCCGAACGAACGATCGACCGGAACTATGATCACGTCCTGACCGTCGCGTCGAAGGTGCGCCACCTGAAAGGTGGGCATCGCGCCCGTTGGCTTCGTAACGGCTTCTCCCATGTATCATTAACGTTTTCACCGATACGCAAGATGGGCAATGTCGATTCTATATCACCCGCTGTCGGTTTTCTATCACTAAGTGGTTTAACGCCTCGGCGCGCAAACAGCATCGCTACCTTTGTCGCATGAGAAAGACACCCGCTGTTTTGCTCACGCTGTGCATCGCCGCGTGCTCGGAGCATTCACGCAACAGCGCAGCGGAAGAAACGGGTGGAACAGTCGTCATTTCAACAACAGGCGATCCTGGCACGCTCTTTCCGCCGCTGATTCGCACGACGCAGGGGAAGCAGATCTCCGAGCAGATCTACGACTACCTTGCTGATGTTGGTCCGGAGATGAATACGCGTGGCGAAAAAGGCTTTCGCCCACAGCTCACCGACGGCTGGCGATGGTCGGCCGACTCACTGTCGCTCGCGTTTCACATCAATCCTCGCGCGCGATGGCACGATGGGAAAGCGGTAACCGCGCACGATGTACGATTCACACTTGCTCTCAACAAGAATCCCGCACTGGGCGGAATGTTCCTCTCTGAGCTCGGGAACATCGATTCCGTCACGGCGAGCGATTCGCTTACCGCTGTTTTCTGGTTCCACCAGCGGCTCCCCACGCAGTTCCTTGATGCTGCCGCCCAGCAGCTCATACTTCCCGCGCACCAGTTGGAGGGAATCGACGTTGCGAGACTGCGCGAGTCTGCACCTCCGCCAATCGGCTCGGGTCGTTTTCGTTTCCGCCGCTGGGACAACGGATCGTCCGTCGAGATCGTTGCGGACTCGGCGAACTATCGCGGGCGCGCCAAACTCGACCGGGTGATCTGGAGCATCTCGCCTGAATTCACGACTGCCGTGACCAGATTGTTCAGCGGCGACGCCGATCTTTTCGACGCGCTCACCGCGGAGAATCTGCCGGACCTCGCTCGCCACCCAAATCTGCGAGCAATAATTCTCCCGGGCACCGACTACGCATTCCTTCAGTTCAATCTGCGCGACCCAGCGAAGAGCGCTCGGCCACATCCACTTTTTGGCGACCGAGCGCTCCGCCGTGCTATCGCGATGTCAATCGATCGCAATGCTCTCGTAAAGAGCGTGCTCGACACCCTCGGATTAGTCGCGCTCGGCCCGACGGTGAGAGCATTTCCCACCACCGACGCCGGAGTCTCCCAGATTGCGTTCGACTCGGCCCGCGGCCGCGCAATTCTCGATTCTCTTGGATGGTCGAGCCGCGATGCTCGCGGAATCAGGACAAAGAGAGGACGGGAGCTGGCGTTCAATCTCCTTGTTCCAACGTCGAGCAAGAACAGGAAGCGGCTGTCGGTTCTCCTCCAGGAGCAGCTGCGAAGCATGGGCATTCGCGTCAAAATCGAGCAGATGGACAACTCGGCGTTTATGACGAGACAGCAGGCGCGGAGGTTCGACGCAGTCCTGGGAGGCTTGCATCTCGGCGCGAGTCCCGACGGGACCAGACTGGCTTGGAGCTCGGCGGGGTTGGGCAAAGAGGGAATGAATTACGGTTCCTACGAAAACCCGGCTTTCGACGCGCAACTCGATAGCGCGCTCATCGCCGGTCCTGAACGCGCGAGAGAGAAATTCACCCTTGCCTATGGTACCATCAACCAGGATGCCCCAGCGGTATGGCTATACGAGCCCAGGGCGGCCATAGGCCTCCACCGGCGCATTCGGACAAGTTGGATGCGTCCCGATGCGTGGTGGGCGGACCTCGGAAATTGGCATATCCCCCCGTCAGAGCGTCTCCCAAGGGACGGACTCCCTTCGGTGCGTTAGCCCTCTTTATCGCTGGTTAACTCCTATTCAGTGATAGGAAAACGACCCTCGGCTGATACGAAACAGGCATTTCAATACCGGGGGGAAAGGTGCATTTTAAGGCACTTAAATACGCCCAAAAAAGCTAAACAAGGCCCTAATGATTCGGCATCAGGTTTACTTCGATACGCTTGGCTCAATGCGGGAGGATAGTGCCTCCTGGCGTTCAGTGTTCGCGGGACTCTCTGTCCTGCGGCTCGTGGACATGTACGGTTCGACCGTCCCTTCAAGCGGTCCGGCGAATTGGGCGCAGCTGCACGCGGTCCGCACGGCTATCGAAGAAATGACCGAGGGGGACGCGGTCCGAGGCGTCCTCACCTGCGTGCTTGAAGAGATAACGACCCGAAGCAAGGTCGATGATACCGTGTGTGCCGCCCTGATGGGGTACGGGCGCGCGCTCGACTACGAGGCCAGTTGGGGCTTGGCCACCGACGTTTTCTCGACTGTCGCCGCGCTTGCCAAGCCTGAGCGGAATGCGCGTCTCGCGGTAGAAGCAAACGTCGCCGTCGGCGGCACCGCGCGCCGTGACGGCGATTGGGAAACCTCCGCACGGGCCTACTCCCAGGCAGCCTATATCGCTGACACTTTGGGCGACCGTCCAGGCGTGCTTACCGTGCAAGTTGGTATTGCGAATACCTATCTGGCTAAGGGAAACCTCCCTCAGGCCGAAACGATTTTGGACGATGTGATTATCCAGGCTCGTGACCAGGACTTTCCTGAAATTCAGAGTCTGGCGCTCCATAGCCGTGCCTCCCTCGCCCACAGACGCAGTGAGCACGCGGAAGGCCTAAGACTAGCTCACGAAGCTTTCAGCCTCGCTAGTAAGCCAAGCGACCGCGATTTCATTCTAGAGGATATCGCCGCTCTATTTACTGAGCTCGGCCTCCGGGATTCCGCGCGAGATGCCCATTTGATTCTTGCCACGACTGCGCAATCCAAACTTGTGAGGTGGACTTCCACCTTGAACCTGATGGAGCTCGCCAGCATAGACGGGCTACAGGACTCATTCAATTCCTACGCTCACGAATTGGCCAAGGCCCCGATGGGGGCTTGGATTAGATCGCACTATCTGCTGTTCCTCGGAGAAGGTCTCAGTCGTTTCGGTCGCCAGGATGCAGCTATCGAGGCACTCGAGGAAGCGCAAAGATTCGCAGAATCAAACCAGATTCACCAGATCGCGTTCAAGGCACAAGACGCCTTATTGGAGGTTCGTTCAACCCCCTGCGCTCTCCCGAATTTCGCTCCGCCACCGGCGTGGCTGTCCGACGACGTGGGGACAGTCGTCCGGGCGATTTCAGAACTCCGCAAGACGGCGGTGGCTGCGGGATAGACGAGACCCGCAGCCTGCGCCGACTTTAGTTCAGGCAGACCTGTGAGCCGTTAGTAACCGGGCAGGCGGCGTTGGTTTTCGGAGCTGTCATGTCCGAGCAAGCGGTGAGAACGACCGAAGCGATGACGGCGATGGCGACGAGCAGTTTGCGGCGGATCATGGGAAACTCCTGATGAGGAAAGGGTCGGGTTGGTCTGACATGCCCAACGTATGGGTATCAGCCGATGCCGAAATGGCATTTTCTTATCAGAAAATGTCGCTTTTCTATCAAAAACAGCGCTTTTCCTATCATTAGCCCCTCGCGCTGACGAGCTTCGGCCGCCAGTTTGATAGAATGAGCGCGATCGCCCCAAACATTGCGGCGTTCCTTCCCCTCCGACTCCTCGCCCACGTCAGGCACGTTTTCGTTGACGAGCCCGATCTTTTGATCGCCTCTTCGTGGCAAGAGCTCGAGTCATTCATCCGTCGAAAACCGGTGAATGTGGTCATCCTCGACCCCTCGGCGGACGGGACACTGAACGTTGGAGCAGTCGCTGGACTGCTCAAGCGCTACCCGTCGCTTCCGCTCATCGCGTACGTCACGCTCCATGCGCCCGCATTCAAAGCCATTGCCCAGCTCGGACGCCTTGGGCTCGAGGACGTGATCCTGCACCATTTTGATGATGCGCCGGAGCGGTTCCGGGAGCGGGTCGAGCAGGTTCAGGGGAATTCGCTGACGCATCGGGTGATTGAGGAGCTGAATGGGTCACTCAGGATGCTTCCCCGACAGCTCTTCGTCACCATCGAAAACCTCTTCCAACAACCGCATCGCTTCACAAGCGCGCTCGATCTCGCGATGGAGGGAATCGCCATCGTCAGCGTTTATCGAAACCTGGACGCGGCAAACCTCGGCTCACCAAAGCGTCTTCTCATTGCCGCGAAGGTATTACGCGGGTTTGGCTATCTGCGGGACCCGGGTTACTCAGTCCTCGACGTCTCGATCAAGCTGGGATACAAGACAGCACGAATTTTCTCGCATCACTGGGTCAGTGTTTTTGGCCTGACCCCAGCGCGTGCGCGCAACCGGTTGACGGATGACGACGCCGTCGGACATGTGCTTCGTTGGATTCGGGGGGCTGAAGACGATTCCACTCTCCAGGACAGCGACAAACCGTCGGCGCTACGAGTCAATCGCGGAAGGCGACACAGAAGGCCCGAGCCCAGCTAGTCCCACTGCAGGATGCCCTTCATGTCATCCAGAAGGGGAAGTGCCGACGGTGATCGCTGTGGAGCGTCCGGGTCGCTGCGCCTGTCAGCGACTCGGAGGAAATCGCTCCACGGATCGCTCAGACGTACGGTCAGCGGCACAGAAGCATCGCCGATTGCTTCCACCACGAGTGGATGCGGCGTTTCAATGTCGTCGAACTGATCCGGCTGGTCTTTATGGATGGTCATTTGGAGGGCGGCGGGGCGCTGTCTGGTGGGTCGAAGCGATCAAAGGTGATCGACGAACCCCCGGCAAATGCGTTCCCTAATATGCGACTGTCACCACTCACCCGTCTAGCTGCAACCATGTGGTCCGCGAACCACTGGCCCCGGCGGGTATCGAGATCGTCATAGCGGACACCCTTGCCGCTCGATGAGGAGTGGATGAAGCGGCCGTTGCCCGCGTAGATCGCGACGTGGCTAATCCGTCCGCCCTGCGAAAAGAGCATGAGGTCGCCTACGGCGAGTGAGCGCGCCGAAGGCTCGACGGCGACGCCCGCCCCCGCCATTTGCCTCGAGGTCCGCGGCAGGTCAACACCCTGTTGGCCGTACACATATTGAACGAACCCGGAACAATCAAAGCCCGACTCCGGCGACGATCCGCCGTAGCGGTACGCTACGCCAATGTATCGCTCAGCGGCGGGCACTACTCTGCGAGCCGCTCCGCTCGCAGAGATCGTGCTGGTCGGCCAGTAAATTCCGCCCCGTCGCGACGGGCGGGGCGCGGCAGGCGGAGTGCCCGCACCCCTTCGTTTCGAATAGACTGAGGACCGTTGGCGACCGCCGCCAAAATGGAATGCTATTCCGACCCGATATTCAATTCCGCGAACAAACTGCGAATCAGCCGGATATGCCGGAGCTGCGAGGTGCCGCGAACGCGCTTCGCCATTGACTGAGAGCAACCGGCCAAGCGCCAGCTGCAGGCCACCACCGTAGCTCCACGTGCGGATCGCGTCGGTAAAGCCGATTGGCTGTGCATTGCTTTCCATCCCGATTCCACCAAAGGTGTACGGCATGAAGCCCTCGCCGAGCCCGGCATTGACCGGTCCCAGCAGGAGATCCGCGTCAGTGGCCCAAACAAGGTTCGACGAGCTTTGTCCGAAGGTGGTTTGAGGGGTCGGGGACGAGATGCCAAGGCCGCCGCTCCCGCGAATCCCGATGTAGGGAGTGCCCACGCTAAGCGAGAGACCGCCGAGAGTGCGGGTCACTGGCGCCGAATTGGCGAGTGCTCCATAGAACTCGACGCCGCCTGCTACCTGGGCGGCGAGAGCAACCGGTACCACCAAATACGATAGGACTCCAGAGAGACCTATCAAGCGTCGCAGGTTCATACGCGACTCCACTGAAGAGGTTGGGGCCTATCAAGGCATTTGGAATACCACATATGCCAAATACCTAACCCCATGTGTTACAATACGTTGGGCGGCTAAGCTCTTGCGGGAACATTTGATTGTCACCTTTCTCGGACACGTCGAGAGGTCAGAGGAACGATCTGACTTGGGAGGGTATGACCAAAGACGCCTGTTTTGCGGAGTTACGCACGCGCGTGCCTGAAACCTCTAACCCGAGGAGCACGATGCCAAAAATCGCATGGCGATCGATCTTAGCGCTGCTCTCTGCGGGCTTGATCGTTTCCAACGGCTCGGTGCGCTCCGCTATCGGCGCACCTTCCATCAGCGAAGCGGTCACCAACGCGTCCGCCAATATCGCCGGTGACTTGTCCAGTGGTTCGCATCTCGGCTTCGACACGTTCTCCTACCCTGGCGACGCGGCGATGCGCGCCTGGCAAACTGCTGACAGCCCATACAAGTGGGTTGGCTACTACCTGAGCGCTCCCTGCCATATGGATTCATCATGGGAAGGAAAGCGTGACGCGCTTTCCAACATGGGTTGGGGCATGGCGGTGATTTACGTCGGTCAGCAGACCTGGGGCAGAACTCCGGGAGCGAAGGTTGCCGTAACACGATTCGTGACCAGGCGCGTGAGCCAGGTCAAAACGCGCCGTGGCAAGCGTATCGTGAGCTACGTCAATAAGCGTGTCCCAGTGCGCGTGATGGTTTCACCGCGAGCCTCGCGCAACACGAGCTGCTCGACGCAGTTCGTCAGCGCGTCTCGCGGGACCGCGGATGCAAATGATGCTGTGGCGAAGGCAGCAGCGGAGGGATTTCCCAAGGGGACGGTGATTTTTCTCGATATCGAGCGCATGGAAGTGGTCCCCCAGGCGATGCGCGATTACTACCGCGCATGGACAAAGCGAGTGATCGAGGACGGTCGGTTTCGACCGGCCTATTACGCGCACAGCTTCAACGCGAACCTGGTTTACAGCGATGTGAAGCAGGTGCTCGCGGGCGCGGGGATTTCCACGGACCCGCCGTTCTGGATCTCCGGCGGCGGCGGATTCTCCAAGGATAAAGCTCCGTCGGACGTCGGGCACGCGTTCGCGCAGGTGTGGCAAGGCATACTCGACGTCGTGGAAACGCACAACGGAGTCATGCTGCCGATCGACGTCAATGTCGCACAGCTTCCCTCACCATCGGAGAACTACCCCGCGGGGGAATAGCCCGCGCTATTTCACGCGGGTGATGAAGTCCTCGCGATGTGGCGGACGAAATATCAGATCGATTGCAAGCCAAGTTGTCTTGGCGAAGGGATAGCAGAGGACGGCGCCCGCGATCGAGAGCGCGACGCCCCCGTACTGGAGAGCGTCCCACGGCGGATTCGGCCACGTCACTAGCATGACGACGAGAAAGCCAAGGGCTAACAGCACTTCGACGACGATGAGGTTCAGCGTGTATGCCCCGATGAAATAGTCGGACTCGCCGCGCTCGAGAAGAATGCCGCAATTGGGACAGCGCTCTCTCATGTCGAAGAATCCGTAGAAGAGTCCGCCCTTTCCGCAGTTGGGACAGTGGAGGAGCGACGCTCGCCCCAGCAGTCTCCAAGGAGATTGATGGGAGATGTCGGGGTGAGACTCGCCGGTCATGCTCGTCCGGATGAAGGCACCTCACCCGGACGAGCATAGACCGCGCCCAATGGAGTCGGCGCGGAACAGATGACTCGCGAAGGGTATCATCTGGCGTGGGCAACGCGGTTATTCTCGCGTAGCCCAGGTGAATATTATATACCGGCCGCGGCGTGTTTTTTTTTATGGACACGCTCGTCGTAGAAGTATGTGGGTACCCATGCGTGCACTCGTCACGCGCACTAGTCTGCGCGTTCATAATTCGCTTGTGCGTTTTTCACCTGTCGACGCAGGGCTTGTTCCCATCTGCCTGCTATCGCTTGGACTCCTCGTCCTGCCCGGACGCGTCGGGGCTCAGTCTGCGAGTCAGGCCTTCATCAACCTCTTCTCGGGCGCGCGACTCTATGTAGATCCGGCGTCCGCGGCGAAGCGACAAGCGGACGCCTGGAGACGGTCCCGGCCTACTGACGCCGAGCTGATGGACAGAATCGCCTCGCAGCCCGTTGCGCAGTGGTTGGGTGGCTGGAACGTCGACATCGGCCGCGACGTTGCCGATGCGGTGTCGCGGATCACCGGCTCGAGATCGCTTCCCGTTTTTGTCGCCTACAACATTCCCGGTCGTGATTGCGGGCAGTACTCGGCAGGTGGCGCCAACGGCAGCAACGCATACAAGAGCTGGATTCGCGACGTTGCCAATGGGCTTGGCAACCGCCGAGCGGTGGTCATTCTCGAGCCTGACGCTCTGGCGGGAATGAGCTGTCTCAGCCAGCCGCTGCAACAGGAGCGGCTGAATCTCATTCATGACGCGGTGCGGGTACTCAAGTCGCACGGCGCCGCCGTATACATAGATGCCGGCCATGCGCGATGGGTTTCTCCCCCTGAAATCGCGAACCGCCTCAACCGGGCGGGAATTGCCGACGCGGATGGCTTCAGCCTGAACATCTCCAACTTCCTCGCCAACTCGGTGAACATCGCTTACGGGACGGAGGTCTCGAAGAGAGTCGGCGGCAAGCACTTCATCATCGACACCAGTCGCAACGGACAGGGCGCGACAAGCGCCGGCAACTGGTGCAATCCCACGGGACAACGCGTGGGTCCTATTCCCACCACGCGCACGGGGAATCCCCTGGTTGATGCATTCCTCTGGATCAAGACTCCTGGGGAGTCGGACGGCACCTGTGGCGGAGGACCAGCGGCGGGCAAATGGTGGGCTGAATACGCGCTCGGTCTCGCCGGCGGGGCGTGGGATCGCCTGCTCGGACGGAAGTAGGAGACACCAGCACATCGATAGGTGGCTAACCCCTCACGAAAGTGCAGGGGTTGTCAGAAGGTCGACAATTGAGCTGCCTGCCAACGGGTTTCGGAGCTCGGTGACCGATATCGAAACTGATCGTGCGGGTGGTCGCTGACGAACGAGCTTGCACGGGATTTTACCCAGGCGACCTTCATCCGTGCGTTTCAAAAGATTGGCAGCTTTCGCGGTGAATCGTCGCTGTCGACCTGGCTGCACTCGATCGGAGTATCGGTGGCGCTCAACGGACTTCGAAAGACGAAGCGGATAAAGACCCTCGGGCGCTCGATCTTTTCGAGCAGCTGCTGACGAAAGAAATAAGGTCGCGTAAGCGCGTCAATCATTGCGAAGGGGGATGCGCGGAAATAGCATCCCTCTTTCGCATCCCGGACGATCGTGGATTTCTCGCACATCTCAGCACAGCTCTCGTCGAGCCCCTTTACCGCTCTGCCGATCCTGTTCATCGCGGGCGTGTTGACCAGCCTCGCGCCCTGCATCTATCCGATGATTCCGATCACCGCGGCGATAGTCGGAGGAAGTTCAGTCGGGGAGGCACCCCGCGCACGGTCTCGCACCGTGTTTCTCACGTTCGCCTACGTGCTCGGCCTTGCCCTCGCTTACGCGTCGGTCGGCTTGTTCGCCGGACTCACCGGCACACTGTTCGGTTCGATCAGCACAAATCCGTGGGTTTACTTCGCGATGGCGAATCTCCTGATCATTGCCGCGCTCGCGTCGCTCGACGTCATTCCGGTGCGAGTGCCAACGTGGCTTCTGACGCGCGCGTCAGCGGCGGGCAAGGGCGGAAGCCTTTCCGGCGTGTTCGTCATGGGCGGGGCGTCCGGACTCGTCGCCGCACCATGTTCCGCCCCGGTGATGGCCGCGGTTCTCACCTGGGTGACGGCAACCAAGAGTGGAGTGCTCGGGTTCATCTACCTTTTTGTGTTCTCTCTTGGCATGTGCACGCTGCTGATCGTCGTCGGACTTTTCAGCGGAACTCTCGCCCGGCTTCCGCGAGCCGGCGAATGGATGATATGGGTGAAAAGAATATTTGCCGTGATCATGTTGGCTGTTGCGGAGTATTACCTTGTGCAGATGGGACAGCTTCTCATCTAGGCGTAGCTTCACTCTGCCCGGATAATCGCGAATGATCTTTCCAGTCCGCACGTTGGTCCAACGACTTTCTTTCGCCGCAGCGATTGCGGCGGGGTTTCTAGTTGCCCCTCCTGTCATCGCGCAGGATCTAGGCATCGATGTTGGCGCCCGAGCACCGGCGGTAACAGTCCATGCTCTCGATGGAAAGCCCGTCGATCTCGGCCAATACATCGGCAAGACTCCGATGCTGATCGAGTTCTGGGCCACGTGGTGCCCGAACTGCCGCGAGTTGATGCCGACGCTTCTGGACGTCGAAAAGAAATACGGGAAGAGGGTCAAGTTCGTGGCGCTGGCGGTAGCGATCAATCAATCGCCGGAGAGGGTCAGGAGATTTCTGGCTGCGCATCCGCTCCCGCATGATACGTTTTACGACACCGAAGGAAAAGCAGCCGGAGCCTTCGACGCTCCCGCGACGTCCTACGTGGTTGTCCTCGATAAAACAGGAAAGGTGGTTTACACCGGACTCGGCGGAAAACAAGACCTCGCGGCGGCACTGAAAAAAGCGCTGTAATACCGCGCTTCGTGGTAGCGCCACTCGAAAAAAGGGCCGCGGATGCAATCCGCGGCCCTTTTTCATTTCGCTGAATCCGGCTTGGGAGGCGGAGCAAGGCTGTCGACCACCGCCGCGAGCTCGGTGTACGCCGATGGAGTGAGCACCTTGAACGGCTTAGTCACGTAAGCGATGCGCCCGTCAGGACCCACCACAAACAGCGATCGGTTATCCACTTTGTTCTTGGCGTCGTACGCGGCGTAGAGTTGTCCAACTTTGCTGCCGGGATCGCTGGCGAAGACGATCGGAAAATCTTCTTCGCGGGCCCAGGAGGCCTGCGTCGTGTCGGCATCGACGCTGATTCCGATTACCGCGACGTTACGGCCGTTATTGAAGAGCGTGGCGTACTGATCACGGTACGCCTCCATTTGGATCGTTCAGCCCTTGCTTCGCGCTTGATAAAAGAAGGCGAGAACGACTGTGCGCCCGCGGAAGTCCGAAAGCCGAACCGGAGTCTTGAGCAACCCATATCGCGTACCGCCGCCGAGGGCAAAATCAGGCGCGACATCGTTGACGCCTGGACCTGTTGGGGCGGGAGCGACGACTGGAGCCTGTTGACCTTTCAGAACCCCGGCTGCCGCAACGAGTGCGGTGGCGCCCAGCAGCCATTTCTTTGAGCGAGCTCGAACCATCCTCATCCCCCGTGTGATACTGCGGAAAGTCTATTACCCGGACCACTGGGAGGCTAGCCGCCGCTGAGGCCAGTCGTGAAACAGCACTGGCTTCAAACCGTATGGGACAAGGGGTTGTCTAACCCGCAAACCCGCATGGAGTCATCAATGAAGCGACAAATGCAGGGAGCGGCGTTTGCGGCGGCACCATTTCTAATTGGCTCGCCCGCGCGCGCTCAGTGGTCTGGACGGCTCCGGCAAGCTTCTGATAGAGAATGTCGGCGGTGACGTGATAGTAACGGACGGCTCGGGCAACATGGACGTTCGCAACGTGACGGGCTCTTTCACCGTAGTGACCGACGGATCTGGAAGCATCTACGCGACCGACATCCCGACCGTCGTCGCGGTCGCTATCGCGGAGGCGAAGAGCGGTAGTTTCCTGACGGACGAGCCGCTCGTCCAGGTGTGGCGCTGAGCGTTAGAGCGTGCGTAACCCGCGTTCTCAGCGGCCCATTTGCATTCCGCGTCGAGTCAGTTGCATAATTGTCTGCGCTGCGCGAGTGTAAGTTCGCGCACGTTTATTGCCGGACTCGGGTTCGCAACGGCGGGAAACGCGGAGTCGCGTTAGTGCGTCTTTCTCGATGAAAGTTTCTGCTTCCCCTCAATGGAGAACGAAATGCGCTTACTGGCTATAAGCTTGTGTGTTGTCGCTATGCTGCCCGCTACGTCCAGCGCGCAGAAATCTGCTCCTCTTAAACCACAGGGCCCGACCATTCAGGCGGCTGCCGTCGGGTTTCGCGCGCATGAGGCGAAGGTAGACGCATCGACGAAAGTCGCGTCCACGGCGCTCGTGCAAAGACACCAGGGCCAGGATGTCGCGCTGATGGTCGTAGGAGTGGGCGCAATGATTGCCGGCGCGCTCATCGGAGGCACCGCTGGAACTATCGTCATCATCGTCGGCGCCGGGATGGGGCTGTTCGGCCTTTATCACTATCTCGAGTAGAAGCCGCTGAGTGACACTCCTTCTACCGCGGGTACTCTACTGAGGCAGGAGTTATTGTGACAAAGCCCGTGTCGGCGCGTGTGCATAGCGTGCTCGATTACGCGACGGTAGCGGCGTTTCTGAACGCTCCGATGGTGTTCGGATTCCACGGAACGCCAGCCGCGGTCGCCTACTGGATGGCCGGAATCCATTTGCTGATGACCGGTTGCACGGACTTTCCTCTCGGCTTTTTCAAATGGATTCCGTTCAGAATCCACGGCGTGATCGAGTTGGTGGCGGGATTATTCCTGCTCGTAGCGCCGTGGGTGTTCGGTTTCGCACAAGATGTTGCCGCGCGAAACTTCTTCATCGCCATCGCGATCATCGTATTGGTCGTCGTCGCGCTCACGGACTACTCGCAGCGTGTCGTGCCTCCTCCGCCAGATCCGGCCGACAGACGGCAGTGGAGAGGGCCGAGCTAGCCTTCGCCGTCGATGTGAAGCGTTCCTGAGCTCACCAGAACAGAAGCACCACCGACACGAATTGCCTCCAGCTGGCCGCGCTTGAGATCGACCTCGAGCTCGAGCCGGCTCGGTCGGCCCATGTCTACGCCTTGATCCACCGTCCAGCGCAGTGTTCCGTCGCGTTTCTCCGAGCGAAGACCGAGGAATCCCGCCAGAGCGGCGCAGGCGCTCCCCGTAGCCGGATCTTCAGCGATGCCGATTCCGGGCGCGAACATCCGCGCGCTGATGTGCCCACCCTCGAAGATGTTGCTCCAGTCATCGGTGCTGAAAACGAACATCTCGGGCGCCCAATACTCCCGAAGCGCCTGCTCCCACTTGAGCGTATCGACCTTCACCCAGGAGAGCATCTCTGGCTTCTTGAGGGGGATGAAGAGAAAGGGAAGTCCGCACGACACCGCTTCCGGCTCGATCATGTCATCGGCCACGATGTGACTCGGCTCGAGCGATAGGATCTCGCACAGCGTTTCCGGCGGCGGAGGCGGATCGTTGATCTCCGGCAGCTTCGCCGCGGTCAGCTGACTGAACACCGGCTTGCCGCTTTTCGCGCGAATGAGAACTTGGACCGGGCCGACGCCTTCCTCCAGGACCACGCGTGTCTCTTCAGCACTCAGCGGGATCTCCCCGATCGATGCGAGCACGAAGGCGCATCCAACCGTCGGATGTCCGGCAAAGGGAATCTCACCGGCCGGCGTGTAAATGCGGATACGACGAGTGTGAGCTTTCACTTCGGGCGGAAAAACGAACACGCTCTCCGAGTAATTGAACTCCCGGGCTATCGCGAGCATCTGCCGGTCAGAAAGTCCACGCGCATCCGGGATCACTGCCAGCGGATTTCCGCCGTGCAGGCAATCCGTGAATACGTCCGCCGTGTGAAATGCGTAAGCCATTGCGTCGTAGATAATGCGGACGCCTGGCGCTCGTGGCTACTGCCTGACGCATCTCCAACTACCGGCGGCCGTGGCATTGAACAAGCATTCATGACCACCATGAGCTCGCGAGAATCGGGGGACAGGGGCCGATGTACAGGGATTGGGAAGTCACAGCGGTCGCTAACGCCCTGATGTTGAAATCCATGGTCACTGGACAGCAGGTAACCGCGCCGAGCGCCGTTTACGAGACCTATCGGGACGTGCTGAAGGATTTCGCCGGGCCCGAGGACCAATTTGCGGGCTTCGCATCTTTTATTGACGCCAGGGCATTAAATGGTTAGGTTATTACCCTGACGCGCAACGATTGCGTTTCAGTGCCAGCGAACTGTAGAGGGACCTGGGAAGTCGCTAGGTCTTTTTTGGTTTCTGGCGGAAAAATGCGGCCATTTCGACCGCGAACAAACAGTAGTCGGCTCGGTACCGCACACACGGCACTCCGACACAATTGAATGAGGATGTACCGAACATGCGTACCACCGGCAAAGTAAAGTGGTTCAACGACGCCAAGGGCTTTGGCTTCATCACACCTGAGAACGGACAGAAGGATTGCTTCGTTCATCACTCCGCCATTCAGGGCAACGGCTTCAAGTCGTTGGCCGAGGGCGAGCGGGTTGAATTCGACGTCGTGCAGGGTCAGAAGGGCCCGGCGGCAGAGAACGTAACCAAGCTCGGCGCTTAAGTTTCAGCTTGCTGAACGCCGTATAGAAGGGCGGGGCCGATCTGGACAACTCCAGGCCGGCCCCGCTTTTTATTTCGGTATCACTGCTCTACACATTCGGAGGATTATGGCAAAAGAAGAAGCAATCGAGCTCGAAGGAACGGTCACTGAGGTGCTACCCGATGCGACGTTTCGCGTGCAGGTGAACAATGGTCACGACGTCCACGCCACAATCGCGGGAAAGATGCGGAGATTCCGCATTCGAGTTCTCGCCGGCGATCGCGTAACTCTCGAAGTCTCGCCCTACGATCTGACGAGGGGACGCATCACCTTCCGGCACAAGAGCTGACTCGTTAGCTCGTATTGAGGAAGACCCGCGGCCAGAAACTCGTTGCCCGGAAGATGCGTTGTGTTACTGCGGAGATGGTCCAGGCTTGTAAGAGGGAGGGCGACCGGTGGAGCATCCAACTCTAGCACGTGCGGTGGTGCTCACTGCCCTGGTCATGGCGACTGCGGGCTGCAAGCGTAGCAGCTATGGCGCAGCGGACCCGCTCGCAGCGTCGCTGATCTTCGACAATGGATCGCCTGAAGCGCGCGAAGCCTTGGCGACCACGGTCGACTTTCACCTGACCGAGGACAACTTCGCAAGGTGGGAGGAGGCGCAAAGCAATCTCGAGAACCTGCCTAGAATAGCGATCCAGTCGGGCGTGGCATCGGGCGGAAATGCGATCGAGCGCGCCGTGTCCAGGCTCGAATCCAGTCCGCGCGCCCGGAGCGAGATTGAGCGCACTGGCCTCTCGGTACGCGACTTCGTACTCGAGACAATCGCGCTCGCGCAGGCGTCGGACCTAGCGGAAACCGGCAAATCGACGAGCGCGACGCCGATACCAGCAGACAATTTTCAGTTTGTACAGAGATATCGCGGCCGCGTGCTACTCGCGCGACGAGAAGATCGTCTCGCCCGCGAACAGGCCGAGGCGTTTGACATGCAGGTCGACACGTCAGAGAACACCAATCCCGACGTCAACATGCAGATGGATGAGGGCGAACCAAAACCCGCGGTCGAGATGCGCAGTGGCGACGATACGGCCGACATGCAGGACACGACGCACGACTACGCTCGTGATACGATCCCTGCTCCTATGGTGCTATGGTTGCCCGCTCGGCAATCGGCTGGGGGGTGGCGGCGGGGGGAGGCGCGAAACGCGAGTCTTGAACGCCTGAAATTGCGGATCGTCCACGATTAGCTGCCCCGAGTTATCGAGTTTCATTTGCGCGATCAGCTCCTTCGCTCTAACGATGCGCGTCTCCTCGAGCGGGTGCGACGCAAACCATCCTTCGACCGCCGTCGGATGATATTGGCGCTCCTTCAGCAAGACCTGAAACAGGTCCGGGATTCCCTGAGGGTCGTAGCCGGCTCTCGTCACATTCACCACGCCTTCTGAATCAGCCTGGAGCTCGTCGAGTCGGCTGTGCTTTGCAAATAGAGCGGTGCCCCCCACCTGAACTGCCGCCTGCGCAAGTCCGCTGTGACAGATGCTCGTGAGCGCGCATACAACGGCGACTCCCACGTTTGCCTTTTCCGCGGTCTGCATTTGCTTGACCGTGTGGCGCTGAATCACGTGGCCGATCTCATGGCCGAGGGTTCCTGTCAGCTCGTCCAGCTTGTCAGCACTCTCGATGAGTCCGCGATTGACATAGATATATCCACCAGGCAAAGCGAAGGCGTTTACCTGCTTCGTGTTTACCAGGTAAAAATGCCAATCCAGGTCCGCGCGGCTGGTGGTCTTTGCGATCGAGTCGCCGAGATTCTGGATGTAGCCACTGATAGCCGGATCGGTTACGATCGGCAGCTGCGCGTTGATTTCCTCGGCGTTCTGCCGGCCGAGCGCGACTTCCTGGTCCTGCGACACGGAGCAGGACAGGAGGGGTAGAACGAAAGCCAGGGAGACAAGGGACCGAATCATTTGGCGCCGGGAATAGGAGTACATTCAGGGGGGCAAGACATGTTCCAATCGCCTCCTCTTCATCGTACGGAAGGTCAAGTTTAGTCCGTGCTCACTTCACCAGTCTCCGACCGCCAGATTCGCACCTTCGAGCAACGGCATCTTCGGGTCCCAAGGTCCGCGCGCTATTCGGTGATGGGCTCGTTCGATGCACCTCTCACCGAGGTGTGGATCGCCTGTCATGGACACGGTCAGCTGGCTTCGCGTTTTCTGACGCGCTTCATTCCGATAGAGCGTGAGGATCGACTCTTCGTGGCGCCCGAAGCACTCTCTCGCTACTACCTGACGCCGCCTCAGGGAGGACCACACGCACCAAACACTCTGGTGGGCGCGACGTGGATGACTTCTGAAGATCGCGAGCGCGAGATCGAAGACTACGTCGGCTATCTCGATATCCTGTACGACGAGATCTTTTCGGTGGTGACGCGAGAAGCTGTTCGCCTGTGGGTGCTGGGTTTCTCTCAGGGAACGGCCACTGTCGCGCGGTGGGTTGCTCGCGGGAAGGTTGATCCCGACCGCGTAGTTCTGTGGGCCGGGTTGCTGCCGCCAGAGCTCACGGCACGGGACGCGTCCGCCTTGACGCGCCGTGCCCCGCTCACCGTCGTGCTCGGGCGACACGACGACTTCGCCAAGCCCGATCTGGTCGCAGCGCAGGAGTCGCGTCTGAAAGAGCTCGGTGTCTCCTACGAGACAATCCGCTTCGACGGCGGTCACGAGATAGGTCCCGACACCCTGCGCAGTCTGGCGGGGATTCGAGGCAGTTGAGCGTGCGGATTCTCACGAGGATATCGGCCGCGGCCAATTGGCGACTCGTGATCGTGTTCCTGCTGATGGCGTCCGTCCTCGTTCCGATCATCGTGCCTGTGGGTTTCTTTTTCCCCTACGTCGCACCGAGGAACATCTTCTTTCGCGTCGTCGCGGAGCTCGGGGCGCTCGCTCTCGTTTGGGCTCTTTGTTTCGGAACCGAAGAGCTGGATCTGCGGTACGAGCCGATTTTCTGGGCGCTTGTCGCTTTTGTCAGCGCGGCACTCTTGTCGGCGCTTTTTTCTCCCGCCCGGGATCACAGCCTCTTCGGGGATTTCGAGCGCATGGGTGGCGTATGGGCGTGGCTGCACCTGACGCTCTTTTTTCTTCTCTTGCGCACGCTTCGGGATCAGGAATGGAGCTGGGTCCTCAACACTGCCCTGATCGTGAGCATTGTGGTCAGCGTCAGCACGATTCTCGAGCATTCGACCATCGCGTCGGCCGCGCGGCTATCGAGCTCGATGTTGTCCGCCAGCTCGTCCACGGTGGGCAACTCGGGACTGTTGGCAGCGTATCTGCTCTTCGCGATCGCATTGGCCGGCTATCTCGCCTCGGCGAATTTCCGCCTCCGCCTGCTTTACCTGGCCGCCGGCGGCGTCAACTTCATCGCCCTGGTTTACGCCGAAAACAGGAGCACGGTCATCGGTGTCGCGTTGGGCGCAGTGACGGGCTCAGTGATTCTTGCGGCCGTCAATACGGCCCCGCGCAGACGCTGGATTGCTCCCGCCGCAGCAATCAGTCTGGCGGTGCTGATTGTCGGAATATCCGCGGGGATAAGAGCGTTTCCCTCCGGTGCATTGACGCGAGGTGCGCCAGTGGTGCTCCAGCGCCTCGCACTCACCAATCCTGCGGGCACCGACGAATCGCGAACGATGCAATGGCGTGCGGCGATCGATGGTTTCAAGGACCGGCCGCTGCTCGGTTATGGCCTCGAGAATCACAATCTCGTGTGGTCCGCACACCTGGATCCTGGAATTTACCGTTTCGATACCGACGTCTTTGACAGGACGCACAACCAATATCTGGAACTGTTGGCGACCACCGGACTGATCGGTGCGCTGGCATTTCTTGGGGTCTGGCTCGCAATCGCGGTGACACTGATCCGGGCGTATCGCGACGAGAGAATATCCGCTGCCTCGCTGGCGATTCTCAGCGGGCTTCAGGTCGCCTATGCCACTTATCTCTTCTTCTGGTTCGTCGATCTGAACTCGACGATGCTCTGGATCCTCTTCGCCGCATTGATTGCGTCGCGCGAGAATCCATATGGGGTGGTGCGGCCAGCGATCGAACGGAATCGCGTGCCGCGCGGTGTTCCGCTGGCGGTCACAGCCGTTTCATTTATGCTCGTTGCCGCCTCGCTCTACTCGGAGGCGTACGTGCCGCTCCGCGCCAATGTAGCGATCGATAGAGTAGATGCTTCCAGGGGATCAGTCGGGCAGATCTTGGCGGAATTCAACGTTCTGGCGACCGCGCCGAGCCACCAAACCGCGCACACGCCGCTCGTAATGGGCCAATATCTCGCGTCGCTGCGCTTGCGTTACCCTGATATGCGACGCAACGCCGCCGAGCGTCGGATGCTCGAAGCGGCCTTCGCTAGAACAGAGTCGGCGTTCCATCAGGAAATCCACCGCGACACGCTGAACGATCGATTGTATACGCACCGGGCAGCGATGCTCCTCGACGCAGCGAGTTTCTATGGCTCGCGATCGTACGTCGACGGTGCGATCGCGAGTCTGAACAGAGCCATCGAGTTGAGCCCGCACCGCATCCAGCAGCGAATGCTTCTCGCCACTGCCTACACCGAAGACGGGGAACCTGATCGGGCGCGTGCGGTGCTGGAGGATGCGGTGAAGATAGACCCGGATCTGGGAGAGCCTCGCTACGCGCTGGCCGAAAATTACCGGCGCCATGGCAAGAGCGACTCGGCGCTCACGATGCTGGAAAGCTCTCTCCGCCACCGGTACGTCGGCGAGCCGGAGATCTATCTCGCCATCGGCAAGCGTCTGGAGTTCACGGGACGCAGCGCAGCCGCCGCGAGACTGTATTCCAGCTATCTGGAAGCGAAGTACACCAAAGCCGTGTGGGACGGGCCCGGGACAATCGACAGAACAATTCCAACCGCCGACATCGCCGTCGCCGCGCATTTGCCGCTGTTGTACGTCCGGGCGCAGGAGAGCGAGCTCGCAATCAAGACGGCAGCCGCTCTCTCAGCTTTCGATTCGTCGCGAACCGGACTCGTCGATCGATTTGTCTTTGACGTCGGATCGCGACGGCGCTCTCGCTGGGTGGCAAGAAATTCTCTCCTTCCGTGCGCGTCTGTTCGTGTTTCGAGATCGAATGACGCGTCTACTCTCGATGCTTGCGGAGTCTTCCGGAAGAAGCTCTAGCCGAAAGGCGAAGTGCGCTGTGCGGGGAGAGGCTCTAGCCGCAGGCGAAGTGCGCTGTGCGGCGAGAGCCTCTAGACGGAGGCGGATTGCGCTGTGGCGGCCGCAGCAGTGGCAGCTCGTGCGCCGGCGCGGTGGATTCTGAGCGCAGCTATACGCCGGCCATCCATCGCGACGACTTCCATCTCGCCGCCTGGAATCGGAATCCTGTCCCCCATTCTCGGCAAACGGCCAAGCTTGGCGAACGCGTACCCACCGAGCGTCGTCCAGTCACCCTCGGGTATCTGCACCCGGTAGTCGGAGCGGACATCAATCAGTGACAGCGAGCCGGCCAGCTCTAGGACCCCGTCGGTAACGATCGATTCGCGGGACGCGAAGTCGTATTCGTCGGCGATGTCACCGATGACCTCCTCCACCAGGTCTTCCATTGTCACGATGCCGGCTGTTCCGCCGTACTCATCGAGCACGACCGCCATGTGAGCCCGCGTTTTTCTCAGATCGTCCAGCACGCGCTCCGCGGGCCGGCTGTCGGGCACGTACATGGGCTCGCGCACGAAGTCCGCGAGATTGAACGGAGCGTCGCCAGAGTGCAGCCACAGATCCTTCGCCAGAAAGACTCCGACGACGTCGTCGAGCGATTCGCGGTAGACGGGATAGCGCGAATAGCGCTCACGTCTCAGAACTTCCCAGACCTCCTGCTCGGTCGACTCGATATCCAGCGCGACGACTTCCGTTCGGGGACGCATTACATCTCTAGCCTTTTTCTCGTGGAAGTCCAGAACACCGGCCAGCATCGCGCGGTCGGACTCATCGAGTGTGCCGCGTGCGTGGGCCTGCATCACCATGAACCGAATCTCTTCCGGACTGTGTCCTTCCTCGTCCGTGGCGGGATCGACGCCAAAAATGCGGAGCACGCCGTTTGCCGCGCCGTTGAACAACCAGATGAACGGCGACATGAATCGCGAAAACAGAACGAGCGGGCGTGTAACGGCCTTCGCAGTTTTCTCAGGGCTGGCCAGCGCGACGGATTTCGGTGCCACCTCTCCCAGCACGATGTGAAGAAAAGTGAGCAGGAAGAATGCGACCGGAACGGCCGCGGCGTGGCTAGTCGTGGGCGAAGGGTTCAACCCTGCCGAGCGCAGCAGAGAGTCGAATAGGTGGGCCAGTGCCGGCTCGCCGATCCAACCCAGGGCGAGCGACGCCATCGTGATTCCAAGTTGCGTGGCGGCGATGTAGCGGTCTAGATGTTGGAGCGCCGCCTGAACCGCGCGCGCACCACGATCGCCCTTGCCGATCATCGCGTCGATTTTGCTGCGCCGAGCGGCTACCAGGGAAAACTCGGCAGCGACAAAAAAGGCGTTCAGGGCGACCAGTCCAAGCACGGCAACCATGCTGCTGGCGGCCGCGGTGATAGACGGAAGATCCGCGGCGTCCGCAGCAAGAAGTCCAAGGACCATATGCGTGTAATCTATATAGTAGTAGGGACTTAGGCTCACGCCGGAGCGTATAATTGACGTCAGTGTCTCAGGAGCGTATTTCGGAACCCTCACTACAGGCCATCCCTGTAACCCCTGCCGCCCCGCGATCCTCGCTCGCCATACCCATGGGTTCTGGCGGCGGGAGAGAGAGGGTCCTGCGGGTGCTCTACGTCGGGCGGCTTTCGCTGGCTACCGCAATTTTCATCGCAGCGATCGTCGTCTGGCGCGCTGCTGACAGTACCGCGACACTGGTAGCGACACTCGCGTTCGTGTCAGCCCTCCTGTTTACCGCCGGGTCGATGCTGTACAGCGAGAAGAAAGCGGCGCGGCCGGGTGACAGATTCTTTTATGTCCAGGTGCTTTTCGATCTGCTTCTGGTGACGACGGTGGTCCACCTCACTCAGGCCGGGACGCCTTCCCAGCTTGCGCCGCTCTACATACTTGTCATCGCCGTCAGCGCGCTTGTGCTTCCAGCCACCGGAGTGTTGTTGATAGCGCTCCTGGGCGACGTACTCTACTTCGCGGTAACGATCGTCGATCAGGCTTCGCCCTTCGATGTCCCAGTTCTGGTGCAGCTCGGAATTTTCGGCGCGGTTGCACTCGGCTGCGGCTATATAGGCGCCCGACTGCGTGCGGCAAATGCGGGTCGCGAGGAGATGGCTGCGGAGCTCGCTGCGTTCAGGCTGCGCGAAGCGGACATCGAGCGGCTGCACACTCGCGCCGAGCGGCTCGAAGCGGTAGCGGAGATGAGCGCTTCACTCGCGCACGAGATCAAGAACCCGCTTGCCTCGATTCGCAGCGCCGCGGAGCTGCTGGCGAAGGTGCCCGGTGCTGACGACGACACCCGCACTCTCACCAAGCTCGTGCAGCGCGAGTCGGATCGGTTGTCGCGCCTGTTGTCGGAATTCCTTGATTTCGCGCGCACAGGCGTCACTAGTGTGCGCCGCCTGGACATCGTCGAAATCGCGCGTCACGCCGGCGCGTTGGTAGCCGCCCACCCTGACAGGCCGGAGCGCGTGACCATTCGAGAGCTGTTTCCCTCAACTCCGCTCGTCGTCGTTGGCGATGACGATCTGTTGCACCGCGCAATCTTCAACCTCCTTCTCAATGCCGTACAGGCATCTCCTCCAGGCGGCGAAGTCCGGATCGAAGCCGTCGAACTCGCTCACCATCAGCTGCCCCCGCAGGCAGAGCATTTTTCTCGGGGAGCAATAATGCTTCGAATTGCGGATCAGGGTCGCGGGATACCGGACTCGATCAAAGAGAGACTCTTCGAGCCTTTCGTCACGACGAAGTCCGGCGGCAGCGGACTCGGCCTTTCGATCGTGCATCGCGCCGTCGAGGCGCACCACGGCTTCATTCTCGTAGACACCCCGGACCAGCAGCCTGGCACGCGATTCACTATGATCCTGCCGAAGCTCGGGCCGGATGGCGCGAAGCGTAGTCCGAAGCGTAGTCCGAAGCGTACGCCGAAGTTGTCGAAGGCCGATTCATGACCGCAGCTCCGCTCACGGCGCCCACCGTTCTCGTCATCGATGACGAGATGGGTATCCTCGACACGATTCGGATACTGCTCAAGAACGAAGGGTTCACACCCTACACCGCCCTCGGAGGAAAGAAGGGTCTCGAACAGATAGCGGCCTTGAAGCCGGAGCTGATACTTACCGACGTCAGAATGCCGGACGTGACGGGCCTCGACATCCTCGCGTCGGTTCGAGCGCACGATCCTGAGGCGGTCGTCATCCTGATGACCGCCCAGGCCAGCTTGCAGTCGGCTATCGGCGCGGTCAACAACGGCGCCTTCTACTACATACAAAAGCCGTTCAAGAATGAGGAGCTGGTGACCATCGTTCGCCGCGCTGCGGAACACCGCAACCTCCGGCGCGAGAACAAGTCACTGAAGGCGGAAGTCAGAAAGAAGGATCGAGCCGGCCGTCCGGTTGGGTCAAGCAAGGCGTGGCTGGATGCGCTACATGTAGCAGAATCGGTCGCCGTTACGGATTCGACCGTACTGCTGCAGGGCGAGTCTGGAACGGGCAAGGAAGTCGTGGCGCGTTACATCCACGACCAATCGCCGCGCGCAGCCAAGCCGTTCCTTTCCATCAACTGCGGCGCCCTTCCGGAGAGCCTTCTGGAGAGCGAGCTGTTTGGCCACGTGAAAGGATCCTTTACCGGCGCGTCTCGCGACAAGGACGGGCTGTTCTCGGCGGCCGGCGACGGCACCTTCTTCCTCGACGAGATCGGCGAGACTACGCCGGCTACGCAGGTGAAGCTCCTTCGCGTGCTGCAGCAGCGCGAGGTCATTCCGGTGGGAGCGACCGAGGCAAAGCCCGTCCACGCGCGGGTGATCGCGGCAACGAATCGCGATCTGGAAGAAGAGATAAAGCGCGGCAACTTCCGAAGCGACCTCTATTACCGCCTAAACGTCATCTCGATAATCCTGCCACCGCTCAGAGAGCGGCCGAACGACATCGCGCTTCTGGCCGAGTTGTTTCTAAAGAGAACAGGGGAGATGCGCGGGGAGACGCCGAGGGGTCTGGCGCCCGAAGCGCTCGACGCCATGCAGAAGTATTCCTGGCCGGGCAACGTGCGCGAGCTGGAAAACGCGCTGGAGCGCGCGGCGATCCTCGCCAAAGGAGACTCGATTCCGCTGTCAGCCCTTCCGGAGCGGGTGGTTGAGCCCAAATCCGATCCCCTCGTTAGCGAGGCGGCTCAGAGCAATCCGACCCTCGATACCATCGAGCGCGCGTACATAATGTGGGTTCTGGAGAACGAAGGAGGGAACAAGGCTCGCACCGCTGAAGTCCTCGGTATCGATTCCTCAACCCTTTACCGCAAGCTCTCAAGGTACGGCCTCAACAGCTGACCCTTTGCAAATTGCAAACGATTTGCAAAACGCACCGCAATCGCCCGTTTTGAAGAGTCACAGGTTCATTGGCAACGCGTTGGCACGCAACGACCTATACATAAATCCCTAGCCTCGGCACCGAGGGTGCCTGAGGGAGGGTTGCCTCCCAAAGGGGCGTGCGTCTTTCTGGTACTGAGTGCTACGTGCATTCGGTCCCTATTACAGCTTCAGGAGACGAAATGTCGAGCAACAAAAAGGGTTTTACCCTCATTGAACTTTTGATCGTTGTCGTCATCATCGGCATTCTTGCCGCGATTGCGATTCCGAAGTTTGCGAACACGAAGGACAAGGCGTATGTGGCCGCGATGAAGTCTGACCTTCGTAACCTCGCGACGTATGAAGAGCAGTATGCCGCGGACAACAACGGCGCGTACTTCTCGGGTAACGGTTCGGCTCAGGGCTTTACGCCTTCGAAGGACGTTACCGTGCTGGCGACCGCACTTGTCGGCCCGCCGCCTTCGTGGACCGCGACTGCTGCGCATGCTCTTTCAGCGAAGAAGTGCGATTCAGGTGTGACCACCCCCGGTGTGATCACCTGCGTGTAATTAGACTGAGAATAGTCTAAGAGAGCGGGGCGTCGAAAGACGCCCCGTTTTTTTTGTCCGCTCGCAGCTGCGAGTGAGCGAATCTGGAAGGAATCGGTTTCGCCGGTCGTGCGGCAATCACGCATGCTCAGCTCGTGAGACTACGCTGAGAGAATGCAAACGCCACGGCGAAGTCCGGGCTACACGCTGATCGAGGTGATCGTAGCGCTCCTCGTTTTCACGGTGGGCGCTCTCGCGCTTGCGGCCTCGAGCGGGATCATCGCTCAGGCCATGGCAACCAACGCGCTCCGCGAGCGCGCGGGCCGAGTCGCAGTGAGCAGAATTGCCCTGATCAAATCCCAATGCCACGTTGCGGGAAGCGGCAGCGAGAAGGCCCAGCAAATGGAATCCACATGGTCGGTGGCTCGCGCCGACCGGTCCAGGGTCAGCGTCACGGAATCGGTTAGCTATGTGTCGCCTCGCGGTCCGCGCACGCAATCGTACCGGACAACCATATGGTGCCCCAATTGAGTAGCGACAGGCGCGGTCTGTCGCTCGCCGAGCTGGTGGTGGTGGTCGCACTGGCTGGTCTAGCCGGCAGCACCATCATCGCGACGCTCACCCACCAGCAGCGGTTTTATCGCGGCGCTACTGAGCTACTGTATGTTCGCGAGGGCGTTCGCGACGCGATGGAGGTGCTTTCTGCCGATGTTCGCGCAATGTCAGTGGCCGACACGGTCAGGCTGGCGGCTGATTCTGCTATCGAGTTCTTCGCTACCATCGGCGCTTCTGTCGTGTGCCAAATCGCACCCAGCGATGTCGGGCTGCCGGCGGCGCACTTGTCCGGAAATTCGCTGAGCGCATTTCGCGCCGAGCCCGATACGGGAGACCTCGCGCTCTTTCACATTGATTCGTCCGGCCCGAACGAGCGCTGGGAGCGGCATCGCATCTCCGGGTTTGTCCCGCAATCGCTGGCGTCAAGCTGCCCCCCGACGTCTCGATTGTCGCAACAGTCCGATCTCGATGTCGGAGCAAAGGGATTTACGGTCACTCTCACCACGCCATTAGGACGCGACGTCAAATCTGGAGCCGTAGTACGATTTATCCGCCGACAGCGGTATAGCCTGTACCGCGCCAGCGACGGCGAGTGGTATCTGGGGTATCGCCGATGTAATGCGATTGCGCCGTCGGCGTGCGGGGCGATCCAGCCGGTGAGCGGCCCTTATCGTCCCTACAGCCGCGATCCGCGAGCGACGGGGTTGCTCTTCGAATATTTCGGTACTGCCGGACAAGCACTCGACCTCGAAACAGCGGCACTCGCTGTTGCCAGGGTCGACGTCACCGCACGCACCGAGAGCGGACACGGTCTTCCAGGGGGCACACCCTTCTCGCGCAAAATCGCCGATTCAGCGACAGTCTCGGTGGCCATCAGGACGTGGCCACGATAGTGGCGCGAAAGGGCTTTGCACTTGCCGCCGCCCTCCTCGCCGTCGTCCTGATCGGCGCGCTCGTCGCAGGGGTGCTGTTCGCCACCACAGAGGAGACCAAAGCAGGGGCGATCGGAGTAGACCGTGAGGTAGCGTTGGACGCGTGCGAAGCCGCTATCGCGATAACCATCACCGATCCCGGCCTGCGACTACCCGACTCCATTGGAGTCGAGGGAACGATCGCCATCCGCATCGGAAGCTTCGGGCCCGAGATAATCGTCTATATCACGCGGCTCGATTCAACGATGTACTCGATCCTAGCGGAATCGGTGCCGGAATGGGGTAGCGCGGGTGGTGTGCGTCGAATTGGCGTCGTCGTAAGGTCGTCGATCGCCGCCGACGGTTCGATAACTATCGATCCCATTTCAGAGCGACCGTGGTTCGAGGTTTTCTAGGACCGTGCCAGCCGATCGTTACTTTCTCGTCATTTGAATCGTGTCTTAGCACGAACGTTGGTTGCCGACCTTTCAGGTGTAATAGCCGGCGGTTTGGTCTCCACGTAAATGCAAGCAAACAGAGTTCTTAGGAAAGCACGCCTCAACACGCTTAACACGCGGCGCGCACCTGAGCAAAACTCGCTTCTCTTCATTCACTAAGGTCGCGATGGCGTTATTTGGGCGGAAAAAGACTACCGTAGGGCTCGATATCGGATCCGGCCTGGTCAAGGTCGCCGTCGTCGATCACTCGAAGTCCACGCCAGAATTGGTGAAGGTTGCGATCACTCCGCTGCCCGACGATGCAATCGTGGACGGCGAAGTGATGGATCCGCACCTTGTCTCGGATGTCATTCGCACGACGATCGAAGCTGTAGGCGCCAACACGAAGGCCGTGGTCGCCGCAGTTGGCGGCCGAGATGTAATCATCAAGCGCATCAAGACAGAGCGGGTGAAGGAGGCGCAGGCCAGGGAGCTTATGCGCTGGGAAGCGGAGCAGCACGTCCCGGACGTTGACTCGGTCGAGCTCGACTTTCAGATCCTCGATGACGACGGCGATGGGAGAGACGAGATGAGTGTGCTGCTCGTGGCGGCCAAGAGAGATCTGGTCGAAGCCAAGCTCCGCATTCTCGCCGAGGCAGGCATCACGCCCAGCTCAATGGACGTAGACGCATTCGCGCTGCACAATGCATTCGAGCTCAATTATCCGGCCGCGATGAGCGGAGCCGTTGGACTGGTGAACATCGGTCACGAAGTCACCAACATCAATATTCTGGACGACGGCGTCCCGATTCTTACGCGAGACCTGCCAATAGGAACACGCCGTATTCGCGAGGACCTTCAGCGCGAGCACGGACTTTCGGCGGCCGACGCCGAAGCGCTCATAAGGGGCTACGACCGCTCTCCCCAGCTCGATTCGGTGATCGCACAGCGCACCGAAGAGATCGCCACGGGACTCGAGCGGGCTATCGCGTTCCTTGCGACATCGCTCAAGGGCGATGGTCAGATGAAAGCGGTTTACACCTGCGGCGGTGGGTCACGCACGCCAGGTCTGACCGAATCACTGGGTCAACGGCTGCGCAAGCCGGTGGAGCTCGCGAACCCTCTGGCCACGATGTCGGTCAGAGAGGGGGCGTTGGAGTCACTCGTGACAGACGAGGTCGCGCCGCTACTCATGCTCTCGATTGGCCTCGCCCTCCGTAAGAACTGACCCCCGAGCACCTATACTATGATTGAGATCAATCTCCTCCCCGGGGACGGCAAGAAGAAACGACGCGCGAAAACAGGCGGCGGCGCCAAGTTCGAGTTTCATCCGTCGCAGTGGTTCGCCGGCATAACCGAGAAGATCACCGACAAGTACCTGCTCGGTGCGATCGGAGCAGCAGCCGCTTCCGGTCTTCTCATCGCGTTCATGTTCATCCATCAAACGGCGCAGGCGAGATCTCTGGAGCAGCGCGAGACGAAGGCTGTAAACGACTCCGCGCAGTTCAGTGCCGTTCTCAACGCAAAAGCGAGGGCCGAGGCGACTCGGGACTCCCTCTATCAACAGATCGCGATCATCAAGTCCATCGATGATTCGCGGTACCTGTGGTCGCATTTGATGTACGAGGTATCGAACGCCCTCCCGCAATACACGTGGCTGACCGAGATCACCCAAACAAGCCAACCGCGCAGCGCAGCGGTCGCTGATACCAGCACGAAGAAAGTCGCCGCTGACACTACCAAGACGCTCAAACAGCAGGCGGCCGCGCGAAATCTGGCCAGAAAAACAAGATCTGACTCGCTCCTCGCCGCGGCGAAGGACATCAAGTTCAAAATCGTCGGGCACACGGTGGATATTCAGGCGCTCACGCGCTTCATGAAATCACTCGAGGCGTCGCCGTTCATTCAGAACGTGCAGCTATCGAGGTCCGATCTCGTTCAAGCCGAAGGAAAAGAAGTCACGGAGTTCACGCTGGAGGCGGAGACGCAAACTCCTCCTGCATTCGCGATAAAGACGGTTCCACTCGTAGTCTCGGCGGTACACTAAGATGGCTATCGGCGCCAACATGACCAAGAAAGAGCAGACGTACGCGGCGCTCGGATTTGCCGCTGTGCTCCTGCTCGGTGCTTACTGGTATTTCCTGTACAAACCGAAAGCAAAGGAGCTGGCGGTTACGCAGGCTCACGTCGATTCGCTGGACAAGAAGAATCAGGAAGCCCGCGCCGACATCGCGCAGGGCAGCGTGCAGAAGCTGCGCGCGCAGTCAGCCGAATACGACCAGAGCCTCAAAGTGATGCGCCAGCTCGTGCCGAGAAGCAACGAAGTTCCGGCACTTCTCGAGGACATATCGACGGCGGCACGCCGCGTCGGTCTCGACCTGGCTACTGTAGAGCCGATGCCGGTTCTGGCTGGTGAGCAGTTCGATACCTATCGCTACAAGCTCGCGGTCATCGGGGGCTATCACCCGGTCGGCCAGTTTCTGAGCAACGTCGGCTCGCTGAGCCGCATCATCGCGCCCGTGACAATGGCGATCAAGCTCCATCCCATCGCCGACAAGACGAAAGCACGCGTGAGAAAGGGTGAATCGCTCGTCGACACGGAGTTCCAGGTGCAAACTTACGTTGCCCGCACAACGCCCTACACCCCGCCCACGGCGGTGAAATAATGCAGCGCTCAGTCTCAGTAGCATTCGTTCTGGTCGCCGCACTGGCGAGCGGCGCGTCCGCGCAGGCCCGCGCACAGGCAGCTCCGAGGCCGAATGCAAACAACGCTGCGAAGCCAACGACGACGAGCCCGGCGACCGCCAAGGCTCCGGCTTCAGCACCGCTCCCCGCCGACACGGCGCCGAAGGTGTTGATCAACCGAGAAGTCTTTCAGTACGCAGGCGACGGACGCCGCGATCCATTTGTCTCGCTACTCACGACGACGGATCTGCGCCCGCTTCTGAACGACCTCAAACTAGTTGCCGTGGCGTTCGATCCGCGAGGCCAAAATTCTGTTGCGGTTTTGCGTGATGTCACGTCTAAAGAGCAGTACAAGGTGAGAGTTGGCCAGACGATCGGCAGAATGCGGGTCGCCGCCATCCAGGAGAAAGCTGTGATTTTCACGATCGAAGAGTTCGGCTACAGCCGGCAGGAAATCCTGCCCTTCGTAATCGACTCGACCAAAACGAGGCCCCGCCAATGAGCTTTCTAAAAGCGCTGCCAGCTGCAGCGCTCCTGTTTCTGCCCCCTTCGGCAGTAACCGTTCACTCACTCAGTGTAGTCCCATCATCCGGGAAGACTGACGTGGTGATCGGCGTCAATGCCGGTGTGGACGTGCAGAATTTTACTCTGGATGCACCCGCGCGCGTCGTCGTAGATCTGAAAGGAGCCAGCCTGGCCATGACGCAGCGCAGCTACGACAGGATCTCGCGCGGCGGCATCACCAACATTCGGTATTCGCAGTTCCGCCCGAACGTCGTCCGCGTCGTCATCGATATGGATGCGAAGCACCAGTACGATGTGAAGCATAGCGACACCGAAGTACGCATAACCTTCTCCGGTGGAAAGACCACCGAGTACTCCTCGTGGTCGTCCAATAAGGATGGGTATGTCGCCGCTCCGAAGCCTCCTCAGGCGCCTTCGGCCAACGCGACCGCTGACATAAAGAAAGCTTCGGCTTCGGTGGCAACTGCTTCCGTGCACACCGCGACGCCCAAAGTAGTCGCACAGGTCGAAACACAAGCAACTCAGGCGGAGCCGCAGCAAGCGCAGCCCGAGTCACAGCCGCAATACAATCCGCCGGCCGCAGCTCGCGCGCCCGTGAGAGCAGCGCGTACGGATGACATTCCGGTCGCACTCTTCTCGCAGGCGCAGCAGTCACAGCAGCCGTTGATCAACGTAACGTTTCAGGATACGGACATCCGCGACGTGATCGCTTCCTTCGCCGCGTTCTCCGGCAGGACGATCGTCGTAGGCAAGGATGTCGCTGGTACAGTAACCGCCGAGATTCGGAACCAGCCGTGGGATGTCGCGCTGCGCGCGATCCTTCAGGGCCAGGGCCTGGCCGCGTCGGAAGATGCAGTCTCAGGAATCATCACCGTTGACAGCTACGCGAACATCCTGAACCGCCAGGCCTCTGAGCCGCTTCAGACGCAGCTCGTCTCGATCAACTATGCGCGCGCCAGCGGGCTCGTACCGACCATACAGCAGCTTCTTCAGAAGGACTGCCCGCAGATTCAGTCAAGCGGCAACGTCGTCAGCAACGCGCGGCCGGTTTGCGCCGCCCGTGGGCTCGTCGCCGCGGACAGCGTCACCAACACACTCATCATCACGGAGACGGCCTCACGTCTCGCCGATGTGCTGCAGTACGTCCGCAACCTCGACGTCCGCACGCCGCAGGTCGGCATCAAGGCCAAGATCATCTTCGTCAACAGAACGAACATCGAAGACATCGGGCTCTCGTACGATCTAGGAACCGGGTCGGATCAGTTCTTCAGCCAGCTCGTGAAGCGCACGGATCCAGCGACGCTCAAGCCCATCGACACCAACGGCGACGGAGTTCCCGACGCTCTCGGTGGCGGCACGCCTCTCAGCGGCGATCGCGTTCTTCTGGGCGGCAATGCGCTGTCGGCAATCGCCAATGCGAACGCTCGCGTAGTCAATCCTGCGCTCCAGGTGGTCTTCTCGACCGCGCTCGGCAAGTTCCAGCTCACTAGCTTCCTCGACGCGCTCCAGGAAGTTCGACTCGCCGATCTTCAGGCCGAGCCGAGCATCGTGACGCTCGACAACCGACAGGCATCGATCCAGGTCGGTCAGGAAATCCCGATCAGAGTGCTGGACGCCAACACCGCGAACCTTACCGGCGCGACCGGAAGCCAGGTGCCGCGCGCAACGGTGCAGATGAAGCAGGTCGGTATCATTCTGACCGTTACGCCGCACATCACGAACAACCGCCAGATCCTGCTCCTGCTGCACGCTGAAAACTCCGATGCGCAGCTCGCGTCGTCGGACGTCGGATTCATCTTTGGCAAGCAGTCGGGAGACACTCAGCTCTTGGTTGGAGACGGCGAGACGGCAGTCATCGGTGGACTCACCGTAACGCAGACCACGCAGTCCAAGTCGGGCATTCCGCTCCTCGTCGATCTGCCGATCATCGGAAGATTGTTCGGCGAGACGCGCACCGACGACGAGAAGCGTGATCTGCTCATCCTAGTTACGCCCCACATCATCGACGACGGCGCGCCGATACCCGGCGCTTCGTCGAATCCGATACCACCAGCCACCCGTTAAAGGTGACTCGAATGCATAAAGACCTCACCGGCGGTCTGCGCCGCGGCCTGGCACTGGCCGTAGTCGCAGCGTTGATCTCCCTCGGAGTCGCGGCGTGCAACGACACGACGTCGACAGATGCCACCCACGATCGGACTCCGCCCACCGTGACGCTGACTCCCGGGACGGGAGGCGCAGATACTGTGATCTCCTTCACAACCGGGGCGAAGGACAACCTCGGCCTGAAATCGATTCACGTTCAGGCATTCGGCGCTGTGGGAGTCGTCTTTGACACCGTGTTTACGAGCGCTGTCACCGACATCAGCCTGCCGTTCACCCTTTTTGCGTCGCGCTCGGTACCACCAGGCACGCCGGTAATCATTACTGCTTCGGCAATCGACGGGGCGGGGAATTCCTCGGGTGTGGACAGCTTGCGCATGGCTACCGGAAATCTTCCTCCGCCAGACGTTAGGGTGCTCAGCCCATTCTCCGGAAGTTCAGCGGTCCTCGGCAAATCCATTGTCGTTACGATCATGGGCAAGACCGCGGTGAAGATCCGTTCATTGGGCCTGAATACAACCGGCCCGGTCGTACGTGCAGATTCGGCTATCTATTCGAGTCCTCTCAAGGATTCGTTGACGATGCAAGACACGATCGCCATTCCAGCTAACGCGACTGCAGGGACGCTCACTATTACGCCATTCCTCAGAGATTCTCTGGGGCAACGCGCAACGGGGCCCAGCATCACGATCACGGTGCAGACGGCAGCTCAGGTAAACTCTGTGCCGGTAGTGAATCAGTACTGTGTGGGCAACTCGGCTTACGACAACGCCTGCGGCCATGTCAGCCGCATCGAGGTCGGCGACACTGTGCACGTGGAGGCGGATGATCCGAGCGGCATAGGCCAGCTTGGGTACGAAGTTCGAAGCGCAGTCGGTGGAGCAATTGATGATTCGGCGACTTTCGTATCGAATGGGCAGTTGACATTCCAGCCGCACACCTTCGCGATGAAACTGCCGTACACGGTTTTTCCGACGACGGCGTACATCCAGGTGTTTGCGCGAAATACGAACGGCGTTAGGGCGTATGCGAAGCTGGCGAGCGGTGCGGACCGCATTGATACCGTGACTGTTGTAGCGGGCGTTACGCGTCCGTTGCCTGCGGGGGGTGTGGTGGCCGACGCCATGTATCACCCAGGTAAGGACCGACTTTACATCAGCAACATCACGCAGAACCGGGTCGAGGTCTTCGATCTGGCGACGCTGGGTTTCCAACCCGGAATAATCGTCGGTTCCCGTCCTTGGGGAATCGCCGGCTGGCCGCTCAACAACACCGGTGCCATTGGCGATACAGTGCTCGTAGCAAACTCAGGCGGTACGAGTATCAGTTACGTGAGGCTGGACGCAGTCGGTAACGGCGTGGAAACGTTCCGTTATCAGCTTCCGAACATCATCGCATATACAATTACTACAACTACATCGTCGACGAGCGGCGCGCCGATCCAGGTGCGCACGAAATACGATTTCAGCGATCGCCCGCAATTTCTCGGCGCGACCTGCATTCAGTCTGGCGGAGCTTGTGGCGATGTCGTACTTGCCTACTCAACGACCCCGACGCCTGGCCAGTCGGCTCCGTTCCAAACAAACAATGGAACGTTGCGGTGGGAGAATCTGACCAAAGGGACCTCGCATCTGTTTTTCGAGCAGGCCATGGGCCAGAGCGCGGGACGCGCCGACACACTCGAGGTCATTCGATATGACGCGAACGGCGTCAATCAGACTGTGCTGGTGCCCTACAAGTACACCGATCCCGTAACCAGCGTTGTGTCATCGACGGTCATCGACATCAACAGGCTTGGGTTCCGCGACACAACGTTCGTTCGCGGCTCCGGTGACTTCAATCGCGCGATATTTGGAGAGGGCGGAGCCACCAACGGTAGCCGCGCGCTGACGTACAACGCCTCGCGAGGAGCGGACCCGAACTTCCCGTTCATCGACCTGGGCGTGTCGCCGGCGTCCGACGTGTCGGACTTCATCGCAAATGCGTTCTCTAAGGTTCAGGGCGTGGCGATCAATTTTGACGGCTCCCTCGTTGCGATTCGAGGAGACTCTACGTACCTGCTGAACGGAGCCCTCAGACTGCAGGGCGTACTCCCGACTGCGGCGGCCAACGCGGGCATCGACTTCCACCCGCAGAACAATGCCTCAATGTTCCCGCTTAGCACCCGTCTGATTTTCACAGCGTCTTCTCAGCCGCTGATTGATGTCTACGATACCAACTGCTATCAGAAAGTGGCCCAGATTCAAATACGTGATCCTATAATCGGGCCGGTAAAAGCGGCGCTGCGACCGACCGGGCAGCTGGTGCTCGTCGGAGCAACGGCGCGAGGGGTTGTCATCGCGACGCTTCCGAATACGTTTACCACGACCTGCCCGTAGGATTCCCGCAGGACGCGGGTACGAGTTGGAAAGCGAGCCCGGTCAAGAACCGGGCTCGTTTCTTTTATGGAGGCGCATGCTGCGATTCACCACCGCCGGCGAGTCACACGGACCTGCCCTCGTATCCATCCTCGAGGGCATGGTAGCCGGACTGCCTCTTTTGGCGGCTGATGTGGATACTGACCTGGCCCGCAGGCAGCAGGGCTACGGTCGGGGCAGGCGCATGACGATCGAGTCGGACCACGCCGAATTCCTTTCCGGCGTACGCGCCGGCGAGACGCTGGGCTCTCCCATCGCCATGCTGATTCACAATCGCGATTGGAAGAACTGGCAGGAGATCATGGATCCCGCTCCCCGGGACACCGATCCGGAGCGAAAGCGTGCGGTCACCCGCCCTCGTCCCGGACACGTCGATCTGTCAGGAATGCTCAAGTACGATCGGGACGACGCGCGCGACGTGCTGGAGCGCGCTTCCGCCCGCGAAACCACCGCGCGCGTGGCCGCTGGAGCCATCTGCAGGCGCTTCCTCCGCGAGTTCGAGATCACCATCGGCAGCCACGTTGTGCACCTTGGTGGAGTCGACGCCAAGCGGCCTGACAAGATGCCGGCCGACCTCAACGCAGCTGCCGACGCGTCGCCCCTGCGCACTTTGGATGGCAACGCCGAGAAAGAGATGATTGCGCGAATAGACGCCGCGAAGGCGGATGGGAACACCCTTGGCGGAATCGCCGAGGTGATCTGTGATGGGGTGCCGGTGGGGCTAGGCTCGCACGTGTCGTGGGACAGGAAGCTGGATGGCAGGCTCGCCGCGGCAATCATGTCGATCCCGGCGGTAAAGGGAGTAGAGATCGGGTTGGGCGTCGAGTCGGCGCGCAGAAAGGGGTCCGATGTTCACGACGAGATCGACGCCGACGCGGGAAATCTGAAGGCGGGTGGCGTGCGCAGGCGGACCAATCGGGCCGGCGGAATGGAGGGCGGCGTGAGCAATGGCGAGCAGATTGTCCTTCGCGCTGCGATGAAGCCGATCAGCACGCTGATGCGGCCGCTGGGGACGATCGAGATGAAAACCCGCGAGCCCGCGCAGGCGGTGGCGGAACGAAGTGATGTCACGGCCGTTCCGGCGATGGGAGTAATCGCCGAAGCAATGACAGCGTTCGTGGTCGCCCAGGCCCTCCTCGAGAAGTTTGGCGGAGATTCTCTCAGGGAGACTCGGCGCAATTACGACAGTTACATTCAGTCGCTGAGTGACAGAAAGGGACGATAAGCCACCGCATCTGATCCTCGTCGGGCTTCCGGGAGTCGGCAAGACGACGATAGGCAAAGCTGCGGCGCGCCGGCTGGGAAGAGCGTTCCTCGACTTCGATCGCGAGATCGAGCGGAGATCGGGGATGGAAGTGCGGGAGATCTTCCGGCTGAAAGGCGAAGAGCACTTCCGAGCGATGGAGTCCGCCCTGACGCATGAGCTGAGCAGCAGTGGCGGGATGGTGTTGTCGCCCGGAGGGGGTTGGATAACGCAAACCAGCTCAGTCGAACTTTTGCGTTCGACTGGACGTATCATATACCTTAGAGCGTCACCCGAGGCAGTTGCTCGAAGACTGCGCCGGGTGGAGACCAGACCGCTCCTGGCGGGCAGAGACCCGGTGGTTGCACTGCGGGAGCTGTACGAGAAGAGGCGGGCCCTTTACGAGACCGCCGATGTGGTTCTCGACACGGAAAAGCTTGTGAAACAACAACTTATAGCGAAAATCGTCGAGCTCGGCTCGGCTACCAGATAACCCAAAACGGCATCATGGACGAACGAATTCCAGGGCAGACCACATTCCGGGTAATGGGACCGCACGAGCGGGGGCGTTTCGCACCCGACGCGTGGGGACATTTGCTCTCTCTCAACGGTTCGGGGGCAATCAACGGCCTCGAGCTGGAACACATCATCGAGAGGGCCTTAATGCAGTTCGAAGGGCGGATCGCCCTCGATGATCTGCGCGGATTGCTGGAAGGAACTGGTCTGGAAGACTCGTCTCCGAGCGGCGACAACACGACGGTACACTAGAGATGGCGAAGGCCAAGACAGCTAAAAGAAAAACCACGGCGAAGCGCGCCACGAAAACAACCGCGGCGAGCCGCCCGACCAAGGCGCGTAAAGTAGCGGCGCAGGATGACGGCGAAGCTTTCGAGCCAGGCTCGACCTCGCTCGTCATCGTCGAGTCGCCGGCGAAAGCCAAGACCATAGGCAAGTACCTCGGGCGCGCGTACCGGGTTCGCGCGACGATCGGTCACGTCCGTGATCTCCCCGAAAAGAAGATGGGGATCGACATCGAGAACGGATTCGAGCCCGAATACGTCACGATTCCGGGGAAGGAGAAGACCGTTGCCGATTTGAAGTCGGCGGCGCGGGACTCGAGAGAGATTTTCCTCGCGACAGATCCTGATCGCGAGGGCGAGGCCATCGCATGGCACGTGGCGCAGCAGATAAAATCCAAGAATGGGGCACCTGTCAGAAGGGTTCTCTTTCACGAGATCACGCGCGAGGCGGTGCAGCTGGCAATCGCCAACGCGGGCGAGATCGACGAGCGAAAAGTCGACGCGCAGCAGGCGCGCCGGGTTCTCGACCGACTCGTAGGCTACAAGGCCAGTCCGGTCCTCTGGAAAACCGTGAAGAAGGGGATTTCGGCGGGACGGGTTCAGACCGTTGCGCTTCGGCTCTTAGTCGAGCGTGAGAGGGAAATCCGCGCGTTCAAGCCGGTCGAGTACTGGACGGTCGAGGCGTCGCTGGAAAAAGACAAGCAGCAGTTCACCGCGAAGCTGCATCTGCTCGACGGCAAGAAGCCGGTCATCAGCAACGAAACCGAAGCCAACGAGATTCTGTCCGCGCTCACGTCGCGCAAGACGTTCGAGGTCACGGAAGTAAAGCGTCGCGAGCGGCGCAAGAATCCTGGCGCGCCATTTACGACGAGCACACTGCAGCAGGACGCGGCGAAGAAACTGAGCTTTGGCTCGAAGCGGACGATGCGACTTGCGCAGGATCTTTATGAGGGAATAGAGATCGGTGAGGAAGGCGCTGTCGGCTTAATCACGTACATGCGCACCGACTCCACTCGGGTTGCGCTCTCCGCTGCAGATCAGGCGCGCGAGTACATCAAGATGATGTATGGCCAGCAGTACCTGCCCGATGCTCCGCGGCTGTACACCGACGGCAAGGCAAAAAATGCCCAAGATGCGCACGAATCCATTCGACCGACGGATCCGACCCGCAGGCCGGAACACATCAGGAAGTATCTCAAGGAAGACCAGTATCGCCTATACGAATTGATCTGGCAGCGGTTCATGGCGTCGCAGATGTCGCCAGCCGTGTTCGACACCACCACGGTAGATTTCGATCTGGGGCGCTTCCTGTTCCGAGCGACCGGCAGCGTCGTCAAGTTCGATGGATACCAGCGTCTCTACAAGGAATCGCGCGAAGCCGAGGAAGGGAAAGCGCTCGAGGAAGAGCAGGGACTTCCGGTTGTGGAGAAGGGCGAGAACATCCCCGTGAAGGCGATCACTCCGTCACAGCACTTCACCGAGCCCCCGCCGCGATATTCCGAGGCAAGTCTGGTCAAGGAGCTGGAGCGTTTGGGAATCGGCCGTCCATCAACGTACGCGTCGATCGTATCCACCCTCGTCGACCGTCGCTACGCACAGCTCGAGCAACGTCGCTTCTTTCCGACCTTTCTCGGCGAGCAAGTCGAGAGAGTGATGGTGAAGAGCTTCCCGGATGTCTTCAATGTCCAATTCACCTCCCACATGGAAACCGACCTCGACAAAATCGAGGAAGGAGATGTGAATTGGCGAACGATGCTCGGGGAGTTCTACGCTCCGTTCGCGGCATCCGTAAAGGGAGCGGACATAGAAGCTTTGATTGGCGAAGCGCACGATCTGTCCATGAT
>JANMWS010000050.1:0-12333 GCA_031394125.1 Gemmatimonadales bacterium
AGCCAACAACAAATACGCGCGCGCGTTTCGTGATCAGCTCGAGCGAGTTGCGCCGTTGCCGCAGGTTCCGGAATGGGAGGAGATCGCGACGACGATCTTTGAGCACGGAGAACAGGCTATACGGAAGGCGAAGACCGTCGATCAGACTCTGGCGTCGCTCGATCAGGATGTGAACGCCATGCTCGAGAAGAGGCGGTACCTGCTCGCTCAGGCGGCGCTAAAGAAATGAGCACCGCGATTCCTTTTGGCGCACCTACAAAATGAGCGCGCGCGTCTCTCGCCCACAGATGCCCGCCGATGTCGGGAAGGCGGCGTGGCTATTCCTCGCGCCGGCGCTCGTTCTCATTTTCATCTTCTTCTTTCTGCCGGTTCTAGCGTCGCTGGTTCTTAGCGTCACAGACTTCGACATCTACGCGATCGCCAACCCCCCGACGACACGATTCATAGGTCTCGCGAATTACGCGAAGCTGCTCCACACTCCGGAATTCTGGACGGCGCTCAGGAATACTTTTTACTTCGCGGTTGTCGGTGGTCCAATCACTATAGCGGTTTCACTCGCGACCGCGCTCCTGTTGAACTCGAAGCTGGTCCGATTTAAAAGCTTCTTCCGTACGCTCTACTTCACGCCCTTCGTCACCACCCTCGTCGCGGTCGCGATCGTGTGGCGCTACCTGTACCACACCCGTTACGGGCTGTTGAATTACACGCTCGGTCATTTTGGCATCGGACCGATTGACTGGCTCGGCAATCCGCGCTGGGCGATGCCCGCGATCATCCTGATGTCGGTGTGGAAGAACTTCGGCTACAACATGCTGATTTTCATCGCCGGGCTGCAGGCGATTCCACAGGATCTATACGACGCGGCTGAGATCGATGGCGCCGGTCCCATGCGCCGTTTCTTCAATGTCACGCTGCCACTCCTCGGCCCTACGCTCTTGTTCGTTGGCGTCATCACGATGATCGGTTATTTCCAGCTCTTCTCCGAGCCGTATGTGATGACGCAGGGCGGGCCGCTTCGCAGCACTACATCCGTCGTGCTGATGATGTACGAGGAAGGATTCCGCTGGTGGCGGATGGGGTACGCAGCTTCTATCGCCTTTGTTCTGTTTGTGGTGATTCTGATCGCGACCCTTATTCAATTCCGCTTACAGAAGGACAGGACGTAGATGTCCCGCACCAATCCACGTTTTGTCGAGGGAACTGCAACTGAAGACTACCGGCCGGGGGCTATCGGCGGGGCGGCTGGGGGTCGCGGGCGGGTAGACTCCGCCCTTACTCGGCGGCGTATCTCGCAGGTCGTTCTGTATGCGCTTTTGATCATCGGTGCCCTCATCGCGCTGCTGCCGATGATGTGGATGCTGTCTGCTTCGTTTATGCCGACTGGGGAAGCCAGTACATATCCGCCGCACTTCTTGCCCAGCCGGATAACGTTCTCGCATTACGGCGAGTTGTTCACGCGGTTGAATCTCGGTCGCTACCTGTTCAACAGCGCCCTGATCGCGTTCATCGTGACCGGCTTGTCGCTGGTGATCAACTCAATGGCCGGCTACGCATTTGCCAAGCTCCGCTTTCGCGGACGCGATCGGGCGTTTCGAATCCTTTCGCTCGGTCTGGTTCTGCCGGTGCAGGTTGCGATGCTGCCGCTCTTCCTGCTGATGAAGAATCTCCATCTGATCAACACCTATTGGGGTGTGATCATCCCGGGGATGGCCAGCATCTTCGGGATATTTCTCATCCGGCAATACGCGCTCTCGATTCCCGACGACATGCTCGATGCCGCACGCATCGACGGAGCGTCCGAGCTCAGGATCTACTGGTCGGTCGTGGTGCCGGGGATTCTACCCATTCTCGCGACGCTCGCCATCTGGACATTCTTGGCGACGTGGAATGACTTCATGTGGCCGTTGATCGTGCTGAGCGACGAGGCGCATTATACCCTTCCCGTTGCCCTCGCAAACCTTTCCGGCGAGCACGTGATGGATACCGAGCTGATGATGGCAGGGTCAGTGCTGACAGTTATACCGGTCCTCGCAGTGTTCCTGTTTCTCCAGCGTTACTACATCCAGGGCGTAATGGCCGGCAGCGTGAAAGGATGATTCGTGGTTGGAGCCCATTGTTTCTTAGCGTCATCCTGACGTTGCAGGCAGGGGCACAAAGCCCGGCGCCCACTACCATAGTATTGGATTCCTTCGACTCGGTCAGTCAGTGGACTGCTTCGCCCGCCGATGGTGTGGAGACATCGGTTCATCCCGATTCCAACGGTGTGCACGGCCGAGCAATGCGGGTGGATTTCGATTTTCACGGGCACGGCGGTTACGCGGTGATCCATCGTCCGCTTACCCTGACGCTGCCGTCCAACTACGAGTTCTCGTTCGCCATCAAAGCCGACGCGCCGACCAACACGCTCGAGTTCAAGATGATCGACTCGACCGGCGAGAACGTCTGGTGGTCGAATACGCCCAATTTCCAATTTCCAAAGGATTGGCAGACCATAACGCGCAAAAAACGGCAGATCTCTTTTGCGTGGGGTCCAACCAACGACAAGATGCTGAAGCGCTTCGCGGCCATCGAGATCGCAATCACTGCGGGCTCGGGCGGGAAGGGAAGCGTCTGGCTCGACGATCTCGCCGTTACGACACTAGACCCTGAAGCGCGTATCTATCCCGCTCCGACAATAACCGCCTCATCGCAGGCGCAGGGATACGACGTCTGGCGCGCAATCGATGCAGATGCGACGAGTGCCTGGCGAAGCGCGCCCATGCGAGTAGTTCCCCCCGCTGGTGGAACTGCTTCCACGGCCGCGGGACAAGTACCACCCGGCGCGGAGACGATCGACATCGACTTCGCCAGGCGCCGCGAATTTGGCGGGCTCGTCATCAACTGGGAGCCAGGGCGACGCGCGAATTCCTACGAAGTGCAGGGCTCGCAGGACAAGCAGACCTGGCGAACGTTGTACACGGTCTACAGAAACTCAATTTCTCCGCTCACTCAGGTTGTCGCGTCGTCGAGTAAAACGGCGATCGCCCTTTCCCCACTGTTCCGCGATTACCTGTACCTGCCGGAGAGCGACGCGCGCTTCCTGCGCATCGTGCTCCTCTCACCGGAAAATAGGAGTGGGTACGGCATCCGCGACATCAGCATCAAGCCCCTCGAGTGGGCTGCGAGCGAGAACGATTTCTTCATGACGATCGCGAGGGAAGCACCGAGGGGAAGCTATCCGAAGCCGCTCCTGAGTGAGCAATCGTACTGGACAGTGATCGGCGTCGATCGCGACAGCGCCGAGGCCCTGATCAACGAACAGGGAATGGTTGAGGTAGGACGCGGGCAGTTCTCGATCGAGCCGTTTCTCTTGGCCGATGGCAAGCTCTTCACCTGGAACGATGTGAAGACTTCCGTGATACCGAATCGGGAATCGCTGCCGCTGCCGCAGGTGAGCTGGAGCACCAAAGATCTGGATCTCACCATCAACGCGTTCGCCGGTGGTCCATCAGATTCGTCCGTGCTCTACTCTCGGTATCGCGTCACCAACAATTCGCCAAAGTACAAGCGGCTAACTCTTTATCTCGCGATCAGGCCTTTTCAGGTCAATCCGCCCTGGCAGTTCTTGAACCTGTCCGGCGGCGTTGCCCGGATAGACACGATTGCGCTCCAAGGCTCGGCGGCGCGTGTCACGGGCAACAAGTTCGTTCGCTCGCTCAACTCGCCGAGTGGGTTTGGAGCTGTGACATTCAGCGAGGGGAACATCGTCGACTGGCTTCGTGCCGGCAAACTTCCCAATCCCGTTTCCGTCACCGATCCCGCCGGCCACGCATCGGCTGCCTTCGCGTACGAGATCGAGCTTGGTCCACACGCGACGTCCAGTCCGATCGATATCGCGGTGCCGCTTCACGGCGGAGATCTGAAGCCAGGGACCGCTCTGCTTCCCGGACAGGGTGAGCGCATGGTGGCGGCGCAACTCGAGAAGGCGCGGTCAGATTGGATTGAGAAGCTACGCCGAGTCACTATATCGCTGCCCGCTTCTGCATCGCGGTATACGGAGACAATGCAAACCCAGCTGGGGGACATTCTCATCAATCGAGATGGCGCGGCGATCCAGCCCGGTTCGCGCGCCTACTCGCGGTCGTGGATCCGCGATGGCTCTCTGACATCGACCGCGCTGCTGCGACTAGGCCATGCACCCGCAGTTCGGGAGTTTATGGAGTGGTACGCCCAGTATCAGTACGACAATGGCAAGGTTCCGTGTTGTGTCGACGAGCATGGCGCGACGCCGGTTCCGGAAAACGACAGTCATGGCGAATTCATCTATCTGGTAGCCGAGTACTACCGTCATACTGGCGACAAGGCAGAGCTGGAGAAGATGTGGCCGCACGTTGCCAAGGCGGTGGCGTACATGGATTCTCTCCGCCACGAGAGGATGACCGAGCAGTACACGGTGGGCGCTAACAAGCCGTTCTACGGACTGCTGCCGCAGTCCATATCACACGAGGGCTACAGCGCGAAACCGATGCATTCCTACTGGGATGATTTCTTTGCGCTGCGCGGATTCAAGGACGCGGCATTCATCGCCAGGGAGCTCGGCAAGCCGGAGGCGGCGGGCTTCGCCCAGATCAGGAGCAGCTTCCGCTCGAATCTGTTCGAGTCCATCCGGCAGGTCGTGATCACGCGCAAGATCGACTACATCCCGGGCTCGGTGGAGCTGGCCGATTTCGACGCGACCTCGACGACTATCGCGGTGTCCCCGGTTGGCGAAGCGGGACGACTGCCGGGCCCGCTATTGATGCGCACTTTCGAGAAGTATTTCCAGGAAGCGCGTTTGAGGGCGAATGGCGTCAAGACATGGGATGCCTACACGCCGTACGAGCTGCGCACCGTGGGCACGATGGTGCAGCTCGGTCAGCGCGACAAGGCTCATGAGCTGCTCGATTTCTTTTTCACGGGCCAGCGACCGAGCGAGTGGCACCAATGGGCGGAGGTGGTCTATCGCGATCCGCAAACGCCGAAATTCATTGGCGACATGCCGCACACGTGGGTGGGGAGCGATTACATCCGGAGCTTCCTCGACATGCTGGCGTTCGAGCGCGAGAGCGATAGCTCGCTGGTGATCGGCGCGGGCGTCAAGGACGAATGGGTGAAGCAGGACCCCGGTGTACGCGTGTCGAACCTCAGCACTGCGTACGGCCCGCTTACCTACGACATGCGGGGGACGGGCAATACGGTAATCCTGAATCTGCGCGCGGGAATCAAGCTGCCACCGGGTGGAATCGTCGTGTGGTCGCCGCTATCACAACCGATTCTGTCCGCGGCTGTAGACGGTGTGCCTGCAGCGGTGAAAGGGCCTGAGATCAGAGTGCGGAAGGTGCCCGCGGTTGTGACTATCCGCTATCCGAGATGACCACCATTCGTCCGAATGACTTCGGCGTAGTATCTCCCGGACGATTTGATCGTTCGCTGTTGGCTCGAGTAGTCGACGTGCACGAGGCCGAACCGTTTCGAGTAGCCGTGCGACCACTCGTAGTTGTCGAGCAAGGACCAAGCAAAATATCCCCTCAAATCGACGCCCTTGGCCATCGCATCATGCGCGGCGCGGAGGTGTTGCCGGTAATACTCGACGCGAAGCGGATCCTCGATCTTGCCGTCGATCGTGTGCGGCGGGTCGTAGAACGCGGCGCCGTTCTCCGTTATGTACACCGGCATCTTTCCGTACCGCTCTTTCACCCAGAGCAGAATCTTCGTCAGCGCTTCCGGATAGACTTCCCAATGCGTCTCCGTCGTGATGCTGTCTGGCTGTGGCACGGGCTTTACTCGGAGCGGGAGTCTCTCCGGGTCGTGCCGCTCGACCTTACGCGTGTAGTAGTTGACGCCGAGGAAGTCGATCGGCTGCTTGATGACGCGCATGTCTTCATCCGACCACTCCGGCCACGCCTCGCCAAAAATCTCCCGCAACTCCCCAGGATATTGTCCCGTAAAGATGGGATCGAGGTACTGCCTGTTCATGTACGCGTCGGTGCGCCGCACCGCAGCCAGATCCTCCGCCGACTGAGACGCGGGATACTTGGGCTCCAGGTTGACGACGATGCCGATCTTTCCTTTCTTCGCCGCGTCGCTGGCACGGAATTTCTCGACCGCGCACCCGTGGGCGCGCAGCAGATTGTGCGTGGCGATCGGCGCCTCGAAAAGATTGGCGTGTCCGGGCGCGAGAACGCCGTAGAGATATCCTCCGTCGGTAACGACCCACGGCTCGTTGATCGTAGCCCACATGTTGACACGGTCGCCCAGGGCGTCGAACATCGTCGCGGCGTAATCGCAGAACCAGTTGGCGATGTCGCGATTGAGCCAGCCGCCGCGGTCGTCGAGCGCTTCGGGAAGATCCCAGTGATAGAGCGTCGCGTTGGGCTTGATTCCCTTCTTCAGAAGCTCATCGACGAGTCTCGAGTAGAAGTCGATCCCCTTTTTATTGACGCGCCCGGTTCCCTCCGGATAGATGCGACCCCACGCGATGCTGAAGCGGTACGCGTTGAGGCCGAGCTCGGACATGATGGCGACATCGTCTTCGTAGCGCCGGTAGTGGTCGCAGGCAACGTCGCCCGTCTCGTTCAGCCAGGTGTTGCCGGGAGTGTGCGAGAAGCGGTGCCAGATGCTGCGACCAGCGCCGTCAGCGGTGGGAGATCCTTCGATTTGATAAGCGGAAGTTGCTGCTCCCCAGAGAAAATCCTCGGGGAACGCGTACGACTCACTCACACGGATGCTCCGGAAAAACGCGGATGCTCCGGATCACGCGGCTTCGAGCGTTGAGAATGATTCAAGGGTGCTTCTGGAAACGGAGTTTGACTGGAGCGAAACAATGGCGCGGGTAACGCTCAGCGGGGTACGTAAAATTTACCACGAAGGCACCGAGCAGGTAGCGGTCGATCGCGTCGATGTCGACGTGAAGGACGGCGAGTTCGTCGTGCTCGTCGGCCCGTCGGGCTGCGGGAAAAGCACCACGCTGCGAATGATCGCCGGACTGGAATCGATCAGCGCCGGCACCATCAAGATCGGCGACCGCGTCGTGAACGATGTGCCGCCCAAGGCGCGCGACATCGCGATGGTGTTCCAGAACTACGCGCTCTATCCGCACATGACCGTCAGGCAAAACCTGGGCTTCGCGCTTAAGCTAAGGAACATGTCGGCGACCGACATCAACGAGCGGGTTCAGGCCGCCGCCGCTACGCTCGGACTCGAGGATTATCTCGATCGCAAGCCGCGCCAGTTATCCGGAGGCCAGCGTCAACGCGTCGCACTCGGCCGCGCGATCGTCAGGCAGCCGCAGGTATTTCTGTTCGACGAGCCGCTGTCCAATCTCGATGCGCAAATGCGGGTCTCCATGCGTCGAGAGATCGCCCGCCTGCATCAGGAGCTGAAGGTGACGATGATCTACGTCACTCACGACCAGGTGGAGGCGATGACGCTGGGCGACAGGATCGTGGTGATGAACAAGGGTCACGTGATGCAGATCGACACGCCGCTCAACCTCTACGAAAAACCGAAGAACAGATTCGTCGCCGGCTTCATCGGCAATCCGGCGATGAACTTCGCGAACGGAACCGTGGAAGGCGGAGGCCCGTCGAGGTTCGTCGCCGAGGGAGGAGAGTGGGAGATCAATCTCCCGCAGCGTGTCGCGTCGCGCCTGGCGGGAGCGAGAGGGAAGGCGATCACGATGGGAATCAGGCCAGAGGATGTGACTATCGTGGCCGGTCCACGTGCTGCGGCCGCCACCGCATCTGCGCGACTGGATCTCGTTGAGTCCCTCGGCAACGAGACGTTCATTTACGCCAGCGCGGGAAAGCACGACGTCACAGCCCGTGTCTCTCCTCAGTCTCTGCCGCCGATCGGATCCAAGATCTTTCTGGCGTTCGATCTCGAGAAGGCGCACTTCTTTGACGCTGTCAGCGGCGAGCGGATTGGGTAGACTGGTTGGATAACTGCGAGCGGCAGTTCACGCCATGTAGAATTCCCAGGCGATCCGATCTGGATCCTTGAACGCAACGTAATCCTTCCCGAGAGTATCGTCGCGTTTGGCGCCTGTGTTCTCGATTCCGGCTGCCGAGAGCGCGGCGGCGACCCGTTTCAGCTCCGACGCATCGGTGCACGCGAGCGCGATGTGATCCACGCCGACGCGGTGCGGATTGAACTTGTCTCCCTTGGGCATTTCAGCAGTCGGGCCGCGCAGTCCGAATGGAGTGCCGCCGGCCAGGAATAGGCAGAGATTGTCGGCATCCATTAGGTGCTGAAACCCGAGCGTGTCGCAGTAGAATTTCTTCGCGCGCTCGAGATTACTGACGCGAAGGGAGACGTGGTGTACGCCGGGGGTTTTCATTTGGATCGCCATGGATATGTCCTCCAGGCATGATTGGAAAAAACAAACGATTGCCGAATCTGTGCCGGCCTGGTTAGCGGGACAAGCCTCGGAGGCGTTTAATCAGGTGTCGTACTCTACTTTTTTGCCTGCTCGTAGGTGCCGATCAACTGTGCATTATCGAGCGCGTGACCCTGCATCGCCTTCTCCAGCTGCGCCTTGGTAGGGTTCTTCAGTCCCTTTAGCTGCGTGTCGAGCGCGTAGAGCTTGAAGAAGTAGCGGTGCCGCCCAATCGGCGGGCACGGGCCACCGTACGTGTGCTTCCCCCAATCGTTCGTGCCCTGCACCGCGCGAGGCGGCAGTCCGCTCTTTGCCGCGTTCTCCGGAAGCTTAGTCGTGCTCACGGGAATGTTGTAAACGACCCAATGCACGTACACGCGCTGCGGCTTGGCAGGGTCCGGCGCATCCGGATCGTCGACGATGAGAGCGAAGCTGCGCGTTCCTTCTGGTGCCCCGGACCACTCCAGCGGTGGAGAAATATCCGCTCCCTCGCAGGTGTATTTCGCTGGAATTGGGTCGTTGGGAGCGAATGCGGGTGAAGAGATTGTGAACGGCATCATGCGTAGACCTGAGCTGGTTTGGTAAAGTTGCTGCACACTGTCTCTCACGACCGCGAGGGTATCGGCTGGCGCAGAGCGACTGGACCTATCACACGCACCAATCGTGAGTGGTAGAGCGCCGACTATGAGCACGCGTGCGAATGTCATGAAGAGCGGTTGTGATGACACCCGGATCCGCTGCACCATTCGCGCCCTGAAGGATCAAGTGCCCGGACGCAAGGGCGCGGTTAGCCCCGTTCAAAGCTGTCGCGTAGCTGTCTTTTTGTCCTTTTCCGCGTGAGCTAGGGCCCCTTAACCCCCCTCGGCCATATGGGGAATCCGTTCGCCGTCTAAAAGGCGGCGTTCACTCCTTTTCCCGTTCCGCCCATTTGCCGGAAATCGTCTTATTGTGTGGGGATGACGCTTTTTCACTGCTCCGATTGGCACTCCCCATCCAAGCCAACGGTTCACATAACGGAGGAATCATGACTGTCCGTTTCCTGCAAAATACGAAGCTGTTCGCCGGCGTTGCTCTTGTTGGTGCCCTTGCCGCATGCTCAGGCGACCTGACCGGTTCGAATCTGCATCCGGTCAAGCTGTCAGTCACCAGTAGCGTGCTGTCTGCGCCGACCTCTACTTCCGCGATGCGCTCGAATCTCACGGTCGGCACGGCGGGCAACTTCACCATCACCAAAGTGCAACTTGTGATGGACAAGATCGAGCTCAATGATGGCGAAACCACCAACTGCGTTAATGAGATCGAAGCGGCCGGCGACGATCACGCCGAGGTGGGAACCGAATGCGAAGATGTTTCCCGCGATCCGGTGTTGGTAGACATTCCTGTTGACGGAACGCTCAAGACAGCGCTGAACGTCCCGCTCGCAGCTGGCACTTATTCCAAGCTCGAAGCGAAGCTGGAGCCGGCGCGCGAGAGCGCAACAGCATTCAACGCCACCAACGCGAATCTGGTTGGCAAGAGCGTCCGCGTTGAAGGTACGTACGGAAGTGCAGCCACTCCGTTCGTGTTCACATCATCGGTTAGAGCCGGACTCGAGATGTCGTTCAATCCACCGCTCGTTATCGATGCAACGACCACCAATGCTACGGTCAGCATTGACGTTTCCAAGTGGTTTCTGGACAGCTCGAACAACGTGATTGACCCGAGCTCAGCCACGCCGGGAAGCGCTGCTCTTCAAACGATCGAAGACAACATCCGCCGCTCGTTCCACGCATTTGAAGACGACCACGAGTCGGGAATCGACGATCACGCTGGTCATCGCTAGCAATCGTCAGATACTAAAGTCGTAATAGGGAGGCGGGGGCGTCGAAAGATGCCCCCGTTTTCTTTTTGATTATGGTAGGCGCCCGATTTGTGTGACGCTGTTCTGACGCACCGGGGTTATGAATTGTGCACTCACACCCCAATCCCATGACATGTCTCACGAACTTCAGGCGCTCGAGCAATACCTGCTGGACTCTTGTCGTTATCGGGCTCGCCGGCTGTGCGGGAGCACACGCCGCCAAGGCACACGCACGAACGATGAGGCCAGCGCATAGCTCGCCTCGGGCATTCTCCTCACCGCACCCGATCCCAGCAGTCCCGAAAGAGACGAAACCGCTGGTGGGCGAACTGATGGCCTAAGGCTTCGACGCCGCGGCCAGCTTTGCGCCGTACCGTTGCACGTCCGCGAGAAGCACGGATACGCTATCGCGCTCGGCATCAATCTCGAATTTTGCGGTGTTTGCGGTGTAGTTGTAGGACACCCGCGAACCGAGCGACGCGAGGTAATAGTGAAGGCGCAACGCTGCCTGTCCGTAAGCCTGTCCGTCGTCGAACATCTGTAGATTCGCCGCACGCTTCGAGGCGAATCCACCGCCTATCCCCTTCAACACGTCCGCGGAATCGGCCGATTCCATTCTCGACTCGACCACCGTAACCCTCGCGATACTGTCCATCAACGCGGGATAGCGCTCCTTCGCCGTGTCCAGATAACGGAGATAGCCGACGAAGTAGGTCTCGACGTTCGGGTAGGTGGGCGCATCCGCGATGTATCTCGGCCCCGGCCATTCCTTCGGCAGCAATTGGATGTCGGCGCCCTGTTCGATCGCCATTTTGTGCTGCGCAGCGGCAAATCGTTCCGAATATTTTCTGAGGAACCAGGCGACCCTGCCGTTGGGACCCTCGGGAGGAGTGTCGACGCCCGCAACGAAAGGAAGGTCGGGATGTTTTGGCGCCCGTTGTCCCCTGACGAAAAAAACCAGACCGGCGACAACCAAAGCACCAACGAGAATCGCTACGGTCCGGGTTTTCGACGTCGTCGGTTCGGGGGTTGTACCCATTCGACCGCTTCCGGAAGGGGGAAAGAAATCTGAGGCAAGGAAAGACGTGGGATGACGAGCCCGGAACAGTGGTGGCAACCCGTAGCCCAACCGCCCTCCGCGCGACATATTCCCATCCTCAACGCCCCCCAACGAGGACGTGATGCCGGACACGAATTACGATGCGATCGTCGTAGGATCAGGAATCTCCGGCGGCTGGGCCGCCAAAGAGCTCACCGAGAAAGGGCTCAACGTCCTGGTGCTCGAGCGAGGCCGCAACGTCGAGCACGTCAAGGACTACGTCAACGCGACCAAGGCTCCGTGGGAGTACCCCCACCGCGGTGGACGCACCCGCGCGATGGAAGAGATGTATCCCGTCCTCAAGCGCGATTACCCGCTGAACGAGAAAAACCTCGCCTTCTGGGCGTCTGACAAGGATTCGCCGTACACCGAAGTGAAGCGCTTCGACTGGTACCGTGGTTATCAGGTCGGCGGCCGTTCCCTGATGTGGGGCCGACAGAGCTACCGGTGGAGTGATTTCGACTTCGAGGCGAACGCCAAGGACGGCATCGCAATCGACTGGCCCATTCGCTACGCCGATCTCGCGCCATGGTACGATCACGTCGAGAAGCACGCCGGAATCGCCGGCTCGCACGAAGGACTCGCGCAGCTCCCCGACGGCCAGTTTCAACCGGCGATGCCGCTCAATTGCGGTGAGGAACTCATTGCCGGACGTCTGACCAAGTTGTTCGGTGGGCAGCGACGCCTTATTCCAGGCCGCACCGCAAACCTGACGAAGGAGCTGACCGGCCGCGCTGCCTGCCAATATCGCAACGCATGCTGGCTCGGATGCCCGTACGGCGCCTACTTCAGCACGCAATCATCGACGCTGCCAGCGGCGGCGAAGACCGGGCGCCTTACTCTCAAGCCGTTCGCGATCGCGAGTGAAGTGATTTACGACAAGAACACCAAGCGCGCGACCGGCGTTCGCGTGCTCGATGCAATCACCAATCAGACTACCGACTACAAAGCGCGCGTGATCTTCCTCTGCGCCTCCACGATCAACTCCGCGTGGCTGCT
>JANMWS010000061.1:0-2451 GCA_031394125.1 Gemmatimonadales bacterium
TGTCCCGCCGGAGAGCATGCGAATGGGCTTGTCGAGCGCGCCGGCAAAGTTGAAGCGCTCGACCAGCTCGTCGTCCACCGGGCGTGTTGGACGACGCAGATCGGTCAGCATCTCGAACAACTCCCGCGCGGAAAGATTCTCCGGGAACCGCGCCATTTGCGGCATGTAGCCAATGCGCGAACGGTAGGCATCGTCAGCGCCGATCCGAGTCCCGTCGATCTCCAGCGTGCCGGAATCCGCCTTCGTGAGACCGAGAATGATCTTCGCGAGCGTTGTCTTACCCGCGGCATTGGGACCGACGAGGCCCGTGATCCTGCGCGCCCCGATGCTAAGGGACAAGTCATCCAGAACGCGGAGTGTCCCGAACGTTTTCGTGATGTGGCGCGCCTCGATCACTTGACTCTCTTCATCGCCGGCTCCCGGTCAACGAGAGCTTCCGGCGTCAGCGCGGGAATGATGCTCTCCGCCGAGTCGAGCAGACGCACAAACGTACTGCGAAGGAGTATGATCGACGGGCCGTTCTGGGCAACAACCATCGAGAAGAGCCGCACGGGGTGATATGAGACATCCCCAAAGCCGTCGTGATCCAGGTCGTAGCCTCGGTAGTCTTCCCAGTAGTTCCGCGCAAAGGTCGTGGTAGTCTCGCTGTTATTCGATGAGACATCGAAGGTGTTGCCGATGAAGTTGTTGCCGGTGAACCTGCCGTCCTGCGTGCTCGACTGGAGCTTTATCGCCCAGCCGTTGTCGAGGAAATCGTTTCTGATCGCTTTCAGCCGATTAGCGCCGTCGGCAAGCAGGCCCGTGGTATTCCGGTAGAAAACGTTTCCCTCTAGCTTGCTGTCTCCAATTTCCTTGAGGAGAAGTCCGTAAGCGGCGCCGCCCCAGTTTTCCTCGAATCGGTTCCCTGTCATCTCAACGCGGTTGGTAAACATCACCGCCACACCAGAACCGTTTCTCCTGAATGTGTTGTTCAGATATCTGCAGTCGTCCGAATACATGAAGTGCAGGCCGTAGCGCAGGTTTCGCTCACTGACGTTGCCGCTAATGACGCTGTTGTGGACAAACTCGAAGTAGATGCCGTCACGGTGGCCGGAGATGCGGTTGTTCGCGATAGTGATTCTGTTCGAGGCCCAGAGGTGGATTCCGTTTCCGGAATTCATCTCGCGTGCTCGGCCCGAGCGGAGAACATTGCCGCGAATCGTGCAATCGTTGACTTTGGCGAGGTAGATCCCGAAGAACGCGTCATCGAACCGATTGCCTTCGATGGTGCAGCCGTGAACGGTCTGAAACCGCACCGCTGCCCAATCCTCCGTGAAGCTGGTCCCGACGTGCTCGAAATGCAGGCCGCGAATTGTGACGCTGTCCGCGGTCACGGTCATTATCTGACGGGCACTCGCGCCATCGAGAACCGGCCATCCATCGCCGATGATCTCGAGGGGCTTATCCACGATGATTGTCGGCTCGCGATAGACCCCGGGCTTCACGACGATTCTCCAATGAGGAGAGGCTGCCGCGACTGCGGCCCTAAGCGTCCGGACGGGGCCATGCGGCGACACCGTGATAGTCGCCTGCGCTCCAGCAGCACCTGCGCTCAGCAACGCAAGTACAACGACGGCCGTGCCGGAACGCGGGAATGATATCATTGCTCGATGCCGATGGCGGCAGGATTCGTGGGCGTCAGCTGCGCGCCAACGCGAACTTTCGTTCGCGCCACACCAGTACCACGGCGGTCAGGGCAAGCGCCATCGCGAATCCGGCCAGAATTCCGCCGAGGGAAGGCCACGATACCGCGCGGAAGTTGAGCAGCTGCTTTGCGCCGATCAACGGGGGCTGATAAGTCATCCCCGGGATCTTGAGAATGGCGTGCTCGTTGTCGAGGTGGTGCCCATAGTCGTACTCCCACTTCCAAAAATCGATCAGACCGATGAGCGCGATCGCGAGAAACCCCGCGGTCCAAACATAGAGCAGCTGTCGATTGGCGAGTGCTGCCGTCGCCAGCCCGGTCACAATGATCACCGCCACGATCCAGGGCATGATGCGCAACTCGGGAATTGCTGCCGGCTCGATCCTCTTCATGCCGATGTAGTGGTTGAGATTGTTGATGTTGTTGAGATCGTTCTCAGTTGCGCCTTCTACGGTATTGATGCGGATTTGCAATCCCAGCCCTTCTGGATACTGCGGCGCCGTCAAACGCACGCTCCACAACGGAAAGACATACACGCCGATCAACAGCACTGAAGCGAGCAGGATCAGGATGCGAGGAATCTTCGACCCTGGCATACCGGAGACACGGACCCGCGCCTTATCCGGCTGTTCCATGGCAATTGCGGGGAAGAGCGTGCCGACCGCTGCCTGACCCGGAGCGATCGCCAGGTCAGCGACTGCCATTGGCCATCTCCATCCCTTTGTGGTCCTGATTCGGCAGGGCTTGCGCTCGCGTCGACTGTGACT